>DAOUBY010000124.1:0-12292 GCA_034432325.1 Anaerolineales bacterium
TTACAAGGGAATTTCATCCCGTTTTTCTTCAGAATCAGTTTTCATCCGTGTTCATCTGCGGTAAATCTCGATTTATAAAACACTCTCTAACGCCGAATTCGCGCTGCGCAGAAAATCATAAATGAACAAAATCATCATCGAAAACCTCTCCCTCCAATATTCCGACGGCACCGAATCCCTGCGGAACGTCAGCATGGAGATTCCCGCCAATGCCATCACGGTTCTGTTTGGTCCCGCAGGCGGCGGCAAATCCACGCTTTTGCGCTGCCTCAACCGCCTCAACGACCTGGCGGACGTGCAGGTTGTGGAGGGGAGAATCATGATTGACGGCGAAAACATCCTCGACCCAAAAACGGACGTCATCGCCCTGCGCCGCAAAGTGGGCATGGTCTTTGCCCGCCCGGTTGTCCTGCCGATGAGCATCCGCGCCAACCTGACCTATGGGCTGGAACTGGCAGGCGAGACGCGCCGCTCGCGCCTTGACGAGGCTGTTGAGCGCAGTCTGCGCCTTGCCGCCATCTGGGACGAAGTCAAAGACCGCCTCGACGACCCCGCCATCGCACTCTCCGGCGGGCAGCAGCAGCGCATCTGCCTTGCCCGTGTGCTGGCGCTGCAGCCCGAAATCATCCTGCTCGACGAACCCACCTCCGGACTCGACCCCATCTCCACCGGCAAGGTGGAAGCCGCATTGCAGGAACTGAAAAAAGACTACACCATCGTCCTTGTGCCGCACTCGGTTCAACAGGCGGGGCGCACCGCCGATTACGCCGCCTTCTTCTTACAGGGCGAACTTGTCGAATATGGCGAAGGAAGCGTCATCTTCACCGCCCCCAAAGAAAAACGGACGGAAGATTACATCACCGGAAGATTCGGATAAATGAAAACCGTATTGTTCCTCTGCACCGGCAACTCCTGCCGCTCGCAAATGGCGGAAGCCATCGTCAACGCGCACTATGGCAAAGCGTGGAAGGCATACTCCGCCGGCACAAAGCCCGCCGGTTACGTGCATCTCAAAGCGATTCGGGCGCTCAACGAAATCGGCATTGCTCACGTCGGCAAATCGAAACACATTGACGATCTGCCCACGAAGGACTTCGACCTTGTCGTCACGGTTTGCGATTCGGCGGCGGAGGAATGTCCCGTGTGGCCCGGCAGGGCGGGCAAACGTCTCCATCACAGTTTTGTGGATCCTGCCAAGGCGGAGGGGACGGACGAAGAGCAGATGCAGGTCTTCCGTCGGGTGCGAAGCGAAATGTTGAAGGTCATCCCCGAATTGCTGAAATAAAGTGCGGATGAAAATCATTTGACGGGCTGAGTCATCGGATGGTATTCTTCGATAAAAAGGATGCCGACATGACCAGCCCGTTTGATATTCTCTTCCAACCGCTTCGCATCGGACCTGTCACCGCTCCCAATCGTTTTTATCAGGTGCCGCACTGCAACGGATTCGGCCACCGCATGCCGCACGGCATGGCGGCGATGCGCGGCATGAAGGCGGAAGGCGGCTGGGGGGTGGTCTGCACCGAAGAGACGGAGATTCACCACACCAGCGACCTTTCGCCGTATTTCGAGGGCAGGCTGTGGAGCGACGACGACATTCCCGCCCTGCAATTGATGACGGAAGCGGTGCATCGTCACGGAGCGCTGGCGGGCATCGAACTCTCGTACAACGGGATTGACGCTGTGAACCTGTACTCGCGCGTGCCGCCGCTCGCGCCGCGCTCAATGGGGACGCTGGGCGGTTCGGGCTATGAACCCGTCCAAACCCGCCGCATGGACAAGGAGGACATTCGCAATGTGCGCCGCTGGCATCGGCAGGCGGCGCTCAGGGCAAAGCGGGCGGGCTTCGATATTGTGTATTGTTACGCGGGTCACGGCATGACGGCGGCGATGCAGTTCATCGTCAGGCGTTACAACGACCGCACGGACGAGTACGGCGGCTCGCTGGAAAACCGCGTGCGTTTCCTGCGCGAGTTGATCGAGGACACAAAAGAAGCGGTGGGCGACACGTGCGCGGTGGCGGTGCGCTTTGCCGTGGACGAACTGCTCGGCGAGGACGGCATCACCCATCAGGGCGAGGGGCATGACGTGATTGCCATGCTGGCGGAACTGCCCGACCTGTGGGATGTGAACGTCAGCGGCTGGAGCCACGACTCGGCGACCTCGCGCTTCGAGAAGGAGGGGCATCAGGAGAAGTACATTTCCTTTGTGAAGCAACTGACGAGCAAACCCGTCGTCGGGGTGGGGCGTTACACGTCGCCGGAGGCGATGGTCTCGGCGATCAAGCGCGGTGTGATGGACTTCATCGGTGCGGCGCGTCCCTCCATCGCCGACCCGTTCCTGCCGGCGAAAATCAAGGCAGGGCGCATTGAAGACATCCGTGAGTGCATCGGCTGTAACATCTGTGTAACGGGCGATACCCGTTACGTTCCCATCCGTTGTACGCAGAACCCGGCGATGGGCGAGGAATGGCGGCGCGGCTGGCATCCCGAACTCATCGCGCCGAAGAAGAGCGAGGGGGAGGTCATGGTCATCGGCGCGGGACCAGCAGGTTTGGAATGTGCGCGGGCGCTGGGTCAGCGCGGGTATCGGGTGTCTCTGCTGGAGGCGCGCAGGGAAGCGGGCGGGCGCGTCTTGCGCGAGTCGGCGCTGCCGGGGCTGAACGAGTGGCGGCGGGTGATGGACTGGCGGTTGACGCAGATCCGAAAAATGCAGAACGTCTCGCTGTATCTCTCCAGCCCCATGACAGCCGAAGACATTCTCGAAGCGGGCGCGCAGAACGTCATCATTGCAACCGGCGCAGCCTGGCGGCGCGACGGCGTGGGGCGCACCTTGTGGAAGCCGATCCCCGGTCACGAGTTGGGGAATGTGTTTAGCCCCGATGACTTAATGCAGGAAGGCGGAATTGGCAAATTGGTGACTGGTAATTTTGTAATATACGATGACGACCATTACTACATGGGCGGCGTGCTGGCGGAACTGCTTGCGATGAATGGATGCAGGGTTGCGCTCGTCACGCCCGCGCCGATGGTTTCGTATTGGTCGCAGTTTACGCTGGAGCAGGAACGGATTCAGGCGCGATTGATGAAACTGGGGGTGAAGTTCTATGTGCAGAATGTGGTGAGCGAAATTGGAAATGATTTTGTGAAATTATCGAATACGATTTCGGGAGAAACGAGCGAGTTGCCGCGCGATGGAGTGGTATTGGTGAGCGACAGGCTCCCCAACGATGCGCTGTATGACGCTCTTCAGCCTGCGCTTGCGGCGGGCAAACTGCGCTCCTTGCGGCTGATTGGCGACGCCGAAGCGCCGAACATCATTGCGCAGGCGGTGTTTGCCGGTCACCTCGCGGCGCGGGAGTTCGACGAGGAAAAACCCGAAGGGCCGCCGTTCAAGGTGGAGCGGGTGATCTGACCGCGTTACACGCTCACATCGCTCAACGCGCCCAGCACAGCCATCAATGTCGGGTAATCGTCCCGCAGCAGGGTAATCACTTCCTGCGTCGCAGACTCTTTCCATTTTTCACGGTCGGTTCCCCTCGCGCTGCTTGCTTGCAGCAAATGAGCGGCTATCACCTCGCCAATCGGCGCATCTTTCGCATTCAAAATGTGTCTGAAATACCCAAAGCGTTCAGTGAAACGCACGGTATCTTTTCGGTCGCACAGATAAATCACGTCCAAACTCAACGGCGGGCGAGGCGGCAGGAGGTGAAAGATCTTTCCGTCCTGTTCATACCCCACCGCCAGCACCGACATTTCCACCGGCACGATGCGGTTGACGCGGTTGTCGTTCATCACCGCTTCGCTGACGTTATCCGCTGTGACAAGTTGACGCACCAGTCCGTCATCGTCAATGTGAATGTCATGAATGATGCCGAAGATTTGGTACCCCTCCCCCAGGGGCGCGCGCACCAGCGCCCCGAACGAAGGGGCGTCCAACTGGTTGACGCGGCATCCCGCAACGAAGCCTGTCGTCCCTGCGCGGAGTAACCGCCCGATTTCGATTGGTTGAGTCATGGTAGCCTCCTGTCATTGCGAGGAGCGTTCGCTCCGCTCCCAACGACATTATCTCTTTGTTCTTCCATTCAAATCCTTCGCCGACTGTTTGTGAGAGCCATCGTCCACGTCTTCGTTGTTCTTGCGCAGTTCCATGGTTAGCAATTGCTCGATTTGCTCTTTCTCCTCGTTCTTCACCACCGCCGTTTCGTGCGCGCGATGCAAAAGATACGGATACGGTCGGTTGCCCATCATGCGGCATTGTTCGACGAGAACTGCGTGCAGCAAATTCAGTTTTTCCCTGTCGTCCGCCACCCATTTGGGGATTTCGACCCGCACGGGGTAGGGATGCCCCTCTGTGCCGGCGTTGAGGTAGAAGAAGTGCAGGGATAAGACGCCCGTATAGCGCTTCTCGGAACTGGATTGGATTTTGAATACCGCCGAACGGTGACCGGGCGGCAGGAGCGGCTTTTCGCGCTCGCCGTAGAGCCAGCGGTCGCTCACGCCGCGCAGGGGATGGAAATCGCGCAGGCGCTGGAGTTGTTCGCCATCTGCCATGGCAATTTCGAGCAGGCGCACCACCAGGTCGGCGGAGGGTTTGTCCACATAGCCGGCAGTGATGACTCCGCGCGATTGCAGGCGCGAAAGCACCGTTTGATATTTGTCGAGGAAAGCGGAATACTCCTGGGCATCCTCGCCCTTTGCCCCCCACAACTCGATGGGACCGTCGGTGAAGGTGACCACCTCTCCCTGCGCGATGCCTTTGGACAATTCATCGAGTTTTTCGCGCTCTTTCAGGTCGCGGCGCAGCGCCACCATGCCGTCGGACATGGGGATGCCGTTGGGCAGCAGGTCATCGCCGAAGAGCAGTTCGCTTTCGGTGACAGTTCGAGGCGGTTCGGCGGCGTTCATCTTCATGATGATCGCGCCCACGTTGACCAGCCCGAACTGTACCGCGGCGTGACGGTCTGGGTTGATTTGCGAGCCGTCGGCGGCGATCAGGGTGGGGGAGGCAGAGACAGGCTGAACGTCGAAGGAAGAGGCGAGCGGTTCTTCGAGGGGGTAAGCGCAGCGGAGGTTGGGGTCAATCGCTTTGGCAGAATCCACTTTGGCGCGCAGGAAATCCAGTTGCGAATCGAAGTTGGCGAGCAGTTCGCGCGCCAGGGCTTGGGCTTCTTCTTTTCTCTTTTTTCTTTCCTTCGCGCCCGCGCCGATTGTCTGAATTTGTGAGTAGACTTCCTGATAGTTGATGGGCATGTCGTCCCTTTGGGGGTAGAACAAATGTGTCAGGATTGTACCAAAATTCGCCGAAATTGCAGGAACTTTTCGAGCCAGCCGTCGTCTTACCAGCGACGAACCATATCCTAAAGGAGTTTAACCATGAAGACCAGATTCTATCTTGCAGCAGTTGTCGTTCTGTTGGCGCTGGCGGTCAGCGCCTGCGGACCCGCCGTTGCAGGCTCGGCGTCGCAGCCGCCGCTTCGCACCATCAGCGTCTCGGGCGCGGGAACCGCCTACCTTGTGCCGGATATTGCCTACATTTACGTTGGCGTGCATACGGAGAAACCCTCCGCTTCGGAGGCGGTGAATGAAAACAACGCCCAAACCCAGAAGATGATTCAGGCGCTGCGCGATTTCGGCATTGACGCCAAGGACATCCGCACGACGAATTTCAGCATTTACCCCTTCGACAAGTATGACCCGGTTACCGGCGCTTCCACGGGCGAAAAGTATTACGCGGTGGATAACACCGTCTATGTGACCGTGCGCAGCCTCGACAAACTCGGCGAATTGCTCGATACCGTCATTGCGGCGGGCGCCAACACCGTCAACAGCGTTCAGTTCGATGTGGCGGATAAGGACGCCGCGCTCAAGCAAGCCCGCGCCGACGCCGTGAAGGATGCCGAAGCGAAAGCCCGCGAACTGGCAGATGCCGCCGGCGTGAGCCTCGGCGACCTGCAAAACATCAGTTTTCAGGATAGCGTGTACTATCCCGTGACGGAAGGCAGGGGTGGCGGTGGAGCGGCTTCGGAAGCGGCGGCTGTGCCGATCCAGCCCGGGCAGTTGACCTTCACCGTAAATGTCAGCGTGACGTACGAAATCAAATAACACGCCGCCCGCATCAGACTTAACCGGAACCTGCTCCTCCTTCGAGTGGCAGGTTCTTTGCTTTGGGAACCCCCTCCGTCCCGCCAAAGCGGGACATCTCCCCCAAATACGACTGAAGTTCGTCGTATTTGGGGGAGGCTGGGTGGGGGTACGGTTATAATCATCCCAAAATTCTCAGTGCTCTTTGTGGCTCTGTGGCTAAAAAGGAGTCTTTCATGCTCAAAGTCGGATACATCGGTCTCGGATTGATGGGTAAGTCCATCGCCCGTAACATCCTCAAGGCGGGCTTTCCCCTCGTCGTTCACAACCGTTCACGCGCCGCGGTGGACGAACTCGCTGCGGAAGGCGCGGCGGCCGCTTTTTCGCCTCGCGAGGTCGCCGCACAAGTGGACGTGGTCTTCACCAACCTGCCCGACTCTCCCGATGTGGAGCAAGTCGTTCTGGGCGAAAGCGGCATCATCGAAGGCGCGCACGAGGGATTGATTTACGTGGACAATTCCACCATCAAGCCCGCCGTTGCCCGCCGGATTGCCGAAAGACTCGCCGAAAAGGGCGTTTCCGCACTCGATGCGCCCGTCTCCGGCGGAGATATTGGCGCACGAGACGGCACGCTCACCATCATGGTCGGCGGCGAAGCGGCGGCGCTGGAAAAGGTCATGCCGGTCTTCAAAGCGATGGGAAAAACGGTGACGCACGTCGGCGAGGCGGGCGCCGGGCAGGTGGCAAAAGCCGCCAACCAGATCATGGTCGCGGCGCAGATGGTGGCAATGGGCGAACTGCTCGTCTTTGCCAGAAAAGCCGGCGTGGACCCCCGCAAAGTGGTGGACGCCATCAAAGGCGGCGCGGCGCAGTGCTGGACGCTGGATGTCAAGCCGCCGCGTTTGTTTGCCGGCAACCGCCAGCCCGGCTTCAAGGCGCACATGCAGCTCAAAGATCTGAAAATCGTCCTCGAAACCGCGCGGGAATACGACATCCCCGTCTCCGGCGCGGAAGCGAACGCGGCTCTCTTTCAGCAAATGATCGAACTCGGCATGGGCGATTTGGATAACTCCGCTGTGGTGGGGGTGATCGAAAAACTGGCGGGGGTGCAAATCGCTTGAAATGCCAACCGCAGCAAAACGCATGAACCCCCTCAAGAGATTTTTACCCACCCTCCGCGACTATGCCCTCATCGTCGTTGCCGCGCTGATGCAGGCGCTTTCCCTGCGTCTGTTCTTCATCCCCGCGCAACTGGCGTCGGGAGGCGTGAGCGGCATCTCGCAGTTGATCAATCACTTTACCGGCTGGCCCATCGGCTTGATGATTTTGATCGGCAACATTCCCCTGTTTCTGCTGGGCTGGCGGTTCCTTGGCGGATTCCGTTTCGCCCTGCGCACCGCAACCGCCATCGTCGCCTACTCCCTCGCCACCGACCTGCTCCTCAAGACCCCGCTCTTCGCCCCCAACGGCGCCGGCGCTGCCCTCATCCGCGACCTGCAGGGCGACATCTTCCTCAACTCGCTCTACGGCGCCATTGTCAGCGGGGTGGGATATGGGCTGGTCTATCGCGCGCGCGGCTCCAGCGGCGGCTCCGACATCCTTGCCCGCATTCTCAATCACTGGCGCGGCATCCCCATGACCCAAAGTTACCTCATGGTGGATACGGCGGTCATCCTCGGCGCCGGCTTCGTCTTCGGCTGGAAGGAAGCCCTCTACGCCATGATTGCCCTCTACGTGAGCGGCTTGGTTGCCGAAACCACCCTGGAGGGCGGCGGCACCGTCCGCACGGCGATGATCGTCACCGCCAAACCGCGCGAAGTGGCGCAGCGCATTTTGGATGACCTCCTGCGCGGCGTGACCGTTCTCGAAGGCACCGGCGCGTACACCGGCGCGGAACGCCCTGTTCTCTATGTGGTCATCACGCGCGCCGAGGTGGTAACGCTGAAAGCCATTGTGCAGGAAGTGGACCCGCGCGCCTTCATGGTCATCGGCTATGCCCACGAAGCGCTCGGCGAAGGATTCCGCCCCCTCAAAACTTAGGCGGCTGGGAGCGTAAAGTAAAACGTGCTTCCCTGTCCCTCCACGCTTTCCGCCCAAATTTTTCCCTTGTGCGCCTCCACGATGTGCCTGGCAATGGACAGCCCCAGCCCGGTGCCGCTGCCGGCTCTGGATTTTTCGACGCGGTAGAAACGCTCGAAGATGCGGGGGATGTCATCTGCCGGGATGCCGATTCCCGTATCGCGCACTGCGAATCGGACCTCGCCGGCACCTGCTTCTGCCAAAAGGATCACCTCTCCCCCCGGCCTGGTGTACTTGACCGCGTTGTGGATGAGGTTGACCAGCACCTGCTCCATCCTTTGCAAATCAATCCTGACCTTTGGCAGCGTTTGCGCGCATTCCACGCGCAGGCTGAGACCGGCGCGTTCTGCCTGGAGTTTCATCCGTTCACAGGCGGAGGTCAGCAGTTCGGCGGGCGGCACAGGCTGAAGGTCCAGAGAGAGGCGTCCCGATTCGATGCGCGAGAGTTCGAGGAGTTCGGTCGCCATTTGGGTCAGGGCGTCCACCTCGGTTTGGATCTGGTCAATGAAGCGGCGTGCGGCGGGAGGGTCGTCCAGCGCGCCGTCTTGCAGGGTTTCGGTCAGGGCTTTGAGGGAGGCGAGCGGCGTGCGCAGTTCGTGCGAGAGGTTGCTGATGAAGTCGCGGCGCACGGTTTCGAGGCGGCGCAGGCGGGTGAGGTCTTGGGCGAGGAGCAGCGTGCCGTTGGCGTGCTGGTCGGGGATGACGATGAGTTGCAGGTATTGGTGGCGGGCGGGCACTTCCGCCGATTCGCTTTGCATTTCGCGCGTTCGCTGACAGCGCCGCCAGGCTTCGACCAATTGGTGGTGGCGCAGAACCTCGGCAACGCTTCTGTGAATGGGGCTGGAGGTTTGGAATAATTTGCCGGCGGCGGGGTTGGCAAATTGGACGATGCCCTGCGCGTCGGTGATGAGCACGCCGTCGGTCATCTGTTCGAGAACGGCGGCGAGGCGGGAGCGTTCCGATTCCAGGCTGGCGTGCTCCAGCTTGAAGGTTGAAAGAAGGGTTGAAAGCGCGCTGGAGAGATTTTCGAGTTCTTTGATGTCGGTATCGAATTGCTGTTGTCGAAGCCGTGCTGCAAATTCATCCACCCTGCGGCGCAGACGGTAGTACCGCCATGCGAACCATGCGGCAATTGCCAGAAAAACGACTGCAAGAATAAGGGTGAAATCCATGCTGGTACTTGGTGATTGGTGATTGGTAATTACCAATCACCAATTACTTTTCGCTCATCCCTCGAACCGATACCCCCCGCCTCGCACGGTGATGATGCGCTTCGGGCTGCTCGCGTCTTCTTCAATCTTTTGCCTGAGCCAGCGGACGTGCACGTCCACGGTGCGGCTGTCGCCGATGTAATCCCAGCCCCACACGCGTTCGAGGATGAATTCGCGCGAGAGCATTTGCCCTTTGTGGCGGGCGAAGAATTCGAGCAGGTCGTATTCCTTTGGCTTGAGCGGAATGGGGTTGTCGTTCCGCGTCACTTCGCGGCGGCTGAGGTTGATGACGAGGTCGCCGAAGGTCAGTTTTTCCTGCTTTGTCTGAAGCGCGCCAGACTTTGCCATTTCCTCCTGCAGGAGGCGGGTGCGCCGCAACTGCGCCTTGACGCGCGCCATCAACTCGCGCATGGAGAAGGGTTTGGTCAGGTAGTCGTCTGCGCCCACTTCGAGACCGACGACGCGGTCAATTTCGTCGTCGCGGGCGGTGAGCATGAGGATGGGCGTGGACATCTCCTTGCGCAGGATGCGCGCCACCTCGAACCCGTCCAGCTCGGGGAGCATGATGTCGAGGATGATGAGGTCAGGCTTGAGCGTGCGCGCCGATTCGAGCGCAGCGCGCCCGTCGCCCACCGCTTCGACGGTGAAACCGTCCTTTTTGAGGTTGTAGGCGAGGGCGTCGCGCAGCGCGGGTTCGTCTTCGACGATGAGAATGATTTCGGACATGTCTGTTAACAAACTATACCATAAGAGATTTTCCGCCTGGGGTTAAGGTCTTGTTAAAGGGATTATGGGAAAGCAATGCTTTGTTGCAAACATTGTTCCATGTCGCTGCGAGGAGGCTGAAAGCCGACGAAGCAGTCCCCTGGCAGGTGGCGCGGGACGCCGCTCGCAATGACATCCTCGCAGCAGAGCAGGAAAGCAACGTTTTTTTCATGTTTTCGCTGTAAAATTCGGAGCAATTCGCTCGTCCATTCCTTATGCCCCAAGAATTTCACTTTTCCTGGCAATGGGACCTTGCGTCCCCTCCCGAAGCGCTCTGGACCCTCGCCTCGGATACGAACCGCTTCAACCGCGACACCGGTCAGCCCGAGGTGGAAATGCTTGCCAACGTGAAAGGCGTGAAGCGGATGCGGATGAAACTTCCCCTCCTCAGGGTGGAATGGGAGGAGGAACCGTTCGAGTGGACGTATCCGTATTCCTTCGGGGTGGTGCGCAGGTACAGCGCGGGCCCCCTCGAGGAGATGCGGGTGGGGGTGACTCTCGACCCCCTCGAAAACGGCGGAACGCGCCTCACGTACCAGACGACCATCCTTTCCAGTCACCTCCTTGCGCCGCTGGCGATTCCCTTTGCGATTGGGTTCGTTGCGCGGAGGCGCTTCGAAAACGCCTTCCGCTTGTATGATCGCATGGCGGCGCAGAGCGGCGGCGTGGTCGAGATTAGCCGTCCGCGTGGACTCAGCCCGGGCGGGCGCGCCCGTTTCAGGTCCCAGCGTGACGCGCTGATCGGTCCGGGTGTGGATGATGCGCTGATGGCGCGTCTCGAAGAGTTTTTGGATCGCGCCGACGATTTGTCGCTTCAGCGCATCCGCCCGTATGCGCTGGCAGACCGCTGGGGGGTGAGCCGCCGCGCCGTGTTGGAAATGTTCCTGCGCGCCACGCGGGCGGGCATCCTCGATATGTCCTGGGATTTGCTTTGCCCCTCGTGCCGCGGGCTTGCCGACGGTCACAGCCACCTGGCGGAGGTGCATGGCACGTCGCATTGCAACACCTGTCAGATTGATTTCACGGCGAACTTCGATCACAACATCGAGGTGGTCTTCAAGCCGAACCCTTCCGTGCGCCCTGTGCGGTTCGAGGCGGTGTTTTGTGTGGGAAGCCCGCAACTGCAGCCGCACGTTGTGATGACGCAGAGGGTGGCGGCGCTTAAGTCGCTGCCTGTGCCGGTGCGGCTCGAAGCGGGACGGTACACCCTGCGCGCTTCGGATGCGCCCGGTTCTCTCTCGCTGTATGCCGATGGGGAGGGGCTGCCGCGACTCGACCTGCGCGTGACGGCGTTTGGGTGGGCGCCCGGCGAGGTGCGCGCCTCACTTCTGCCGACCCTCAACCTGGTCAATGCCACCGAGGCGGATCAAACCTTTACGCTGGAGCGCACCGCCTGGAGCGATCAGGCGGCGACGGCGGCGGATGTGACCGCTTTGCAGGTCTTCCGCGATTTGTTCGCTTCGGAGGTCGTTCGCCCCGGCGAGGAGATTTCCATCGGTTCGGTGACGTTGATGTTCACCGATTTGCGCGATTCGACGCGCATGTATCGCACGATTGGCGACGCTTCCGCCTTTGGGCGCGTGCGCGAGCATTTCGAGATTCTGGAAAAATACATTGCCGCGGAGGGCGGCGCGGTGGTCAAGACGATGGGCGATGCGGTCATGGCGGCTTTCCGCCATCCCAGCGAGGCGTTGAGGGCGGTCTGGAAGGCGCAGGCGGAAATTGCCGGGCGCGGCGAGCCGGCGTTGTGGCTCAAGGTGGGCTTGCACAAGGGACCGTGCATCGTCGTCAATTTGAATGACCGTCTGGATTACTTCGGTTCGACGGTGAATATCGCGGCGCGTTTGCCGGGCTTTTCCAAAGGCGGCGAGTTGATTTTTTCCGAAGAGTTCTACAACGACCCCGAGGTGCAAAATTACAGCGCGCAGAACATTCCGCCCAGCGCGTTGACTCAGTTTACTGGGAACATAAAAGGGTTCGACGAGCCGTTCACGTTGTGGAAACTCAAAGTCTGACGGTTGGCTCATTTGTAAGGAATACAGGATTTACGCAAAGCCTTGCGTAGCGCGGAATTCATTCCGCAACCTAAAGCGACATGAATGTCGCGCTACAAAATCTTCGCGGTTGTGATGGTTTTTCAAGAGCAATTCTATA
>DAOUBY010000125.1:0-18251 GCA_034432325.1 Anaerolineales bacterium
ACTTGTAGTCGCCGTTGGGGAGGTTGAGCCCGGCGGGGGTGAGCGAGCAGGCGGTCCCGCCGGCGCATCCAGCGTCCGCCGCGGTGTACCACCTCCACCAGACCTGCGTATCGTCTGACTGCCGCACCTCCAGCAGATACCAGGTAGCGGAGGGGAGTCCCTGCCAGGTGAAGGTGTAGTTCCAATTCGTGGTTGCGCCGGAGGGCAGGAGAGGCGTGAGGGAGGGAGGCGGCGCGGGGGCAAGCAGGTTGTAGGCGGCGAGCAGGTCGAGCCGCCCGTAGCCGTACACGTCGTCGGGGCCGGCTGCGCCGAGGTCAACCGCGGAGGCGAGCAGGGCGTTCTCCTGCTGAGAAACTGTCAGCGTGGGGAAAGCCGAAAGAAGCAGAGCCAGCCCTCCCGTCACGTGCGGAGCCGCGAGAGAAGTCCCGGAGGCGGTGGTGTAGAAGCCCGCCAGGTCGGTCGTGTAAATGTTGACGCCCGGCGCCACCAATTCCGGGAAGACGCCGCTGGAGCCGCCGCAGGTGGTGGGTCCGCGGCTGCTCAAGCCGTAGATGACGCTGCTGTTGTTGATGACGCCGACGGCGAGGGCGGAGGGGTTGTTGGCAGGGCTGTAACTGGAGCCTGCCGACGGACCGCCGTTGCCCGCCGCAAAGACGGGCAGGATGCCGGCGGCGCGCAGCGCCTGCAAGTCTGGCTCGAAGTCTAGGTTGCAGCCGGGGTAGGCAAACGTCCACGAGTTGTTGACGACGTGAGGCGCGTCGGCGGTGGCGGGGTTGCCGTCGGGGTCGAGCAGCCACTGGTAGCCCTGATGGATGGCGGTGGCGGTGGAACTGCCGGCGTCGTTGAACATCTTGACGGCGATCCATTGCGCGCCGGGGGCAACGCCAATCGAAGAGCCGTCCTCGTCGCCGCCGACCATGACGCCCATCGTCCATGTGCCGTGTCCGCTGACATCCGCCGGGGTGGCGTGCTGCCCGTAGGGGTCAAACCAGCTGTTCGAGCCGCCGCGCCAGCGGGTGGCAAGCGCAGAATGCGAGAGGCTCACGCCGCTGTCCATCGAAGCCACCACCACGCCCTGCCCGGTGTAGCCTTTGCTCCACAAGGCGGGAGCGTTGACGAGGGTGATGTTGGCTTCGGGGTTGCTGAGCGCCGACGGCAGGGAGGCGGGGACGATGTCCAACTGGTCGGGGGTGATCGAAAGCACATCGGGGTGCGCCGCCAGTTCCTGAATGGCGTCGGCGGTGGCGGTGACGGAGAAGCCGTTGAAAATCCAGAACGGCGTAAAGGATTGGACTCTGCCCTGCGACTTTTCCGTCTCGAGCAGGTTTTTGACTGCGCTCTGGGTCTTTTCCGCCGTCACTTTCAGCGCGTCAATCACGCCTGCTGCCTGTTCCGCCCGCCCAATGTTTTTCCCCGGCGGGAGTTTTGCCTGCTGGCGCAACTGTACGATGACGGTGATGGTTTCATCCTGCTGAAGGGAGGCAAGGCGCGCCTGAACGGCAGGCGCAATTTTGACGGCGGGAACGTCTGCCACGCGCCATGGCGAAGCGGGCAGGCTGAAGGCTGGCGAAACGATCAGGCTGAAGAGTACGAGCAGCGCCGTAAAGGAAGCAAGGTGTTTTTTCATGGGAGTTTCGGGTTATTGCGCGAGGGTGGGTTCGACTGCCACATTGCCAAAGACAACCGTCACCACGCTTCCGCGCTTGACGGCGTTTTGTGAGTTGGGAATCAGGACAAAGTACACCCGCCCGGCGACGAGTTTTTGTTCGCGCATGTGCATATCGGGCATGAGCATGATATTGCCGTTGCCCACATAGACCATCGGCATGATGCCGCCCTCTTCTTCGTCTATCAGTTTGGCGGCTTTGACCGGGTCAACGACGCGGTAGCGCACGTCCACCATGCCGCCGGCGGCGGTCACGCCCACCAGCGTCAGGCGGATGCCGTATTCCTGTTCCAGTTGATCGTTGGAGAGGATGGTGGCGGGCAGGGCGTGCTGAGGGGCGTTCTTTGCCGCGCCCAACTGGTAGGAGAACACGCCCACCGTAACGACGATGACCGCCAGAGAAGCGAGGAGCAGCGGCTGGCGGTTTCCACTTTGCCGGGCTGGCGTGTTTTCTTTCAGCAAATCGAGCCAGGGCTTCGCAAGGAAAAAAATGACGAGAAAGGCAATTCCCCACAGGAGGGCGACGCCGGCCGGGTCGCTCCAGCCGCTGACGGCAATTTCAGGAACGCCAACAATGCGGCTTTGAGAATTTCCGAAAAACAAGGCGAGCGGAACGATGGCGCCGGGCGCCCACCCGCTCCAGAATTTTTGCCGCCAAACGCCAAAGGCGGCGAACAATGACACCAGAGAGATGATAAAAAACGAACTGCCAACGGAAAGCACTTTCAAGCCCGCCGGCGATTGAAACAACACTTCGGTATGCGCGAGGGTCAGCCCGCACACATCTTTTCCCGCCTCATACACCTGCCACACTTTCAGCAGGCTGAAGACGCCGGCGAACCCAACCAGCCCCATTGCCGTCCAGGAGACCTGCCGCTCGCTGGCGCGGGGGGCAGGGGATGAGTCAGCCCCTCGAATGCCGGCGGCAGACCAGGGTTTGGCAAGAACGAGGACGGTCAGGAAGAGGGTCTCGATGATCAGGGCGGGGATGCCGATGGGGTCGTACCACGCCTCCACTTCCATGCCGGGCATGCCCACCGTGCGGCTCTGGATGTAGCCGAGGATGGAGCCGGCGGCGATGACCCCGCCCAGAATCCAGCCCCAGCCCAGTCTGCCGCGGGCAATGCCAAAGGCGGCAATCACTGAGCCGAGGAAGTTGGCAAGAAATAACACGCCCATGTAGCGGGCTTGGCTGTATTCCTCTGCTGCGGTGATGTAATGCAGCAAGCCGGTGGCAAGGATGAGCAGAATGGCAGACCAGTGAAGAAGTTTGTTTTTCATGGCGGTTCTCCGCGCGATACGAATGTTTTGGGCTGGACGGTTCGGGTTTTTCTGGAGGCTCCGGGAAACTCCGGAGCCTCCAGAGTGTAGAGAGATGAACTAGGGGATGTCGAAGGCGTCCACATCCTGATTACCGGCGGTCAGGCCGCGCGCTGTGCCGTCGAAGTACACCGACCAGACGCCGTTGTTGTAGTACACCACATCTTCATCCTGAACGGTTCCGATGCCGGGCAGGGTCACATCTGCCACGAAGGAGAGGTAGAAGTGTGTGGCGTCCACCACTGTCATGCCATCCACGTTGGCGGCGCCTGGCACGCCCGCCGCAGTGGCGTCGAAGACGCGGCTGAAGGCTGTGCCGTTCCAGGAATAGATGTCGGCGTCGTCGGCGGCGCCAGCCACGCCCGGCGGGTTGGTGTTGCCAAGCGTGGAGAAGTACAGCACGCCGCCGCTGATGGAGAGTGCGTCAATGTCCTGGTTACCGGCGGTCAGGCCGCGCGCCGTGCCGTCGAAGTACACCGACCAGACGCCGTTGTTGTAGTACACCACGTCTTCATCCTGAACGGTTCCGATGCCGGGCAGGGTCACATCTGCCACGAAGGAGAGGTAGAAGTGTGTGGCGTCCACCACTTCCAGCCCGTCCACGTTGGCGGCGCCTGGCACGCCCGCCACAGTGGCGTCGAAGAGACGGCTGAAGGCTGTGCCGTTCCAGTAGTAGAGGTCGGCATCGTCGGCGGTTCCGCCCAGTCCGGGCGGGTTGGTGTTGCCAAGCGTGGAGAAGTACAGCGGGTCGCCCAGGACGGTCAGCGTGGCGCTGGAGAGGGCGCTCCAGTTGCCCGCCGCATCTTTGGCGCGGACGTACACGGTGTGGCTGCCGGGCGCCAGCGCAGAAACGGTGGAGGCGGAGATGGTGGCGGTGATGGAGGTCGTTGGGGCGGCGGAGCCGACGGTCATGCCTGTGCCGCTGCCTGCCGCGCCGGCGGTGTCAATGAAGTATTCGGCGGCGGCGATGTTGCTTCCGCCGGAGGCGGAGTCGCTGGCGGTGGCGCTGATGGAAACCGCTGCGTTGCTCGTGGTGGAAGGCGTCAGCGTCAGCCCGCTGATGGCGGGTGCGGTCTTGTCCACCACCAGGGTGATGGTGCTGAAGGGACCCCAGTTGCCCACCGTGTCTTTGGCGTGGACGCTGATGACGTGCGGACCTTCGGGCAGCGCGTTGACGGTAATCAACGGAATGTAGGAATAGCCGTTTTCGCTGGGCGAGTTGAACATGCCGTCGTTGGGGGTGATGAGGATGCCGGTTCCGTTTGCGCCCACGGTGTCAATGAAGAATTCGGCGTTGACCACATTGGAGGTGGTGGGTCCTGCGCCGGGTTCGCTGAAGGAGGCGTCGAGGCGGACGGATTGGAAGGACGGCGAGTAGGGGATGGTACCGTTGTTGGGGTTCTGGCGCAGCTGCAGGGAGCCGGTGGCGGGACCGGTCTTGTCCACTTTCAGTTGCAGGGAGGCAAACGCGCCCCAGTTGCCGTAGGCATCCAGGCTGTGAACATAGACCCAGTGCGAGCCTTCGGATAAGCCGCTCATCACTGAGGCGGGGATGGTTCCCGTGAGCGCCGTGATGGGGGCGGTCTGGTTCAGGGTGAGGGCTGCGCCGGAGCCGTTTGCGCCGAGGGTGTCAATGAAGTATTCGGCGGCGGTCACATTGCTGTTGCCGGAGGCGCTGTCGTTGGCGGTGGCGCTCAGGGCAACGTTGGAGGTTCCAAAGGTGGGGTTGGGGGAGGCGGTCAGCCCGCTCGTGGAGGGACCTGCCTTGTCCAGCACGAGGACGATGGAGGTGAAGGCGCCCCAGTTGCCGGCCGCGTCGCGCCCGTGGACGTAGATGCTGTGACTGCCCGAAGCGAGGGGCGACGGGTCAATCGCCGCCGTGACCGCTTCTGTGACCGAATCAAAGGCGCTGTCTGCCGCATTGAGCGCCGTGCCGCTGCCGGCGGCGCCGGTCGAGTCGATGAAGTATTCGGCTTGTGTCACATTGCTGCCGCCGCTGGCGAGGTCGCTGAGGGTGGCGGTGAGGGTGACGGGGCTGGAGCCGTTGGAGGGGTTGGGCGCAAGCGCCAGTCCGCTGGCGGTGGGACCGCTCGCGTCGCCGGAGGCGGGCGTGCCGGTCACCTGAATGAAGGTAAGCATCCCGCCGAAGCGCGAACTGTTGTTGATCAGGCGCAGGCTGGAATCATACACGGCGTACTTCTGGTTTGCCGCCGCGCCGGCGGGGATTTGAATGAGCACATCCGCCGTTTGCCCGGCGCCCAGCGTTTCGGCAACCGCGAAATGCGGCTTGAAGGCGTTGCCGTCCATGGAAAGGACGGAGTAGCGCAGTCCCAGCACGCCCAGCGAACGGCTGTGTACGCCGGCGTTTGCCAGGCGCAGGAGCACTTTATTGCCCGCCGCCGTGTCAATCATGTCGGTGTTGGGGTATGCCTTGCCGTTGAACAGGAAGTAGCGCGGGGTGTAGTTGCGCATGTCGTAGGTGGTGGGGCTGGAATGCAGGAGCGGGTCAATTTCGCTCATCACCAGCACAGCCTCATCGTCGAAGGCGGAAGCGGAATCGTAGGCTTGCTGCGGCGCGCCTGCCGGGCGGACGATCAGCACGCCGTACATGCCCATCGCCACCTGCCGCTCTCCGTTGGGGGTGGGACCCGCCTGATAGAGATAGGTTCCGGGCTGCAGGCTGGCGTAGGTGTACGATTTGACGCCGCCGCTTGCCGCTCCAGCCCTGTCCGATTTGCCGGGTAAGCCGGGGATGGAGAGCGAGGTGCTCTCGCCCAGGTTGTTATGCAGGTTCACCACCAGCGTCTCGCCGGCGTTGGCAATCAGCAGGGGGCCGGGAAGCCCGGCCGGACTGGAGCCATCTGCCGCGTAGCCCCAAATGGTGAGGGTGGAGCCGCCCGGCAGGGTGAGGGTGCCGGTGGTTGCCCACAGGTCGCAGGTGCGCACGCCGCCCGCTTCGGTGCAGGTGGAGGCAGGCAGCGCTGCGGCTTGCGCAGGGACGGCGGAAACGAGCATGGCAAGGAGCAGGCTGAAGAGCAGCAACCCTGCCTGCAGGTTGGGGAAAGTGATTTTTTTCATGGGATTTTCCTCGTCTTTCCTGCCCGTTACGGACAACCCGTTGGCGGGTCAATACGGGTGTAGGTCCCCATACCGGTCATGACGACGCCCCAGGAGGTGAGTTGGTAGAGGGCATGGTTGTGGGCAATGTGATAGTACTCGCCGCACTGATTCTGGACGGTCGTTCCAACGGGAATTTGTCCCTGCGACCCGAGGTAGGGGCTTCCGCTGAAAAACGTGCCGAAGACCAGGTCGAAGATGTTGGGGAAAGAGACCGGAACCGGGTTGCTCTCGCTGTAGGCTTCGGCGTCCTGCCAGGTGAAGAGCGTGTCCCACGTCTGACCGGGTCCCACCGGGATGGAGAACTTGTCATACGCCAGGTTCTCGAAGGCGGAAGTTTCCAGCAGGCTGCCGTCGCGTCCCACCACGCGGACGTTGTTGCCGTGCGGGTGGAAGGGATAATCCACGCTTCCCACGCTCATGTAACGCACCGCCGCAGGGAGCGGGTTGAGCACGGGGTGGTAGGGGGTGATGCGGACGAGCGCGCCGTAAGGCTGACCGGGCAGCCAGGAGGCGAAGTTGGGCGCCAGCGTATCGGGCAGGCCGCGTCCGTTGATGAACCAGTAGCGCGGGTGGTAGTTGCGCGTGTTGAACGAGCGGTTCAGTTCCATGGCGCTGCTGAGCGCCGGGTCCACCTCGGAGAAGAGGGCGATGTATTCGCGGCTGGGGTTGAAGGCTGTGCTGGGGTCGTCGTAGAGCCAGTCGGGGTGACCGGCGGGGCGCACGATCAGCGCGCCGAACAATCCCATGGGAACCTGAATATCGGTTTCTGTGCCGCTCTGGTAGATGAACGAGCCGGGACGGTCTGCCACGAAACTATAGGTGACGGCGCCGCCGTTTGCCGCGGCAGTCTTGGCGAGGGAGACCAGCGTCGAGCCGCTAAATTCGGGACCGTCGGGCTGACCATCGGCAAGGACATTTTCCTGCCCCGGGAAGATGAGGGAGGTCTTGCGGTTCAGGGTGTTGTGCAGCACGATGGTGACCGTGTCGCCCTGGTTGACGCACAACACAGGGCCGGGGTATTGGAACGGGTCGGAGCCGGAGGAAAGCCCCCACATATACACCACGTTGCCGTCGGGCGTGCCGATGTAGCCGTCGTTGGTGGTGAGGGTGAAGGTGGGTCCGTAGGTGCAGACCATTCCGTCGCTTTGCGGTCCCTGGGCGTTTGCGTTTCGCATCCCAAAGGGGATGAGGGAGACCATCAGCGCCAGCAGGAGAAAGGCTGCCAGACCCTTGTGCGGTTTGAGGGAAAGATGCTTGTGCATGGTTTACTCCTTTTTCCTGAGCCGGCTAGGTGTTCGGCTCCGCCTGAGGCGGCAGTGTCCCGGCGGGGTACACGCGGATTTCGGTCATCTGCTTGCCCACGCCAAAGTCGCCGAGGGAATGAGACATGGCGAAGTTGCGGTTGTAGAACAGGTACACATCGGGTCCGCTTCCGCCGGAATGGGGCGGGGCGGTGAAGATGGCGTCGAAACTTTCGCCGGGGCTGATGGTGATGGTGTTGGTGAGGTAACTCAAATCCACGCCGCCGTTGTTGAGGTGGGTGGCGTCTCTGCCGACAACGCGCATGGGGATGCCCTCGAGGGTCATGGAAGCCTGCATGAAGCCGAGGTTGGCAAGGCGCAGGAGGACGCGTTCGCCTGCGTTGCACTGCACCAGGGAACTGATCGGCTGGTATTGAAGGTTCGGGTAACCGTCGGGAGGGATCAGGTCGCCGTTGGAGTCGAAGCCCTGTCCGTTGGGGGCGAGGGTGTCGGGGTAGACGCGCCCGTTGATCATGGAGAAGTCGGGTTTGTAGTCGCTCCATTCGGGCAGTTGGATGTGGGAGTCTGCCCAGTGTGAGTCCACCCACATTTCGCTCAGCAGCATGCCGAACTCGCGGTCGTAGCCGGTGGAGCCGTCGCCGTCGTTAAAGACGTACTTGCCGCTGGGGTAGAGGGAGGTGTTTCCGTTTTGCGCGGGGCGGATGAAGACCAGCCCGGTCATGCCCATGTGGACGTGTTCGGTGTCTTCGACGTGGCAGTGGAACATGTAGGTGCCGGGGTCGTGCGGGCGGTAGACGTAGGTGAAGGAGCGGTTGATCGGCACTGCAACGGAGGAGGAGGGTTCGCCGTCGAAGAAGGGGATGGCGTTTTTGAAGCCGTGAAAGTGCAGGGTGTGGGCGTCCACCAGGTCGGGGCGCATTTGCAAGCCGAGGTTGCGGATTTCGAGGCGGAATTGCTGATCCTGGTCGAGCCAGAACATGGGCGCGGAGTGCTGCGCTTTCATCTTCTGGTTGAGGATTTGCGCGTCGGTCTGTCCGGTGACATCCCGAAAACCGAACACGTAGGTGGTGAACAGGCTGGGGTTGGGGGAGAGGTCGTCGGGGTGGAAGGGCGAGGGCGTGGGGAGAGGCGGGAGGTAGATCCAGCCGTCGGTGGCGGCAAAGATTTTGTCCGGCGCTTCCGTTTGGGCAAACGCCACCAGTTCGGGGGTGATGTATTTGCGCAGCATGCCCAAGCCGCCGGCGGCAAGCAGACCGCCGCCCGCCAGTTTGAGGAATTCCCGGCGGCTGATGCGAGGGGTGAAGTTGTTGGATTTCATGGTTGCTCCTTTGGGGTCGTGGAGGAGGCGGAGGTGACCTCCTCCACGACACGGGTAAGGGTTAGGGCAGGGTGCCGCCGCCGAAGTTGTCGAAGCGCGCGTCGTTGGGGACGGGGAAGCCGCCGCTGCGGAGGAACCAGACGCCGATTTGACCGCCGTCTGCCGCCAGGGAGGCGGGCCATCCAGCCACCGAGCCGTTCGGCAGGGTGACGTTGACCATGCCGATGGGCACGCCGTTCTTGTAGATGATGACGGTGCCGTCGGAGTAGGTGCGCGCGCCCAGCGTATCGCCATTGGCAAAGTTGACGCCGTTGAAGGTGGCGCGCAGGTTCCAGTTGGGGCTGGGGAACGTGGAGGGCGTCAGCGTCCAGACCTGCACGCGGCTGTTGGCGGGGTTGGGGTTGGGGTCGTAGAGAATCTCGATGGCGCTGGCTGTGCCGCCCGGGTTGGCGCAGTTGGTCGGGAAGTTGCGCACCTTGAGCAGGATGTCATGCTCGCTGGCAGAGGAAACGACTTTGTTGAAGGTGATGTATGCTTCCTGGTTGGCGCCGAAGGTGCTGGCGTTCCAGTAGACGAAGCCGTTGGTACGCACCTGGACGTTGTTGCCGTCAATGCGGTAGACGTTCGTTCCCGTACAGCCTCTCCAGTTGGCGCCCAGCGCGCCGTTGGCGCGGTTGAAGTTGTCGAGGACGCCGAGCGTGGGGAAGGGGCCGGGGATGATGTCGGTGTCGGTGGCGGTGTCGTTTGCCGGGTTCGGGTCCACGACGTTGGCGGGTACGGCAACCGAGGCGGTGTTGGAGACGCTCCCCGCGGCGCTGGGCGAAACGATCGCTGTGGCGGTGAGGGTGGCTTTGCCGCCGTTCAGCAGGTTGAGCGAGGCGCTCAGGGAGTTGCCGCTGTTGATGACCGCGCCGCACGCCGAGCCGCTGGTGGCGGAACACGTCCAGCTGGCGCTGCTGAAGTCGGCGGGGAAGTTGTCGGTCACAGTGGCGCCCGTCACGGCGTGAGGACCGTTGTTGGTGACCACGATGGTGTAAACCACCGTACCGCCGGGCAGCGCCGCGTAGAAGTTGTCGGTCTTGGTGATGGAGAGGTCGGAAACGGTCACGATGGTGTCGGTGTCGGTGGCGGTGTTGTTGGCAAGGTTCGGGTCGAGCAGCCCGGCGGGGACGCTCACGATGGCGGTGTTGGAGAGTTGACCGGAGGCGCTGGAGGCAACGCTCCCGCTGGTGGTGGTGAAGGTGACCGTGCCGCCGACGGGCAGGTTGACGGTGCGGTTGATGTTGCCGCTGCCCGTGCCGCCTCCGCCGCAGGTCGCGCCGCCGGCAGCGGCGCAGGTCCAAGTGATGGGACCGCTGAGCGGGGAGGGCGTGGGGAACACGTCGCTGATGACCGCGCCTGTGACAGCCGAGGGACCCGCGTTGGTGACGGTGATGGTGTAGCGCACCGGGTCGCCGGGCGAGACGGTGGTCAGGTTGTCGGTCTTGGTGATGGCGAGGTCGGCAATGACCGGGGTCTCGTCTGCGCCGATTTCAAAGCCGCCGTTGGAGGGGCGAAGCCCGCTGTCGAAGTCCTGCGTGGGGGCGTTGACGCCGCTCTTGGACGCCGCGCCGGCGTTGATGGCGGGCGAGCCGGCGGCAAGGTGATAGTCGCCGAGCAGGTTGGGGGTGGCGTCGGCGGTGATCATCATGATGTCCACGAAGCGGGGGTTGCCGCGCCAGGGCAGTGCGCGCACGCTGGTGTCGTAGGTGGCGACTACGCCCGGGTCCACGCCGACGATGTTGGATGCGTGGGGAACCGTGCCGGTGGTGACCTGCAGGATGGAGTTGGTGGGCGAGAGCAGACCGATGCCGTCGGAGACGCCGAGGTCCCATTGGTTGATGGGGTAGGGGTCGCCCGTCAGACCGATGCCCGCCACGGTGCTGCCGACAAAGGTGCCTGCGCGGTTATCCCAGAAGATGTTGTTGAACAGCAGGGGTTCGCTGAAGATGGGCGATCCGCCGGGCAGGGTGGCTTGCAGCAGATTGCTGTTGCGGGAGGTTGCCAAACCTGCGGGGGCAGGCTGCCCGTTGCTGGTCATGGCGGTGGCGGTGGTGATGTTCTTCATCACGGTGTTGTTGAAGAAGCGCACGTTGGGGGCATCGTTGAGGGAGACGCCGCCGCCCTCATGGGTGGAGATGTTGTTGACGATGATGTTGTTGTAAACGTTGTAGGGGAAGTTGCCCGCCATGAGGAAGCGCAGACCGCCGCCGTCATCGTTCGCCAGGTTGTTCTGGAGCAGGTTGGCATACACGTCCACAGGACCTGCGCCGGGGGTGAGGAGGTTCGGGTCGGCGGGGAGTTCGCCGGCGATCATGATGCCGCCGCCTTCGTCGTAGGAGCGGTTGAAGTAGATGCGGTTGTGATGGATGCGTCCGTTGGGGCTTAAGCCGTAGTGGCTGACGCCGCCGCCGTATTCCGCCGAGTAGTTGCCGCACACGTCGTTGTAAGCCAATTCGTAGCCTTCGGCGCCGGAGTAGATGGCGACCGCGCCCGCCAGGTTGGAGCCTCCGTTGGCAAGGATGCGGTTGTTGGCGATGCGGATGAAATCGTTCTGGTTGTCGTTGTAGGCGCCCGGCAGGTGCGGCGTGCCGAGGCGGATGGCGCCGCCGTAGGAGCCGCCGTTGCTCTGCAAGATGTTGTTGGTGATTTGCAGATAGCGGGCATAGCCGTTGACGTAGATGCCGCCGCCCTGAACGCCGGTGATTTCTTTGACCGTCGGGTCGGCTGCGGCAACCACCTGATTGGGGAAGCCTTGCTGGTCGCCGCCTTGAATGATGAAGCCGTCAATGCTGGCGGGGTTGGCGCTGGTGAAAGCGCCGTCCTGCGCCACCACATAGATGACGGGACCTTCGGAGATGGATTGGTTGCCGCTCCAGTTCAGGCTGGTGATCTTTGCCTGCCAGGCAATGCCGTAAGGCGTGTCGCCGGTGACGCCGCGCCCGTCAATGACGGAGCCTGGCACTTTGGTGCTGTCGGCATACGTGCCGCCGGGTCCCACTCCCTGCAGGCTGATCTTGGCGTACAGGATGACGTTTTCGAGATAGATGCCTGTTGCGGAGGGATAGACCACCACCAATTTCGGGCGGGCGCTGGTGGAGGCAGATGCCGCGTCCACCCCTGCCTGGACGGTGGCGTAGGGCTTGCCCGGTCCCACTTCGAAGATCAGCGGGTTGTAACTGGCGCCGGTCACGTGATATTTGAGCCCGTTGACCGTGCTTCTGCCGTTGCTGGCGGTGATGGTCATCTGATGCGGACCGAACGGCATGTTGCTGGGAATCACGGCGGTGATGCTCGTGTCGCTCCATGCGGAAATTCCAAGCGGAATGCCGTCGAAGGTGACACTGCCGGGCGAGGCGCCAAAGCCCAAGCCTGTGATGGTGAAGGTGGAGCCGCGCGCGCCGTAGGGCTGTGAAACGCGGAAGAGTTGCGGCGTGGCGTCATCCAACTGACATTGCGGCGGGTAACTGAAGAGCGAGCCGCCCGCCAGTACGCCTGGCACCATTTGGGTGGGGGCGAGGTCGGAGGGGATGATCAAGCCGGAGTAGATTTCGAAACTGGCGCCAATGGTGCGGTACTGCGGGTTGTAGCCCGGCAGGTTCGGATCGTTGCCCAGCATGTAGTACACGTTGGGGCATACGCCCGAAGGCGATGGGCAGTTGACGGTGTGGGTGGAGGGGAGGAGAATGTCGAATACGCCGTTCGGGTCCGAGGTCACGCTGGCGACGAGGCGGTTGGTGAAGTCGTAAATGCCAATGGGGATGAGCGGCGCGCCAGCCTTTTCGCCGAAGAACAGGTCTTTGGGGTCGGTCGAGATGGTCAGGTCGTCAATGATGTAGCCTTTCCATCGGCCGGGGATGGGAACGTCGGTGAAGAAGGTGAAGGCGGGCGCCACTGATTTGCCGTTGTTGAGCGTGACCAGTTTGGCGTTGCACAGGGGCATTTGCATGCCTTCGAAGACGCTGCCGCCCGCATCGGCAAAGGAGGGGTTGTCCACTGCGTTCGGTCCATCCGCGCCGACGCCTGCCACATCCACGACGTGCATGGGTCCTGCGCAAGCCGGGGGCGGGACGGCGGGAATGAACTCGTCGCCGCCGAAGATGTTGATGTCCTCTTCGCGCACAACCTGATAGACGGGTCTGCCGAGGCTGTCTTGAGGGACAACCACTTCGACGAGGTAATCGCCGGCGGGAATGCTGACGCCGGTGGGTTCAGAAGCGGAGCCGAAGCCGGAGTACACGGTGTCGAAGCCGTAGTTGCCGTCGAGGGTGGCGAAGCCGCTCTGGAACTGTGTGCCCATCAGCGGACCTTCGAGACAGCGCTTGCCGGTGGGATCGGGCGGGAGGACGGCGTGGTCTCTGGGGTAAACGAGCGGGTTGCCGTGCGCGTCGCGGGCGATGCAGTCGGTGGGCTGTTCCCAGGCTTCGGTGATGGCGGTGCTGACGATGGGACCGACTTTGTAGTTGCCGTTACTATCCAGTTCCCATGTGCCGCTGGGGTCGCACGGTTCGCCGGGGTTGGTGCCGCAGGCAACGCCGCCGGCGGTGAGGTCTTTGGCGATGGAGCCGTCGGGAGCCAGTTCAAAGGTCTCGGTGGGGTCGCAAGGCACGCCGTCGTTGGTGCCGCAGTACACGGGCTTGGAAAGCGTCACCAGCAGGCCGGGGATGCCGGGCGCCCAGGGTTCCACTGCCTGGTAGCGGGCGTCCAGTTCGTTGCGGGTAACGTCATAGAAGACCGTGCCGACGATGCCGCCGTTGGCGCCGCGCGCGTAGGGGCGCACGCCCCAGTCCAAACGTCCCGATTGACCGAGGATGGGCAGGAAACCCACGTCCACGCCGGAGCCGAGGACGGTGGTCGGTTCGGGCTGGTTTTCGACCTGATAGGTGATGCCGGTGGTGTAGTAACGGTCGGAGTAGGCTTCGAGCACCATCCACGAGCCCATGGGGTAGGCTTTTTCGAAGACGTAGTAGCCGTTTGCGTCGGTGATGGCTGAAATGGACATGCGGTCAATTTCGCTGTTGTCGCGGTCTTTCAGCACTACCAGGAAATCGGAAACGCCCGGCTCGCCGGGGTCGCGTTTGCCGTTGCTGTTGATGTCATTGAAGACGTAGCCTTCGACTTTGGTGAACCAGCCGGTCAGCATGGGGGTGCCGATGTCGGTCATCTGCCCGTCGGAAACGGTGACCTGCATCCAGTCGAGGATGTAGTGCAGGTTGTTATCCCACCAGGTGAAGAGGTAGTTGCCGTCGGGGACGTTGGTGATGGCGAAGGTGCCATCGGGGTTTGCCCGCCCCACATAGACCGCCTGGTCGCCGTTTTGCAGATCGGAGAGCGCCACCCAGCCGTCGGTGATGGGACCGTTGACTTTGGTGCCGGTGAAACCGGACCAGATGTCGCCGAAGTAGGGCAGGGCGCCCTGAGGCGGCTGATAGACGGACACCGAAATGAGCGTGCCGGAGATGCCGCCGGTGGCGCTGGAGTTCAGGTTGTCCATTGGGCGGACAAAGCCGAACATCGTCCACGGGAAGGGTTCCGCCGCGACGACGAATTCGTTGTCCAAGCCTGTGGCGCCTTCCTGCAGCCAGGTGTCCCAACTGGGCGAGCCTTCGAGGGTGGTGGTTTCGGTCCAGTCGGTGCCGGGCGGAGGCACCACAACGACATCGTAGCGGTTGGGTCCCAGGTTGGGGATCGCCATATCGCCGTTCGCGTCGCTGGTGGTGCAGCCATAGGTGTTGATGCCGGCCGGGTCGCCGTTGGCATCATAGATGGTGCAGAGAGGGTTGCCGAAGACATCGGTGGAGACCTGACCGGCAATGTCGTTGATGATGACGTGGAAGCCTTCGAGACCGTGCTCGTCGGTGTCGAATTGCCCGTTGACGGAGGCGTTGTCTTCAAAGACTTTGATGCGCATCGTGGCGGCAGGCAGGGGGTTGGGCTGTAACGCCACGGTCACTTCGCCCGATCCCTGCAGGGGGACGGTGAAATGAGCGCCGCCCATTTTGTAGCCGTTCACCATCACGCTGACGAGATACTTGCCATCCGGCAAATCCAGCCCGTTCAGGATGTTCCCGTTGAAGTCGTCCTGATTCCCCTGGGCGTAGATGGGCGCGAAGGCGGGAATGGCGCGAATGGAGGGCCAATCGCACGAGTCGGGGTAGCCGGCGTCTTCGGGGGAACAGCCTGCATTCCTGGGCTGGAAGGGGTCGCCGGTATTGTCAACGTTGATCAGGTATTTGAATTCGGAAATGGCGGAAGAGTTGCTGGCATCCACCACTTTGAGGGTGAAATGATTGGTGGTGGGAGCCGCCTCGGGTTCCGCACGAGCCGGCGAAGCGAAGGTGAAGGGAGCAAAGGTCCCCATCAGCATGATCAGGATCATGAGCAGGGAGGCGCTTCGCCGCCAGGCGTTTCCGCGCGTGCGGATTGTATTCATTGGGGTTGATTGGGTCATCCTTAACCTCCTTTGGAATGGGTGAACGGGTACGGCTGGAAAAACAACTTAGGGACGAGGGCGGGTTTTCTCATACGCGGCATTCTCCTTGGTTGGGTTGAATTGTTGGTCGAGCGTGACGTTAAGGGTCTCGATCAAATCCCGGGAAGAACTGAGTAAGCGGGTATTCCAGCGAACGACGTGCATCTCGTTCGAATCTTCACTGATGACAATCAGCGGCAGGTCGGGCGCCTTCACCAGCAGGCGGGACAGGATGGAGTTCTCGGAAAAAGGAGACGCCTCTTCGAGCAAAATCAAGTGAGGCTTTACGGTTTGGATTTCATCCAGCAAACTTTCGAAATCGGTCGTTTGATTTTCCTGAACATCCAGGTTGTCCATCATGTCAACCAGCAGGCTTGCCACAAGTTGCTTGAATAAAGAGTCCTTTCGCCCTACGAGAAAACAACGTCTGTTCACCTTAAATGCACCTAATAGGGGAATTAATCTCCCATTAGGATACAGTGATATGACGGGGGCGTCGATTGTTCGTTATCACATTTGGGAATCAAAAAAGGATCATTTTTCAATGACCCTTTTTTGTCAGCGGGTTAACCGCAGGGTTAACCCCCCGTTTTCGCTTCGCGCCTGACTATTTGGATGCCGCCGCCGAATTGCTTTTTTTCAACCCCAGTTGCTTTGCCAGCACGCCCGCCTGACGGCGGTTTTCCACGCCGAGTTTTTCGAGAATGCTGTGGATGTGATGCTTCACCGTGTTTTCCGAGAGATATAACTGACGGGCAATCTGGGTATTGGAGGCGCCCTCCTGCAAAGCGGCGAGAATATCCAGTTCGCGCGGGCTTAACTTTGCCAGCAAATCATCGGCGGGAGGAAGGGGCGTGGCGCGCGAAAACTCCACCAGCCGCGTCATCATTTTGCGCGACATGGCAATCTCGCCTTTGGCAAGCGCGCGCAGGCTGGCAAGCAGAGACGAACTGGAGATGTTCTTCAGCATGTATCCCTTTGCCCCCAAGCGGATGGCTTTGAGCAGGTTTTCATCGGTTTCGAAAACTGTCAGGAAGACGATCTTGCATTCCGGCATTTCATCCAGAATGATTCGGGTGGCGTCGAGACCGGTCCCATCGGGAAGGGAAAAATCCATCAGGATGATATCCGGGCGGTGGTGGAAGGCTTTTTCGACGCCTTCGCTGACCGTCCCTGCCTGATCCACAACCCGAAAATCTGACGTAGATTGGAACAAACTGATCAAACCGTCCCGAAACAGGACGTGATCGTCAATCACCAGAATGGTTTGGATACTTGTTGCCGGATCGCTCATGCAAACACCTTTTTCCCCGTTTCCAGCGGGACGGATATGGATACCACTGTGCCCGTTTCTGTAGAGGAGTTGATTGACAGTTGCCCGTTGATGACTGCAATTCGTTCACGCATGATGCTCAGCCCAAAATGGTCATGGTTGTCAACGGTCGAGGGGTCGAATCCCTGTCCGTTATCGGCGACGGAAATATCGAGAAACCGCTCGCTCCAGGTCACAAGGATTTGCACCTTATCTGCCCCGGAATGTTTTTCGACGTTGTTGAGAATCTCGCGAAAGGCAAAGAAGATCAACTGCTGGGTGTGGGTGGGCAGATGGGACGCCTTGCCAACGGTTTTGAATTCGAGTTGAAATTTTGCCCGGCGCGAAACGGTCCTTGCATGTTCATGCAGCAGGTTGGTCAGGTGCGGGATGGTTTCCGGCTGGATTTTCTTGAGAATATCGCGCACGATTTCGTAGGACTCGTTTGCCGCCTCCCGCAGCCGTTCCACCTCGGAGCGGATTTCCTTTGGCAGGCCGGTGTGTTTATCATTGTATAGTTGATCCAGTTTGAGGTGGATGTATCCCAGGTTCTGCCCCAGTTGATCATGTACGAAGGACGACACGAAACGCCTTTCTGCCATCGCCACTTGGGCAGATTGCATTTCTGCCAGTCGTTTGCGATCCTGGCTGGCTTTGAGGGCAGTGATAATTTCATCGCCGATATTTTTCAGGGTCTCTTCATCTTCCTGCGATAAATGCCCCCCTTGTTTGATCTTGAACTTCAAAACCGTCGTTGGAAAACTCTGGTCGCGCATGGTGAGACTGTAGGTTTGAGGAAACGACGGATTTTTCTCGGAATCGCGGCAAAGGTGGATGGTAAACCTGCCGTTGCCATTCGACGGTCTTTCGAGACAATGCTTGCACGGCTTCAGAGGGTCCCAGGTGTAGGCGTTGACCGATTGTTCGTTCGCCTGCCAGTGGGCGGTTTTTTCGAACCGTCCTGTGAGCGGATTTTCAACAAGCAAGTAGGCTTCGTCTGCTGTTGTGATTTCACCGGGGATGCTCGTAATCTTGTCGAGCAGGGCTTCCCAGTCTTCGCTGGAGGTCAACTCCAGGTTCAAGCGGTGCTTATACTCCAGAATTTTCAAAGCCTGCCTGTGAGCGCGGTTGGAGCGGGCAAACAGTTCGATCAACACACCGGTGGATGTCAGCAAAACCGCGTATTGAAACACCTCGAGGTAATGAAATGCCTGATTCAGCACCCGCAGGACAAGAAATTCTTGCGTTTCCACCCACAGCAGGGAAAGACCGATGACGGTAAGGATCACCCAGCGCCACTTTTCCAGCGCTTCTGGTGGATGTTTCACAAATTGCGAAAGTTTTGCACGGAGGTTTTTCATGTGAGCGTAAACACATTATACGTCCCCAGCCACTGTCTTTGATTAAATCGTGGCATTGGACATCACCATAAATAGGACGAAATCAGTATCCTTTGGTTACAAACCTTGCAGTTCGATATTAAATTTCGAGCATCCCTCCGCTTCTGCCGCTCCGAAGGTCTCCGCTTATCGCTTGCGCCGCTTTGTTTAACAGGATAGACAGGATAAACAGGATAAACAGGATGTTTTCGCCCTGCTTTGCGCGCGGCTTATCCTGAAATCCTGTCTATCCTGTTTGTTTTTTAGCCTGGAACCAGACTTTGAGAAAGCCATGTCTCTTTGTGTGCGGCGGCTTTTCGTTCCTCAAGATTTCTGTTATATAATCGGGCGGAATTCATTTCC
>DAOUBY010000126.1:0-9596 GCA_034432325.1 Anaerolineales bacterium
GAGACTTTCCCATGCGCACCCTCAAAAAAATCTTCCTTTCCCTCTTCATCTTCCTCCTCGTCATCCTCCTCGCCGCGCCGACCTATGCCTACTTCGGCGTCATCCGCCCCGCCCTGCCGCAGACCGACGGCGCACTGACCCTGCCCGGCCTGACCGCGCCCGTCACCGTCTATCGCGACGCCAGCGGCATCCCGCACATCTTCGCCGAGAACGCCCACGACCTGTTCTTCGCTCAGGGCTTCGTGACCGCGCAGGATCGGCTCTGGGCGATGGAATCCGCCCGCCGCGCCGCGCACGGTACGCTCAGCGAAGTGATCGGCGAACGCGGACTGAAAAACGACACCTTCATGCGCATCCTCGGCATGACCGAATCCGCCGAAGCCGACTGGCAAACCCTGAATGCCGAAACGCAAGCCGCCCTGCAGGCATACGCCGATGGCGTCAACGCCTTCCTCGCCCAATCAGGCGGCAAACTCCCCCTGGAGTTCAAAATCCTCGGCATTCAGCCCCAGCCCTGGACGCCGATCGATTCGCTCGTCTTCGGCAAACTGGTCGCCTGGGGGCTGAGCAACAACTACCAGGACGAACTGGTCATCGCCAAACTGACCCAAACCCTCTCCTGGCAAGAGACCCTCTCCCTCCTGCCCGAATACCCCGGCCCCGATGTCATCCCCGACGCCAACGCCGCCCTGCTGCCCGAAACGATTGACTCCATGCTCCGTACCGCGAGATTTATCTCGCCCTCGCAAAGCGACATGAATGCCGCGCTACGCCCCGACCAGGGCAGCAACGCCTGGGTGGTGGGCGGCAGTCACACCGCCTCGGGCAAACCGCTGCTGGCGGGCGACCCGCATCAGGCGCTCTCCATGCCCACACTGTGGTACGAAGTGGGGCTGCACAGCGCCGATGGACAGTACAACGTCGTCGGCGGATCGCTGCCCGGCCTGCCCGGCGTCGAAATCGGTCACAACGCCCGCCTCGCCTGGGCAGTGACCAACGCCCGCCCCGACGTGCAGGACCTCTTCATCGAAACCCTCAACGCCGACGGCACGCAATACCTCTTCAAAGGCGAATGGCAGCCGCTGACCTTGCGCGAAGAAGTCATCCAGGTCAAAGGCGGCGACCCCGTCACCCTGAAAGTGCGCGCCACCCATCACGGACCGCTCGTCAGCGACGCCACCCCCGAAAGCCCGCAGCACCTCGCCCTGCGCTGGACGGGTCTCGACCAGGGACGCCCGCTGGCGCAAGCCATCCTCGAACTCAACCGCGCCCGCAACTGGGACGAATTCCGCGCCGCCCTCGCCCACTGGCAATTGCCCGGCATGAACTTCGTCTATGCCGACGTGGACGGCAACATCGGCTACCAGATGAGCGGCGCCGTCCCCGTTCGGGCGAAGAACGACCTCTATGGTCTGCTGCCCGTTTCCGGGTCCGATGGCGAACACGAATGGCTGGGCTTCGTCCCGTTTGAAGAACTCCCCTCGGCGCAGAATCCCAAAGGCGATTTCTTCGCCTCCGCCAACAACCGCCCCGCTGGTCTCGATTATCCCCACTTCCTCTCGCACTACTACCAGCCGCCCTACCGCGTCGCCCTGATCAGCCAGACCCTCCGCAGCCTGAAGAACGCCACCGCCGATGACTTCGCCAAATTGCAGGCAAGTTGGTACAGCGACCTCAACCGCCAACTGGCGCAGGTCATCGCCGCCGAAGCCGCCCCGCAGAGCGACGCCGAAAAAGCCGCCGCCGCGCTGCTACGGGATTGGGACGGATTCATGACCCCCGACAGCCGCGCCGCCGCCCTGAGCGAACTCGCCCTGCGGAATCTCATCCGCCTCTCCCTGGACCCGAAACTGGATTCCGCTTCGATTGACTCTTATCTCACCCTGGCAGGCTACCCCTACATGTTCCTGCAAACCCTGCTCGATGACCCCGCCAACCCGTGGTGGCACGGACGCCGCGCCGAGATACTCACCGCCGCCCTCTCCCGCGCCGTGAGCGAACTCGGCGAACAGACCTGGGGCGATATTCACCAGTACACCGCTTCACACCCCCTGGGCAGCATCGCTCCCCTGCGCCCCATCTTCAACCGCGGTCCCTTCCCCACGGGCGGCAACTGGAACACGGTGGACAGCGGCGGCTACTACCCCGACAAGCCCTTCGCCATGACGCTTGGTCCCGCCTACCGCATCATCGCCGACCCCGCCAACTGGGACGCCTCACGCTCCATCATCCCAAGCGGACAATCGGGTCAGCCCTTCAGCCCGCACTACGCCGACCAGATTCAACCCTGGCTGAAGGTGGAATACCACCCCCTGCCCTTCAGCCTGGAGGCAGTGCAAGCGGCAGGAGTAACGACGCTCACGTTGAAACCGTAAGGCAAACATGGATAGTATTCTCGATTTTTGCGTAAAAGTGGCGCGAGATTAATCTCGCGGTACGCATTTACACAATTTTTGGCATACGACCCCAAAAAGCATCCGTCCCGAAGCGTTCAAAGCCTTCGGGACGGATGCTTTCCCTGCCGCGCACATTGTATAATGTGCGCACTTTCCATGCACTGGCGCTTCAGTTTTCCTCTTCTCATCCCCATCCTCTCCGCCCTGCTCGCCGCATCTCTCGCCTGGTTCGCCTGGCGCAGACGTACCGCGCCTGGTGCAGCCGCCTTTGCGCTGGTCATGTTTGCGGCCGCCTTCTGGTCGGCGGGCAACGCCCTGGAACTGAGCGCGGACAATCTCACTGCCAAAATCTTCTGGCTCAAAATTGAATACCTCGGCATTCTGCTCCTGCCGGCCGCCTGGCTGACCTTTGCCCTGCAATCCACGGGGCGCCTCTCCCGCTTGAATCGGCGCGTTCTGTTTCTCCTCTCTGTGGAGCCAATTGCCATGCTGCTCCTGCTATGGACAAACGACGCGCACCACCTGTTCATCCGCCAGTGGGGGGTGAAGGACATCGGCATGTTCCTGGTTTGGGATAATGTGGAAGCGCCGTTTTATTTACTCAACATTGCCTATTCCTACATCCTCATCACGGCTGGCAGTTTTTTGATTCTGTATCATCTTGCGCGCCAGCCGGTTCGTCAGGGCGTGCGGGAAGCCGTGATTGTGTTCGGCGTGCTTTTGCCGCAATTTGTCAATGTGCTGTACAACCTGTACGATTTCCCATTCCACGGATTCGACCCCACCCCCTTTGCCCTCAGCGTGACAGGCGCGGCGTTTGCCTGGGGGATGTTCTCGCTGCGCTTCCTCGAGCCTCTCCCCGCCCAAGCAGTCGAACGGGAGGAGCCTCCCGCCTGGCGGCTGGCAATCCTGGAGGGCATCCTGCGCGGCATATTCCTGCTCTGGCTGTTTGCCCTTGCCAGCGGGCTGTATAACGTCTGGCAAACCTATCAGGAAGTGCGGGCAGACTCCCCTCATCTTATCCGGGTCGCCATCGGCACAGCCGTCGTGTATGTCGTCAGCACGCTGCTGATGAGCATCATCACCTTCCTGCGCCGCCTGCCTTATGCCCTGCGCGCCGGCATCTTCCTGTTTATCCTTTACCTATTGGGCGCTATCGGACTGGCGCTCGCCTCTCTGAGCGGCGACGGGCGCGTGCTGCTCTTTGCCTTCATCATCCTGACGGCGGTCTTCTTCGATATGCGCGCCAGCCTGCTTGCCGGCGGGCTCAGCCTGCTCACCCTGATTGTCATGGGCTGGCTGCATGTGCATGAAATCATCGCCATCCCCGCCACGCGGCAGGTCAACGCCACTGACCCCGGCGCCTGGATCAGCGGGACGATCGTCTTCACCATCTTGAGCGCCGCGGCGCTGGTTTCCGTCCTCTCCCTTTTGCGCGCCCTGCAAACCAGCCTCGCACACACCCAACAGGCTCTCACGCGCGAACAGCGCCTGAGCCGCATGCTGCGCACGGTGAGCGAAATCAACCAACTCATCGTCCGCGAACGCGCCCCCCAGCGCCTGCTGCAGGAAGCCTGCGAACATCTGGTCAGCGGCCGCGGCTATGATCTGGCTTGGATTGGATTGCTGCAGGACGACGGTCAGACGATTGAAGCGGTCGCCTCGGCCGGCCAGCAGGCGAACCTGCCCCAATTCGCTTCGCGCCTGGACCCGTTACCTGGTCAGCCGACCTGCGCCGCATCCGCCCTGCGAGCGCGCCGCCCGCTCCGCATCCCGCAAGACGAAGCGTGCGCCGATTGCCCCATGCTGGAGCGCTGCCCGCAGCGTATTTCTCTCGCCCTGCCGCTGCTTCACAAGGAGCAGCCGCTCGGCGCGCTGGTGGTGGATCATGCCGCCTCCTCCGCCTTTTTTGACGAAGAAGAAACCGCCCTCCTGCAAGAACTCGCCAACGACCTGGCGCACGCCCTGGCTTCGCTGCGCGCCGCCCGCCAGCAGCAAATATTGGCTGAACTCTCCGGCGGTCTGCTCTTCGCCCGCGATGAAGAGATGCTCTGGACGGAAGTCATCGGTGCGGTGGAAAAAGTTCTGCGCGCCGAGCGCGTCGCCATCTACCTCTACGACCGCGAACACGACCGTCTTTCCTGCCCGCGCTTTCACGGGCTTTCGGCGGAATACGTCGCTGAAGTCAACCGCCGCTTCCACGATGTGCCCGGCAGCGCCATCCTGCGCGAACCGCGCCCGGTCATCGTTCAGGACATCGAAGCCGACCCATCCACCGCGCCCCTGCGCGAGTGGATGCGGCGCGAGGGCTTCCGCTCCTACGCCGTCTTTCCCTTCTACACTTCCAAAGGGATGAGCGGCGCGTTCACCGCCTACCGCAGCACGCCCGGTCCCTTCACCACCTCCGACCTTGCCGCCGGCGAAACGCTGGTGCGCATGATCGGACTGGCGCTCGAAAACATGGACCTGAACGCCGAAACGCGCCGCAAAGCCGCCGACCTGGGCGCGCTCTACGCCGCCGCCCAGGACATGGCATCCAGTTTGCTCGATACCGACGCCCTGCTGCTCGCCCTCGCCAGCCATCTGACCGAGGCGCTCCAGGTCACCAGCGCCTACATCAGCACAGTGGACCTTGCCACCCGCACCCTGCGCGTCACCTCCGAATACTGGTCTGATCGCGCCGCCCCGGCCGAGCGGCGCCCTGATCTGGGACGCATCTTCGCTCTCGACGACTACCCCGCCTTTCAGCAGACTCTTCTCGGCGGCAAAACGGTCGTCCTCCACGCCGACGACCCGCACTGCTCCGAAGCCGAGCGGGCGCAGTTTGCTGCTTACGGCGTGCGCTCCATCCTGTTCGTCCCGGTCATGGCGCGCGGAAAAATCCTGGGCGGCATCGAACTGTGGGAGAGCCGCGGCAAACGCGAATTCACACAGGCGGAATTGCTCCTGGCGCAGGCGATGGCGGGTCACGCCGCGGCTGTGCTGGAAAGCGCCCAACTCTACCAGCAACTCAGCCAGGCGTATGACCGCACCCTGGAGGGCTGGGCGCGCGCCCTCGAACTGCGTGATGAACTCACCGAAGGACACACCCGCCGCGTCACCGAGCTGGCGCTGCAACTGGCGCGCAAACTCGGCATTCCCGAAAACGAACTGGTGCATATCCGCCGCGGCGCGCTGCTGCACGACATCGGCAAGATGGGCATTCCCGATTCGATCTTACACAAGCCGGCTCCGCTCACCGAACAGGAAAAGGCGCTCATGCGCCGGCATCCGCAACTTGCCTACAACATGCTCTCGCCCATCGAATTTCTGCGCCCCGCGCTGGATATTCCCTACTGCCACCACGAACACTGGGACGGCAGCGGCTATCCGCGCGGACTCAAGGGCGAGGAAATCCCCCTGGCAGCGCGCATCTTCGCCGTCGCCGACAACTGGGACGCCCTCACCTCCGACCGCCCCTACCGCCCGGCCTGGTCCAAAGCGCAGGCGCGCGAATATATCCGCAAGAATGCGGGAAAATTTTTCGACCCTCAAATTGTGGAAATTTTTCTCAAACTCGAGGAATAACCTCAATTCGGGTTGGTTACGCTGCCCAATTGTATCTATTCAGGCATGTCATTGCCGCCGACGGTCAAAGGTCAGGAAGGAAGCGCAGGCTGCGGAGCGGGGGTTTCGAGATAGACCAGTTCCCTGTCGTCGTTGTAGGAAAGCAGTTCGGCATAGCGTCCCCAGTTGATGAGCGTATCAAGTTGTTTCTCCGCTTCTTCTTTGGGGAATTCCAGTTCCAGCGCGGTCTGAATCACGTCCCAGTCGAGGGCGCGTTTTTCGGAGTGCGACAATAGCGCAATCAGCCAGCGAAAGAGCGGCAGGCGGCGGATGCGCGTGGCGAAAATTTCCTTGCGCGCCTGAATGCTGGCTTCAGCGAAGGTCTCGCCGAGCGAGGTCAGGATGATGTCGCCTTTTTCGACGTAGGCAAAGCCCAAAATCTCCGCCGCTTCGGTGAGGCTGAAGATGTGGTTGGGGTCAACGTTCAGTTCTTCGGGCAGGCGGTAGATGTCCTGCCGGTCGTTCGGAAGTTCCGCCAGATATTCGAGCAGACCAGCCAGGTCGGAAATGGCGATCTTGGGCAGGGCGCGGGTGTGTCCCTGCTCGCCGGGCGCGCTCCCCAACTCGACCGCTTCGGGCTGCGTTTGACCTGCCAGCATTCCATAGACCTCGTCCACCATCTTTTGAAATTCCTCCGACTTGCGCTGACGCGGATGCGGCAGATCCACTTTCACTTCGGCGATGATGCGCCCCGGCTCCTTATCCATGACGACGATGCGGTCTGCCATGAAGACCGCCTCTTCGATGTTGTGGCTGACCATCAGAATGGCTTTGGTGGGGATGCTGCCGCTCGTCCACAGTTCCATCAACTCGCCGCGCAGGGATTCGGCGGAAAGCACGTCCAACGCGGAGAACGGTTCGTCGAGGCAGAGCAGTTCGGGTTCGACCGCCATGGCGCGCGCAAAGCCGACCTTCTGGCGCATGCCGCCCGAAAGTTCGCGCGGGTAGGCGGTCTCGAAGCCGTCCAAGCCGACGCGGTCAATCAGGTCGAGGGCGCGCGGCGTGCGGATTTCAGCGGGGATGTCGCGGGCTTTGAGGGCAAGGTCCACGTTCTCGAACACGCTCAACCAGGGGAAGAGGGCGAAGGTCTGGAAGACGATGGTGGCGTGCGGGTTGACTCCGCGCAGGGGCTGGTCGCGGTAAAGCACGCTCCCTTCGGAGGGCTTTTGCAGTCCCGTGATGATGCGCAGGAGGGTGCTTTTGCCGCAGCCCGAAGGTCCGAGCAGGGCGACGAATTCGCCTTCGAAGATGGTCAGGTTGACGTCTTGCACGGCGGTGAAGCGGCGCTGTCCGCTGGTGTAAATTTGCTGGACGTGGCGCAGTTTGAGCAGAGGGGTGTTGGTTGCCATAGGTACTCCATTCCGACGCTAGAGAGCGTCTATTACGCGGTCCGACGCTAGAGAGCGTCTATTACGCGGCACTCGCGCGTAGCGGACGTTCTCTAACGTCCGCTCTACGCCGCACGAGAGCGGCGATTACGCAATTATTCCATCCGATATTTTTCTTCGGCGGTCTTGTACAGCCGCCGCCAGAACAAGCGGTTGACCAGCACCACCGCCAGAATCATGCTCAGCGTGGAGGCGAGCAGCAAAGGATAATCGCCGCTGGCGGTGGCTTGCGAGATGAGCGAGCCGATGCCGGTGGCGAACAGGGTCTGCCCGCCGAAGTGGACGTACTCCGCGACGATGCTGGCGTTCCACGCGCCGCCGCTGGCGGTGATGGCGCCCGTGACGATGAAGGGAAACAGCGCGGGCAAAATCAACGTGCGCCAGCGTTCCCAGCGCGAAAGCCCAAGCAAAGAAGAGGTGTATTTCAAGTCCTGCGGGATGGCGCTTGCGCCCGCGATGATGTTGAAGAGCAGATACCATTGCGTGCCCATCAGCATCAGGAAGATGGCGGCGACGTTCAGCCCGCCGGTCATGTTGATGAAGAAGAGCAGCAGGATGGGGAAGATGGCGGTGGCAGGCACGGCGGCAGTCACCTGAACGATGGGCTGCAGGATGGCGGCGGCGCGGCGGTTCGTGCCGATGGCAACCCCGACGGGAATCGTCCACAGCAGGGCGATGACCAGCGAGACGTTCACGCGCAGGAAGGTTGCCAGCAAGCCAATTGCCATCTGCCCCCATTGCGTCCACGGCACAGAGACGAGCATCGCCGCAGCGCGGTAGCCGCCGTAAAGGATGAAGATGGCGATCAGCCCATAGAAAGCGATCAACTTCCAGTCGGGTTTTGAAGCGTTTTCGTCCAAATCCGCTTTCATGGGCGCGCGGCGAATCATCCAGCGGTCGAAGCGTTCGTTTGCTTTTTCGATCTGTGAACTGACCCACAGGAACAAGCGGGAGGCGTGAATCAAATCGTAGAACCAGGAGGCGGGCGGTTCGTCGCTTTCGACCATCTCCACCTTGAAGCGGTCTGCCCACGCCAGCAGGGGACGCCAGATGAACTGGTCGAGCGCGACGATGGTCAGGATGAGGGCGGTCAAGCCGTAGGCGATGGAGCGGAAGTCGCCCTGATTGGCGGCTTCTTGAAGATAGGCGCCCAGCCCCGGCAGGCGGAAGTCTTTGGAGCCGACGGTGAAGATTTCCGCCGCCATGAGGAAGAACCAGCCGCCCGCCCACGACATGATGCTGTTCCAGATCAGCCCGATCATGCCGAAAGGCAGTTCGAGACGTTTGAAGCGCAGCCAGGCGTTCAGGCGGAAGATGGCGCTCGCTTCGCGCAATTCCTTTGGGATGGTGGTGAGCGACTGGTACCAGCCGAAGGTCATGTTCCATGCCTGACTGGTGAAGATCAAAACGATGGAGGCGAGTTCGGCGGCGGCGCGCTGGGGGAGGAAGGCGCTCAAACCGAGCAGGACGACAGGCAGGAAGGAAAGAATCGGGACGCTCTGCAACACGTCCAGCAGCGGCATGAGGACGGATTCGGCGCGGCGGTTGTAGGCGGCTGCGCGTCCGTAAGTGAGCGTGAATAAGAGCGAGAGAAGGTACGCCGCCAGCATGCGTCCCACTGAAAGGAGGGTGTACCACGGCAGGCTGGAAGGATTCAGCGAAATTTGCGGACCTTCGATGAGGGCAGGCGCGTCGAAAGCCAGCCGCGCGCCTCCGTAGAGGAACGCAACGAGGAACAGGATGACGATGATGTCGCCCAGGGTGAAGGAACGCTCCAGGCGTTCTTTGGGGGGCAGCGCTGTGTTCTTGAGCAATCCCATGTCACCTCCAGTTGGTTTCGGCATCGAATGCCGCGAATGACACGAAGCAGTTCGTTAAACCCGCGGCATTCGATGCGGAAGATGATGCCCGCACTATCAAATAAATACCCCGCGCCAGTCGGGACGCGGGGCAGGAGATGACCTGTTTTGAGGCAGGCTACAACTGCCTCAGCGTTTCCAACTGGCTGGGATTTCGAGTGGTACTATGATCAGGGTCGAGCGAAGGCAGACTTTCCATAACGGGCGTGGTTATACTCCCGCCGGTGATGATTCGTCAAGGGATTCTTCGAGCAGCCTCATGGCTTTCTCAAAGTCTGGTTTCAGGCTAAAAAACAAACAGGATAGACAGGATTTCAGGATAAGCCGCGCGCAAAGCAGGGCGAAAA
>DAOUBY010000127.1:0-5096 GCA_034432325.1 Anaerolineales bacterium
ATCCAGTCTGCGCATTAGAGAGCGCGCTCTATGCAAGGTTTTGCGTAAGTCCTGTCTGTGTAAAAGCCAACTCCGCATCGAGTGGCGCGAATAGGGCAAATTTTCTTCGAGGAATTCGCGAAATTCGATGCAAAAGAAAACTGAGCCTTGTAGAACAAGCCGCGAGAAATCCCAATCCAGAGGAGTTCCATGTCATCCAACAGCATCCGCGTGGTAGGCGCGCGCGTCCATAACTTGAAAAACATCACGGTTGAAATCCCCCGCGATAAGTTCGTAGTCATCACGGGGCTTTCGGGGTCGGGCAAGTCGTCGCTGGCGTTCGACACGATCTTCGCCGAAGGTCAGCGGCGCTACGTTGAGTCGCTTTCGGCATACGCTCGTCAATTCATCGGGCAGATGGACAAGCCCGACGTGGACTACATTGACGGGCTCTCCCCCGCCGTCTCGATTGACCAGAAATCCACCAGCCACAACCCGCGCTCGACGGTCGGCACAGTGACCGAAATTTACGATTACATGCGTCTGCTGTTTGCGCGGGCGGGCATCCCTCATTGTCCCGTGTGCGGGCGCGAGGTGACGAAGCAATCGGCGCAGGAGATTGTGGACCAAATCCAGAACCTGCCCGAAGGCACGCGGATTCTCATCCTCGCGCCGCTGGTGCGCGGACGCAAAGGCACGTATCAAGCCGTCTTCGAGGAGATTCGCAAGGCAGGCTTCACCCGCGCCCGCGTGGACGGCACGGTCTATTCGCTCGACGATGAAATCGAACTCGACCGCTACAAACAGCACACCATCGAAGCCGTGGTGGACCGTCTCGTCATCTCCCGCGAGGGGACGAAGGAAGATCAGAAAGCCGCACTCACCCGACTGACCGACTCGGTGGAAACGGCGCTCAAATTTGGGGAGGGGTATGTGACGGTGAGTCGTCAGTCAAATAGCCGGCAGTCTAATGGTCAAATTTCCGGCGACCATAAGACCAATGACTATCAGACTAATGATTTACACTTTTCCGAACATCTCGCCTGCCCCGAACACGGCACGACCATCCCGGAGGTGGAGCCGCGCACGTTCTCCTTCAACACGCCGCAGGGCGCCTGCCCCGACTGTCAGGGACTCGGCTCGAAACTGGAAATTGACCCCGACCGCATCATCCCAGACCGTGACCTGTCGCTCAACGAGGGAGCGATTGCCAGCATGGAGTGGAGCGGACCGAAAGTGGAGGGCGGCTACTACTGGCAAAGCCTTGTCAACGCCTGCAAGGCGTTCAAAATTGACATGGACAAACCCGTCCGCGAATTGACGAAGGAACAGTTGGACATCATCCTGTACGGCACGGGCGACAGACAAATTCAGATGACCTACCAGAGCGCGGGCGGCAATGAGTTCAAGTTTTCGCGCGCATTCGAAGGCGTCATCACCAACCTGGAACGCCGCTATCGGGAAACGAACTCGGAATACATCCGCGAGAAGATTGCTGAGTTCATGTCCGACCGACCGTGTCCCTCATGCGGCGGCAAACGTCTCAACCCCGCCGCGCTGGCGGTCACCGTGGACGGGGTGAACATCGTCGAGGCGAACTCGTGGCATGTGCTGAAAACGTTGGAATGGATCAGAAAACTCTCGGGCAAGAACTCGCCGCTGACCACCAAGCAGAAAAAAATCGCCGAGCGCGTCCTCAAGGAAATTCACGAACGGTTGACCTTCCTGGTCAATGTGGGGCTGGATTATCTGACGCTGAATCGCTCCGCCACCACGCTATCGGGCGGCGAGGCGCAGCGCATCCGCCTGGCGACTCAGGTCGGCTCGCGGCTGGTCGGCGTGCTGTACGTGCTGGATGAACCGTCCATCGGGCTGCATCCGCGCGACAACGCCAGATTGCTCGATACGCTCAAAGGTCTGCGCGACTTGGGCAACACGGTGCTGGTGGTGGAGCATGACGACGAGACCATCCGCGAGGCGGATTGGGTGGTGGACCTGGGTCCTGCCGCGGGCGAACATGGAGGTCAGGTCATTGCGGAGGGAACGCCAAAGCAGATTTTGGCGCACCCAAAGTCATTGACAGGACAATATCTCTCGGGGAGGAAGCAGGTTCCAGTTCCGAAAAAGAGGCGGGAGGGCAACGGGAAGAGTCTCAAGATTGTGGGCGCGTCCGCCAACAATCTCAAGCACATTGACGTCAAAATCCCGCTGGGGAAACTGGTGTGCATCACGGGCGTGAGCGGTTCGGGCAAGTCCACGCTGATGAGCGACATCCTGTATAACGCGCTGGCGGCGAAGTTGATGGGCGCGCGGACGCAGGCGGGCGAGCATGAACGCATTGAGGGCGTGGAGCATCTCGATAAAATCATCAACATTGACCAGTCCCCCATCGGGCGCACGCCGCGCTCGAACCCCGGCACCTACACGGGGCTGTTCGACGAAATCCGCAAACTGTTTGCCGAACTGCCCGAAAGCAAAGTGCGCGGTTACAAGCCGGGGCGGTTTTCGTTCAACGTGCATGGCGGGCGGTGTGAAGCCTGTCAGGGACAGGGCGAACTGCGCATCGAGATGCAGTTCCTGCCCGATGTGTACGTGCCGTGCGATGTGTGTCACGGCAAACGCTTCAACCGCGAGACCCTGCAAGTGCTGTTCCGCGACAAATACTCGATTGCCGACGTGCTGGATATGACCGTTGACCACGCGCTGGAGGAATTTGCCAACTACCCGCCGATGAGGAACAAACTGGCGCTCCTGCAGGAAGTGGGGCTGGGCTACATCCGCATCGGTCAACCGGCGACGACGCTCTCCGGCGGCGAGGCGCAGCGCGTGAAACTGGCAAAGGAACTCTCGCGCCGCGCCACCGGGCGGACGCTGTACGTGCTGGACGAGCCTTCGGTTGGGCTGCACGCAGCAGACGTTCACAAACTCATCGAAGTCCTCCAGCGGCTGGTGGACGCCGGCAACTCCGTCCTCATCATCGAACACAACCTCGACATCATCAAAGTGGCGGACTGGATCATTGACCTCGGTCCCGAAGGCGGCGACCGCGGCGGCGAATTGATTGCCGAGGGCACGCCGGAGCAGGTCATGAAGGTCAAAGGTTCGTACACGGGGCAGTATCTGCGGGAACACATGAAATAAAACAGCCGGCTCATCTGCCAGAAATGTGCGAAAGCGGTATCGCGCACAAATTACACATGAGCCAAACGGTCAAAGGTCGAAGTTCGCAGGTCTGCGGCTTGCGACCTTTGACTTTCGCCACACAACGGGTGGAAATTCGAAAGCGCAAACCGGCTCTTTTTTCAGGTAGAATTATCCCCGCGCCGTAGTTGGAACAACATTCCAGCGAAGCGTGTTTAAGGAAACAAGGAAACCAACTATGCTCAACCGTACACCCCCGAATAAACCCAGCACGTCGAACGTCATCCAGTCGTATCGGAAGCGGCGCATGCAGAGAGGTCCGTTTCTGCTCTACGGCGCCATCGCGCTGGTCGTCATTGGCTTGATCCTCGTCGTCGTCTGGCTGATGGGACCGAACCAGCCGCTCGGTCAGATGTTCGCCACCGAAACGCCGACCGCCACCGTCACCTTCACCCCCACCAGCACCAACACCCCAACGATGACGCCGACGGTCACCGAGACCCCCACCATCACCTTTACCCCCACCCCCTCCGAACCGTTCGCCTACGTGATTCAGGAAGGCGACACCCTGCCCGCCCTTGCCGAAAGGTTCAACCTGGGCGAAGACGGCGTCCTGCTCATTCTGGATTACAACCCCAGCATCATGGAAAACAACGGCGTGTACTTTGTGGGGCAAACTCTGACGATCCCGCCGCCGGGCACGATCCGCGCCACCTCCACCCCCATCCCCGCGAACCTGCCGCGCGGCACAAAACTGAAATACACCGTCCTGCCCGGCGACACACTGGCAGGCATCGCCGCCAAATTCAACAGCAAGGTTGAGGATATCGTCACCGCCAACAAACTGGAAAATGCCAACGCCCTGCAAGTCGGGCAGGTGCTCGAAATCCCGGTCAACCTCGTGACGCCGACCCCAACGCTTCCGCCCACCTCGACGCCTGTCACACCGACCGTGGCTGGGCAAACGCCTCAGGCTGCCGCCCCCACCCCCGTCCCTGGCGGAGCGGCGGCATGCAGCCCGGTCACCAACGAGACCTTCGTCAGCGACCTGCTGAAACTGATCAACGACGCCCGCACCTCCGCCGGTCTGCCCGCTCTGACCTTCAACCAGCGGCTCGCCGCCGCCGCCAACGCCCATGCCGCCGACATGCTCTGCAACAACTACCTGAGCCCCATCGGTCTGGACGGCTCCACCGCACAGACCCGCGTCGCCGCACAGGGTTATACCGCTTCTGTGGTGGTGGAAAATCTCTACGCCCTGCATCCCGCTTTTGGCATGACCCCGCGCGCAGCATTCGACTGGTGGAACAGGAACGAGACGTACCGCAGCAACATCCTCAACCCCAACGTGACCGAAGTGGGCATTGCCTACGTTGCCGACGAAAAGACCCTGTTCGGCGCGTATTTCGTCGTCACATTTGCCAAACCGTAGTTTTTCTGGACAAATCGGCAAGCCTCATGTAAAATACCGCTCTCATTCATAGAAAGGCAAGAATTCGGAGGAAGACCTTGGCTAACATTCAATCTCAGATCAAGCGCAACAAGCAGAACGAAAAGCGTCGTCTGCGCAACCGCATGGCGCGCGGCATCGCCCGCTCTGCCGTAAATAAAGCGCGCGCAGCGTTGGAGGCAAACGCTCCTGAAACCAAAGAGGCGGTTCTGAAGGCAATCAGCGCCCTCGATAAAGCCGCGGAAAAGGGCGTCATCCACAAGAACAACGCCGCACGCCGCAAAAGCCGCCTGATGAAGAAACTCGCTTCGCTCAAGACGGCATAAGCGCGCCGCTGATCAATAATCACCTGCGGGAGTCGAAAGGCTCCCGCTTTTGTTGCCCCCCAGCCCTCCCCCAAATTCTGCGAATTTTAGGGAGGGTGTCCGAAGGATGGGTAGCACTACAGTAAAACGTGGAATCTTCCAGCAGGGAAAAAATCAGCCACAGATTTCACGGATTATCACGGATTGGAATAAAAAATCCG
>DAOUBY010000128.1:0-9505 GCA_034432325.1 Anaerolineales bacterium
CGGGTGATGGTGCGGCTGCCCTGTATCAGTTTCTGCACCTGATAATGCTCGTCGCCGAAGACCGCCAGTTGCGGGAGGTGGGTGACGCAAAAGACCTGATGACTGCGCGAGAGATTCCACAACTTCTGTCCGACGGTCATCCCCACGCGCCCGCCGATGCCCTGGTCAATTTCATCGAAGATGAGCGAGGGGACTTCGTCGGCGCGGGCGAGGACGTTTTTGAGTCCCAGCATCAGGCGCGAGGTCTCGCCGCCCGAGGCGATTTTGACCAGCGGCTTGAGTCCTTCGCCGGGGTTGGGGGCGATGAGAAATTCCACTTTGTCGAATCCGTTCTGGTCGAAGGCGACGCGGTCGCCGTTGCCGAGGGGGATGCCGTTGGGGTCGGGTCGGGTCTGAAAATCCACGCGGAATTTGGCGGCAGACATCCGCAAATCGTTGAGTTCGGCTTCGATGCCCCTGCTCATTGCTTCCGCCGCCGACTTGCGTTTGTCGCTCAAGAGCCGTCCCTGCTTTGACAGAGTCTCGAGCAGTTTCGCTTCCTGCAATTCGAGTTCTTCGATGCGTTCCGCCGCGCCCGTGATGGTTTCGAGTTGTTTGCGGGCGTCCTGCCCGTAGGCGATGACCGCGGGGATGCTCCCGCCGTATTTGCGCTTCAGGGAATGGAGCAGGTCGAGGCGCTCCTCCACCTCATTGAGCCGTTTGGGGTTGAATTCGATTTCGTCGAGATAGTTGCGCAAACTGTGAACGATCTCGGACATGGTATCGAGCAGGACTTCCGCCTGATTCGCCAGTTCGCTTTGGGCGGGGTCGAGTTTTGCCAGCGCGCCGAGCGCCTGCGCCGCCTGCCCGATCAGGTCGCTGGCGGCTGGCATGTCGGGCGAACCTTCGTCGAGGATGGCAAGCGCCTCCTGCGCGTTCTGCGCCAGCGATTCGGCGTTGGCAAGGCGGTCGCGTTCTTTGCGCAGTTCCTCGTCTTCGCCCGCCTTGAGCCGCGCCGATTCGATTTCTTCCACCTGATAGGTCAGCATCTCGATGCGGCGGTCGGCGTCTGCCTGCGCTTTGCGGAGTTCGTTCAACTCGTGGCGCAGGTTCAACAGGGCATGATAGGTCTGGCGGTAGTCGCTGAGGGGGCGCGCAATTTCGGCGTAGCGGTCGAGCAAACCCAGGTGGGAGCGTGAATCGAGAAGGGATAAATGCTCGGCTTGTCCGTGAATATCCACCACGAGCGCGCCAATTTCCTTCAAGAGCGAGACTGCCGCCGTGCGCCCGTTGACGCGCGCCACACTGCGTCCCTCCTTGCGGATTTCGCGGGAGAGGGTGACGTAATCGGGATCATCCATCAACTCTTCGCGCTTCAGAATCTCATGCACCGCTTCCCGCTCTGGACCTTTCAACTGGAACACGCCCTCGACCAGCGCGGCGTCTGAATCGGTGCGGACGTAGGTTGTATCCGCCTTGCCGCCGATGAGCATGACCACTGCGTCGAGGATGATGGACTTGCCTGCGCCCGTCTCGCCGGTGAGGATGATGAGCCCGGGACCGAAGCGCAAATCGAGTTTATCTATGATGGCAAAGTTTTGGATGTGGAGTTCGGTAAGCATGAAGTCGTTTTAGCGGAACAATTGGATTCCAGAGAGGCGGGTATATACCACAGGGACGGCAAGGAAAAGATAGATGACCTGAAAGATGACGCCGAACAAATCGAAGAATAGAATTTGAAAGAGCAGCGCCGGCAATGCGCCCAGCGCTGCGCCCGCGCCAATGGTGATGAAGAGACTGCGCGCCCGCCGCTTGCGGATGGCAAAGCGCACCGCTTCGGCAATGAGAGCGCCAGCCGTCGGCGCGCCCGCGGCAATGAGCAACCAGCCGAAAAAGCCGATGCCGCCGATGAGAGTCACAAGGAAGGAGGCGATGCCCGAAAGCGCCGCCGCCACGACGAAACCGACGATGTAATCGTACCATTCGGCTGTGTTGAAGACTTTTTGCTGACCCTTCACGCATTCCTTACAGCGGTAGCCGGTGGGCGTGCGGATGGCGCACGAAACGCAGATGGGACGCTCGCAGGTGGCGCAGCGCAGGGTCGTTTCGCGGGTGGGGTGAACGTAACAGTAGAGCGGTTCAGTCATCGCGGTAATCCAAGAGAGTTTTCGTTCATGTGGGCGGTCAGGTTGCGGTAGAAGTAGCCGGGGTCGCCGAAGCGGACGAATTGGGCGGTCACATCCGCGGCGCGCACATCCACGCGGTCGTCTTCCATCAGGGTGATGGAGGGTTGTCCGTCAATGCTCAAGACGGCATTCTCGCTGTTGACTTGAATGCTGACCATCGAGCCGGCGGCAAGCACCACCGCACGATCCACAGAAAGATGCGGGGCAATCGGCACGAGCAAAATGTTGCGCAGTTCGGGCGGCAGGATGGGTCCGCCTGCGGCGAGGGCGTAGGCGGTGGAGCCTGTGGCGGTGGAGGCGATCAAACCGTCGGCAACGTAACTGGTCAACTGACGTCCGTCCACAAAGGCTGTCAGGCGGACGGGGCGCAGGGTTTGTCCGCGTCCGACAACGACCTCGTTCAACGCATCCCACGAACCGACAATCTCACCGGCGCGCACGTGTTCGGCGTGCAGCATCATGCGGTTTTCGATCCACGCTTCGCCTGCCAGCAGTTTGTCGAAATATTCGCGCCACTCATGGCGGTCCACCTGAATGAGAAAGCCGATATTCCCCAGGTTCACGCCGAGGATCGGCACCCTGCTTGGAGCGCAGAGGTGCCCCGCCCGCAAAACGCTCCCGTCGCCGCCCGCGATGATGAGCAGATCGAACTCCCCCGCGCGCACCCGTTTGCGCAGCCCCTCGTCGTAAATCGAACCGTGCGGCGCGTCCAGCCCTTTGTCCTTGAGGTATGCCGACATTGCCGCAACTTCCGTAAAGGCATCGGGCATTTTCGGGTAGGCTGTCACTACGGGATGTTTGGGGATGAAAGGCTCGGACATGACGAATGAATTATACCCTTACGCCAAGGACTGCCCGCAGACATGCCGAAACCCGCATCGCTTACAACGGGACGCCTGTTCGTGCGACCGAGGGATTTCCTTCCTGCGCTCGTCTCTTTTCATCTCCGCCAGCAGGTCGAGCAGAGATGACTCCAACTCGCGGGTATATTCCACCGCAAAGTCACGCCCCTCGTAGTGGATGATTCCATACGGCGGGCGCTTGTGATAGGTCTTCTCCACCAGCAGGCAATACGAAGCCAGTTGAAAGATGTGCGAATCGTACGGCGCATCGGGCGCGCGCCCCGATTTGACCTCCACAGGGATGATTTGCCCGTTCTTTTCAATGAGGTAATCGGGCTTGCCGGTCAGGTCGAGGGCGGCGTAGTAGAGCGGTTTTTCCACTTTGTTCCAGCCGCGCGTGTCGGTGTAGATGACGCGCCCGCCGGGCAGACCGGCGGCTTTGCGCTGGCGGCTCGATTGCCAGAAAAAGAGAAAGGCGATGAAAAGAAGGAGGAGAGCAAAATAGAGCATGAGAGCAGTAACAGGCGATCAGTAATCAGTGAACAGTGAACAGTGCAATGGCGGCTAAAGAATTCGAGCCGTGCAATATGCCACCAGCATGGTCAGCGCAATCAACAGCAAAATCAACCCAACTGTGCGCGTGAGCGCGGAAGCCAGCACCTGACGCCCATGCCGGGCGTGGAGTTCGGTCCCGGCCGCGAGTTCAGCCTGATTCAACGGTTCGACGCCCTGCTTCCTGTACCACCAGGCGCGGCGGCAATAGAGATATGTTCCAATATCGGAAGAACGGATGAGCGGCATGGCAGGAGTATAGCACAAATTTTCTAAATCGAGGCGGAGTATAATCGCCGCATGAGCCATTTCAACTTCTATCATCCCATCGAAGTCCGCTATGGGGATTTGGACCCGCAGGGACACGTCAACAACGCCAAACATCTGACCTATTTCGAACAGGGGCGCATCGCCTACATGATTGAATTGGGGCTTTTCACAAAAGACCAATCGTTCATGGAAATCGGCATCATCCTTGCCGACGTGCATATCACCTACCATGAACCCGTCTATTTCGGGCAAAAGATCAAGGTGGGGGTTCATGCGGCAAAATTGGGAAACAAATCCATGACGTGGGAGCAAAACGTCGTGGATGCGGAGACGGGCAGGGTGCTTTCCAAAGGCGAGGTGGTCATGGTGACGTATGACTACCAACAGGGAAAGACGATCGCCATTCCGCACGAGTGGCGGGAGAAGATCAAGGCGTTTGAAGGGTTGAAGGCTTGAACCCGTAACCGTTCCAGCCATGACAAGGAGTTCATGATGACGCTTCCACCGATCAACACAGAGTATTTCACAAAATTTCTCGTTGACCTGCTCAACATCCCCTCCCCCACCGGCTTTGCCGAACCCGCCATTGCATTTGTGGAGAAGGAACTTTCGCAATACAAACAACTTGAATTATCCCGAACCCGCAAAGGCGCGCTGGTGGCAAAATGGACAGTGGAAAGCAGCCTGCCGCCCGTCGCCTTGACCGCACACGTGGACACGCTCGGCGCAGTGGTCAAGGAGATCAAGCCCAACGGACGGCTGAAGTTGAGCCGCATCGGCGGCTTGCAATGGAACAGCGTGGAGACCGAAGGCGTGTGGGTCTTCACGTCGAAGGGCGGGAAGGTGCGCGGTTCGACGTTGATCGAGACGGCATCCGGACACGTCCACGGCGCGGAAGGAGCCAGGACACCGCGCGATGAAGATCACATGGAAGTCCGCCTGGATGTGAAGACGACCAGCGAAAAGGAAACCCGCGAACTGGGCATTGGCATCGGCGACTGCGTGGCGTTCGATCCGCGCGTGGAAGTCACGAACGGTTTCATCCGCTCGCGGTTTCTCGACGACAAGGCTTGTGTGGCAAACCTCGTCGCGGCGATACGGTCAATGGCAGAGGCGGGTCGAAGTCCGGCGCGAACCGTTTATTTTCACATCTCCAATTACGAGGAGGTCGGTCACGGCGCGGCGGCGGGCATCCCCTCCGATGTTGCGGAATTGGTCACAGTGGATATGGCAGTTGTCGGCGCCGGGCAGGAATCGGATGAATTCCACGCCACCCTGTGCATCAAGGATGGCGGCGGACCCTACCATTTTGGTTTGAATAATAAACTTCGCTCGCTCGCCGAACAGCACAACATTCCATACAAGACCGACGTGTACACCTTCTACGGATCGGACGGCGAGGCGTTCTGGCGGGCGGGCGGCGATGTGGCGCTGGCGTTGATTGGTCCCGGCATAGACGCCTCACACAATTACGAACGCGCCCACATGGATGGCTTGAATGCCACGACGAATTGGATCATGGCGTATTTGCTCGGCTAACGTCATTGCGAGTGGCGACTCGCGCCACGAAGCAATCTCCGTCATCGTGTTGGGGATTGCTTCGTCGTGGCGCCTTGCGCCACTCCTCGTAATGAAAAGAGGTGATGATAATGAAACTCGACGCTGCGCTTCCCATTGTTGGTTTGAAAGACGTTCCCGCAATTGCAAAAGACGTGGAGGAGATCGGATTCGACGCGCTGTGGACTCAGGAGACTCAACACGATCCCTTCCTGCCCTGCGCCCTGATCGCCGAACATACGGCGCGTCTCAACTTCGGGACGGCGATTGCGGTTTCCTTTGCGCGTTCTCCTGCGAATTTAGCCTACACCGCCTGGGACCTCGCCGCTCAATCCGGCGGACGGTTCATTCTGGGGCTTGGCACGCAGGTCAAGGCGCACATCGAGCGCAGGTTCGGTCAGCCGTGGCCCGAATCGCCGGTGAAGAAACTGCGCGAGCAGATCGAAGTGATCCGCGCGCTTTGGGATTGCTGGCAGAACGGCACAAAGTTGAACTATCGCGGCGAGTATTACAAAATCACGCTCATGTCGCCGTTTTTTCAGCCCCCTCCCTTGCCCTCCTCCATTTTTGACGGGGGTATTCCCATCTACATCGCCGGCGTGAATACGGGGCTCGCCAAACTGGCGGGCGAATTGTGCCAGGGCTTCCATGTACATCCGTTTCATAGCGCCCGTTACATGAAAGAAGTGCTTCTTCCTGCGATTGAGGAAGGGGCAATCAAAGAAGGACGGAAGAGGAAAGACATAAGTGTTTCAGTGACGGCGTTCATCGCAACGACTCCCGAAGAGATGAACTTTGCCCGCGCCCAGGTCGCGTTCTACGCATCCACCCCTTCCTACCGTCCAGTCATGGATCTGCACGGCTGGGGCGGCATTGCAGAGACATTGTCGGCGCACGCGGCAAAGGGCGAATGGGCGGAGATGCCCATGCTCATCACCGATGAGATGCTGGGCGAGTTTTGCCTGGTGACCGACGAAAGCAGGCTGGCAGATGATCTGAAGAGACGCTACGAGGGTCTCGCCGACCGGCTGACTCTGTACACTCCCTTCGTGCCGGGCGAGAAGGATGAGTGGTGGAAGAGGCTGGCAGGAGATTTTAATTCATGAACTTCAACGACTACCAAACAAAATCACGCAAGACCGCAGGTTACCCTGCCATCGGGCATCCCGTCATTTACCCCACACTGGGACTGGTCAACGAGGCGGGCGAAGTGGCAGGCAAGATCAAGAAAGTTTTCCGCGACAAGGAGGGGAAGATCAGCGAGGAGACACGCGAGGCGCTCAAAGCCGAACTGGGCGATGTGCTGTGGTACCTGGCGCAGGTCGCCACCGAGTTGGAACTAACGCTCGACGAGATCGCCGAACACAATATCGAGAAACTTTACAGCAGATTGGAGAGGGGAACGATTCGAGGGGATGGGGATAACAGGTGATCGGATGTCATTGCGACCTTTGGGAAGCAATCTCCTATAAACGAGGGGATTGCTTCGTCGTGGCGCAAGGCGCCACTCCTCGCAATGACATGTTATTGCGTCTTTCCGTAATCACATAATTTCTTTATCGGACACTTTTCGCACATCGCTTTGCGCGCGGTGCAGAGCTCGCGTCCCAGGCGGATGAGGTTGAGGTGCGCGGCGTAGTATGTTTCGGGCGGGAATAAAGCCTCCAGATGAGGATGCGCCTGTTCGACGGTCATCCGCTGCGGGCGGAGTCCGATGCGCCCCGTCACGCGGTAGATGTGAGTGTCCACAGGGAAGGCGGGCATTCCCAGCGAAAAGCACAGGACGATGGCGGCGGTTTTCGGTCCCACGCCGTTGAACTTCGTCAGCCAGGCGCGCGCATCCTCCACGCTCATTTTGGACAAAAAGGACAAATCCAGATTTCCCCGCTCCTTTGTGATGGCTTTCAACACCTGCTGAATGCGCGGACCTTTTTGATTCGCCAGCCCCGCCGGGCGGATGGCTTCGATGACATCCCTTTCCTTTGCGTCGCGCACCGCCTCCCAGGTGGGGAACTTTGCGCGCAAGGCGTCGAAGGCGCGGTCGCGGTTCACGTCGTTCGTGTTCTGCGAAAGGATGGTCGAGACCAGTTCATCAATGGCGGGCAAGGGGTTACGCCACACAGGCTCGCCGTAGAATGCAAGCAGGGTTTCATGAATCTTGACGGCGCGCTGCTGCAATTGATTCATCGCTTCTCCACTCGTCCGCTTTCCACGTTCCATATCTCCGCCTTCTGCACAAACTCGGGTTCGAATAAATTCAAATCGGTGGTGGTGAACAAAGCCTGTTCGCTCCCGCCGATATAGTGCAGCAAATCGGCGCGGCGCTGAAGGTCGAGTTCCGCCATCACCTCGTCGAGCAGGATGACGGGCCACTCGCCCGTGCGTTCCTTCAGCCAGTTCACTTCGGCGAGTTTCAGCGAAAGCAGAGCGGTGCGAATCTGTCCGCGCGAACCGTAATTGCCGAGATCGAAGTCGTTGGCGAGAAAACGCAATTCGTCGCGGTGCGGACCGATGGTGGTCACGCCGCGCGCGATCTCTTCGCTCCGCAGTTCCTTCAGCCGGGCGCGAAAGCCGCGCTGAATTTCCCCAAGTTCCAACCCAGAGCGGTCCACCGCCGTGTCAATCTTCAAGCCCAACTGCCCGTTCGGTTTTGGCAGGGGATCATAGGCAGGCTCATAGGCGAGGCGCAGGATTTCCGTTCCGTGCGTCAGTTCGTGGTGGACGCGCGCCGCAAGATGTTCGATGCGTTGAACGGCTCCGATGCGCCACAGGATGATCTGCGCGCCGAGGCGGCTCAACGCTTCATCCCAGACCTCCAACTGGTCGCGGCTGCCCGAGCCTTCGCTCAACGCCTTGAGCAGTGCGTTGCGCTGCGTCAGCGCCTGGTTGTATTCGCCCAGCGCGCGCGCATAGGCTGGCACAGACTGCGCCAGCGTCAGGTTGAGGTAGCGGCGGCGCTCATCGGGCGGACCTTCGATGATTTGCGACATCTGCGGCACGAAGATGACGGCGTTGAACTGACCCAGCACATCGCCGGCGGGCTTTTTCACCCCATCGAGCAGAATTTCCTTGCGCAACCGCTGACCGTTCAACACGCCGACCGGTTCGAGGATGAGGCGCACTTCGAGACGATGTTTGCGCTTCTCGCGCTGAAACTCCGCAACAAGGCGGGCGACGGTGAGGGAATTCTTCCTCGCCTCTTCCACATTGACGATTTGCCGGTCGGCATGGGTTTGAAAGGAGGTGAACGCCGCCAGAAAATAAACGGCTTCGAGCAGGGTGGTCTTTCCCTGCGCGTTGCCGCCCGTCAACACAATGACCCCCTTGGGCAGGTCAATATCCAGACGGGTGAACTTGCGGAAGTTGGTGAGGGAGAGGCGGCGGAGGTACATGGAAGATGGGAGAGCAAAGACAGGTCATCAAAATTCCTGTTCCTGCTCCGCTTCCTGTTTTGGCTGCCAGACGCGCACCGCGCGGTCGGTGAACAGGACGCCGTTCAGATGGTCAATCTCGTGCTGGAAGATGCGCGCCAGCCAGCCCCTTGCCTTGATCTTCAGCGGCTTGCCGTAACGGTTCAGCCCCCTGACGTGAATCTCGGCGTGCCGTTCCACTTCCCCCAGCAGGCCGGGGATGGACAGACAGCCCTCCACGCCCAGCAGGGTCTCTTCGGAGGCTTTGACGATTTCAGGATTGATCACCGCCCACACCTTCTTGGGCGCTTCTTCGTTCTCTTCATCCTCCTCGCGTTCGTAATATTCCACCACAATCAGGCGCTCCGAGAGACCAATCTGCGGGGCGGCAAGACCAACGCCCGGCGCTTCACGCATGGTTTCCACCATGTCGTCAATCAGCGTCTGGAGGTCTTTATCGAATTTGGCGATCGGGCGTGCTTTCCGCCGCAGGACGGGGTCGGGGAGGGTGACGATTTTACGCAGGGTCATTCTACAGGTTACCTTTATTTTTTGGAGAATTGATCTCTTGACTGCACTGAAAAAAACCTTTTCTTACCACGAAGAACACAAAGACCACGAAGTTTTTTAAATCATCTTGCATCGAATTTCAAAATTCTGAACAGCGCCTTTTGGAATTCCTTTGTGTACTTCATGTCCTTCGTGGATA
>DAOUBY010000129.1:0-12584 GCA_034432325.1 Anaerolineales bacterium
CCGCAGGCGGCGAGCACCATGCTCAACACGATCAGCAGACCGAACACCGTCATGATTCGATTCTTCATGAGAATCCTCCTCCTTGAAATAGTTGAATTGAAACGTAAGGTTCTTGTTGGAAATCGCACGACAAAAGTATTCTCCCTTCCAGCCTCCTTTCATGGGTCAAAACCATTGCGGCACGCCCGATGTACTTTACGGGCATTGCATCACATTGGAATGGAATTATAACGAATTCCATGCAAGCGTCAACAGCGGCGCTTCTCATTAAACCATCTGGACAACTACTTTCCCGAAAAAACAGTCCTCCAGAACTATACAAAGTCATACCTGAGCAGGAGATACCCTGACAGGCGGCTTATGATTCCTTAATCTCTTCCGCTTCGTTGACATCCCCTCCCCAAACCAGTAGAATACCCTCATTCACAAACACACTGCACAGGAGGCAGACATGCTCAAGGAATTCAAGGAATTTGCCATGCGCGGCAATGTGATGGACCTGGCGATTGCGGTGATCATCGGCGGGGCGTTTGGGAAGATCATCGCTTCCCTCGTGAACGACGTGCTGATGCCGCTCATCGGGCTGCTGCTCGGCGGGCTCGACTTCAGCGGGCTGGCGTTCAAAGTGAAGGATGCATCCATCAACTACGGCTTGTTCATCCAGTCCATCGTGGATTTCCTCATCGTCGCCTTCGTCATCTTCCTGCTGGTGCGCACGATGAATAACCTGAAGAAAAAGGAACCCGCTCCCGCCGCCCCAGCCGAACCGACCACAAAGGAATGCCCCTACTGCTTCAGCGCCATTTCCATCAAAGCCACACGCTGCCCGAATTGCACGTCGCAGTTGTAAACTTCATACCCAACGACACGAAGTAGAGAGTAGGTTTGTGATAGACTACTCTCTACTTTCTATTTCAAAACGCGCAGCGGACATTCTCCAACGTCCCTGAACACGCCAGGGTATCTCATGGACTTTCTCGATAAACTCAACAAACAACAACGCGCCGCCGTCACAGCGGGGAATGGACCTGTTTTGGTCGTGGCAGGACCGGGGTCTGGCAAGACGCGGGTGCTGACCCAACGCATCGCCTACCTCATCGCGGAGGAGGGCGTCCGCCCGTGGCAGATTCTCGCCGTCACCTTCACCAACAAAGCCGCAAAAGAGATGCAGGAACGCGTCGGCAAACTGCTCCCCGGTCAGGCGACCGAGGGCATCATGCTCGGCACGTTCCACTCCATCTGTGCGCGGATTTTGCGCCGCGAGGCAGACCACCTTCCCATCCAGTCGAACTTTGTCATCTTCGATTCGGATGATCAGGAACGCATCGTCAAAAACGTCATCCGCGAGTTGAACGTCAACGAGAAGTTATATCGTCCCGTCAGCGTCCATGCCGCCATTTCGCGCGCCAAAAACGAACTGATTGACGCGGACACTTACCCCGTCGTCAATTACCGCGACGAAGTGGTCAAGCGCATCTATGCCGAATACCAGAAGCGGCTGGTCGCCAGCAACGCCGTGGACTTCGACGACATCCTGCTCTACACCGCCCGCCTGCTGGCAGACAACCCCGCCGTGCGCGACAAGTATGCCCAGCGTTTCCGTCACGTGCTGGTGGATGAGTTTCAGGATACCAACCTGGCGCAATACGCGCTGGTGAAGGAATTGGCTTCGCACCATAAAAATGTGTTTTGTGTTGGTGATCAAGACCAGAGTGTGTACTCATGGCGCGGCGCAGACTGGCGCAACATCCAGCGCTTCGAGCAGGACTTCCCGGAGGCGCAGGTGATTCTGCTCGAACAAAACTACCGCTCGCGGCAGAACATCCTCGACGCGGCAATGGGCGTCATCAACCGCGCCAAACACCGCCGGCGCAAACAACTCTTCAGCGACAGGGGCGCCGGCGAAAAAATCTTCTACTACGAAGCGCCCGACGACTACGCCGAAGCCTCCTTCGTTGTGGACACCATCGCGCAACTCGTCGCCTCGCGGCAATTCGAGCCGGGCGAGTGCGCCGTGATGTACCGCACCAACGCCATGTCCCGCCTCATCGAAGAGGCGTTCCTGCAGGCGCGGCTCCCCTATCGGCTGGTCGGCGCGCAGCGCTTCTACGGACGCCGCGAAGTCAAAGACATCATCGCCTTCCTGCGCCTCATCCACAACCCCGCCGACGAAGCCAGCCTCGACCGCGTCATCAACGTCCCGCCGCGCGGCATCGGCGAAAAAACCCTCACCACGCTTCACCTCACCGCCCGCCAACACGGACTGCAGCCCGGCGAAATCCTGCTCGACCTCGCCCGCGGCGCAGACTCGCCCTACTGGTCGTCTTTCAGCGGGCGCGCCGCCCTCTCCCTCGCCGACTTCGGCGGCATGCTCGCCAACTGGCGCATCGCCGCCCAAACCCTCACCGTCCCCGAACTCTTCGACCGCATCGTCCGCGACCTCAACTACAAGGAATACATTGACGACGACTCCGAAGAAGGCGAAGACCGCTGGGAAAACGTCCTCGAACTCAAACGCCTCGCCGAGGAGTATGCCGCGCGCACGCTCGACGAATTCCTCGAAAACATCGCCCTCATCTCCGACCAGGACACCATCACCGAAGGCAACGTCCCCACCCTGCTCACCCTGCACGCCGCCAAGGGACTCGAATTCGGCGCGGTCTTCATCATCGGTCTCGACGACGGCATCCTGCCGCACAGCCGCTCGTTCGACGAACCCGAACAAATGGAAGAGGAACGCCGCCTCTTTTACGTCGGCATCACCCGCGCCAAAGACAAACTCTACCTCGTCCGCGCCATTCAACGCGGCGGACGCGGCTCCTTCGAAGAGACCTACCCCTCCCGCTTCCTCGACGACATCCCCGCGGACCTGCTGGTCGGGAAGACGCGCAGCGGCAGAGGTCTGAAAGGAAGCGCGCCCGAGACGAAATGGCTCCCGCCTCGGACTCCGGGCAAGCCTGCTCCCGTCCGAAAGTCCGTTTACCACGCCGGAACCCGCGTCCGCCACCCGCTTTGGGGCGAAGGCATCGTCCTCGACAGCCGCGTTCAGGACGATGACGAAATCGTGGATGTGGTCTTCGACTCCGTCGGCATCAAACGCCTCTCCGCCAGCCTGGCGAACTTGAAGATCATCTGAGCATGTCTCCTTGGGTTCCATGCCTGCACGGTGAAAATATGCTAGACTCACCGCATGGAACCCCTCACCACTTCCATCAACCCAACCTCCCTCGCATTCAAAACCAACGCGGCTCACCATCGCGCCCTGGCAAATGAACTCAGGGAGCGCCTCGCCGAAGTGCGCAAAGGCGGCGGCGAAAAATACCGCAAACGCCACGAAGAACAGGGCAAACTCTTCGTCCGCGACCGCATCGAACGCCTGCTCGACCCCGCCTCACCCTTCCTCGAACTCTCCCCTCTCGCCGCCTTCGGCATGTACGACCTCGAAGCGCCCGGCGCAGGCATCGTCACCGGCATCGGGCGCGTGAGCGGGCGCGAGGTGATGATCGTCGCCAACGACGCCACCGTCAAAGGCGGCTCCTACTTCCCGATGACCGTCAAAAAACATCTGCGCGCCCAGCAGATTGCCGAAGAAAATCACCTGCCCTGCCTGTATCTCGTCGATTCGGGCGGGGCGTTTTTGCCCCTCCAGGACGAAGTCTTTCCAGACGCCAACCACTTCGGGCGCATCTTCTACAACCAGGCGCGCATGTCTGCCAAAGGGATTCCGCAAATCGCCGCAGTGATGGGCAGCTGCACGGCGGGCGGCGCCTACGTCCCCGCCATGAGCGACGAAGCGATCATCGTCAAAGGCACCGGCACCATCTTCCTCGGCGGACCTCCGCTCGTCAAAGCCGCGACCGGCGAGGACGTTTCAGCAGAAGACCTCGGAGGAGCGGACGTCCACACACGACTGAGCGGCGTTGCGGATCACTTCGCCGAAGACGACGACCACGCGATCGAAATCCTGCGCGGGATCGTCTCCACGCTGCAACGTCCCAACGTTCAAACGGCTCTTTCCGCGCTCGAAGTTGCTCCGCCTGAAGAACCCTTGTACCCCGCTGACGATTTATACGGCATCCTCCCCGCCACCTTCCGCGAGACCTACGATGTACGCGAAGTGATTGCGCGATTGGTTGATGGCAGCAAATTCCGCGAATTCAAAGCCCGCTACGGCACGACCATCGTCTGCGGCTTCGCCCGCATTCACGGATACCCCGTCGGGGTCATCGCCAACAACGGCGTGCTGTTCAGCGAATCCGCCCTCAAAGCGGCGCACTTCATCGAACTCTGTGACCAGCGCGGGATTCCGCTCATCTTCCTGCAAAACATCACCGGCTTCATGGTCGGGCGCGACTACGAAGCGGGCGGCATCGCCAAAGACGGCGCAAAGATGGTTCATGCCGTGGCGACCACCCGCGTCCCCAAGTTGACCGTCGTCATCGGCGGCTCGTTCGGCGCAGGCAATTACGCCATGTCGGGCCGCGCCTACGGCTCGCGCTTCCTGTGGATGTGGCCCAACGCGCGCATCTCCGTCATGGGCGGGGAACAAGCCGCCAACGTCCTGCTCACCATCAAACAGGAGCAACTCGCCCGCGAAGGCAAACCTCCCCTCACCCCTGCCGAAGCCGAAGAGTTCAAGCGCCCCATCCTCGAAAAATACGAGAACGAAGGCAACCCCTACCACTCCACTGCCCGCCTGTGGGACGACGGCGTGATTGACCCGGCGGATACGCGTCAGGTGTTGGGGCTGGCGTTATCCGTTGTTTTGAATTCACCCGCTAAAGAAAATAAATTTGGCGTGTTTAGGATGTGATTACACATGTCATTGCGAGGAGTGGCGCCTCGCGCCACGACAAAGCAATCTTCTCGAAACAAAAGTATGATTGCTAACAGGAGACCCACATGACCTTCCCTCAAGCCTCAAGCAGCCCTCACCATTTCCTCTCCCAACTCGCGGGCAGTTGGACAGGTATTTCCAAACTCTGGCTTGAACCGGATAAACTCACCGACCAATCACCCGTGCTGGGAACCATCACCTTGGTCTTGGAAGGACGCTTCGCCATCTATCTCTATCAAGGTTCCATCGAAGGCAAAGCGCAACACGGCATGTTCACCTTCGGCTACAACACAACGCTCGACCGTTACGAAGCCTCCTGGTTGGATTCCTTCCACAACAACACCGCCATTATGTTCTGCACCGGCAGCGCCACCGAAAAAGGATTCTCCGTGCTCGGCAGTTACCCTGACCCCACCGGCGGACCCGATTGGGGCTGGCGAACGCAAGTCGAGCAAATTGATGCAGACCATTTGATCATCACCGCATACAACATCCACCCTGAATACGGCGAAGCCAAAGCCACCGAAGCAAGATTGACGCGCGTCAAATAATGTTCAAAAAAATCCTCATCGCCAACCGCGGCGAGATCGCCATCCGCATCATCCGTGCCTGCCGCGAACTCGGCATCCGCACCGTTGCCGTCTATTCCGACGCCGATAAGAATGCGCTTCACGTCCAGCATGCCGACGAGGCGGTTCACATCGGCGCGGCGCCGCCCAGGGATTCCTATTTGAATGCGGATGTCTTGATCCGCGCCGCCCTCTCCTCCCAAGCCGACGCCATCCACCCGGGCTACGGCTTCCTCTCAGAAAACGCCTCCTTCGCCGCCGCAGTCGAATCTGCCAACCTGACCTTTATCGGTCCCTCCGCCGGCTCCATCCGCGCCATGGGCGACAAAGCAGAGTCGAAGATTCGGATGAAGCAGGCAGGCGTCCCGACGGTGCCCGGAGCCGAGGGATTGCAATCGCTGCCAGAGTTCGAAAAAGCCGCGCGCGAAATCGGCTATCCCGTCCTCGTCAAAGCCTCGGCGGGCGGCGGCGGCAAGGGAATGCGCATCGTCTGGGACGCAAACGACCTGCCCGAAGAAATAGACGCCGCGCGCCGCGAAGCGCTGCATGCCTTCGGCGACGACCGCCTGCTCATCGAAAAATACATCCCCGAAGCGCATCACATCGAGTTTCAAGTTTTCGGCGACAAGCATGGGCGCCTCGTCCACCTCTTCGAACGCGAATGTTCCGTGCAGCGCCGCCATCAAAAGATCATCGAAGAATCACCCTCTCCGCTGCTCACTCCCAAAATTCGTGCGAAGATGGGCGAAGCCGCCGTCACAGCCGCACAAGCCGTCGGCTACTACAACGCCGGAACCGTCGAATTCATCTTCGACTCCGCTTCCTCCACTTTCTACTTTCTGGAAATGAATACCCGCCTCCAGGTGGAACACCCCGTCACCGAACTCACCACCGGGCTCGACCTCGTCCAATGGCAGATCTGCGTCGCGGCGGGCGAACGCTTCCCGTATTCGCAGGAGCAACTCACCCAGCGCGGACACGCCATCGAGTGCCGCGTCTATGCCGAAGACCCCGCAGGCGGATTCCTGCCCAGCACCGGCAGACTCCTGCAATACATCGAACCGCGCGGACCGGGCATCCGTGTGGACTCGGGCTTTCGCGCCGGCGACGAGGTCGCCCATTTCTACGATCCCCTGCTGGCAAAGTTGATTGTCCATGCCGAAGACAGACCAGCCGCCATTCGAAAAATGCAAGCCGCCCTGCGCGATTTCGTCGTGCATGGCGTCGTCACCAACATGGACTTCATGCAGGCGGTGTTGGCGCATCCCGATTTCGCAGAAGGCAGGGTCTCCACAAGATGGGTGGAAACAAACTTCAATTGGGCTCCGCCTTCCGAACCGTCGTTTGAATCCCTCATTGCCGCATCTCTTGCCGATCTAACAATCGCAAATCGTCAATCGCCAATCGTAACTGAACGTGACCCTTACAGCCCGTGGAAAATCCCAAGCGGATTCAGAAATTGACGCTGTGAGAACTTGAAGATGGCAAAAAACAAATTCCTTTTTTTCGCAGCAAGCGTCCTGCTTCTTGGTCTCTTTTATTTCGGCGCAGACAGCCTGTGGCCCGCAGTGGGCGTAGATTGGCGCGAAACCTTCTATCCGGCGGCGCGTGCTGTCATCGAAGGGAAAAACCCCTACGAGGCAGCGCCGACCTTTCGCAACATGCCATGGGTCTTGATCCCCCTGCTGCCGCTGGCTTTCTTTTCAGAGAGGGTGAGCGGCGTACTCTATTTCACCCTCACCCTTGTGCTGTATGCATGGACAGCAATTCGATTGAAAGCGAGCCGCACGGCATTGATCGCCTTCCTGCTCTCTCCGCCGGTGATATACGGAATGATTCTGTTGAATGTAGACGCGCTGGTACTCGCCGGCTTTATACTGCCGCCGCAAATCGGTTTATTTCTCGTCCTCATCAAACCGCAGATGGGCATTGCGATGGCGCTGTTTTGGTTTTTCGAGGCTTGGCGTGAAGGCGGCTTGAAGTCGCTCATGCGCGACTTTGCGCCCGTTACCTTTGCGCTGATCCTTTCCTTCGTTGTCTTCGGATCCGCTTCCATCGGCAGATCGGGCGATCTGCCGCAATCCACATGGAACGCGAGCCTTTGGCCCTGGGCATTTCCCATTGGCTTTGCACTGACAATTCTCTCCATCCACCATCGCCGCGCCGACCAGGCAATGGCGGCATCTCCCTTCCTCTCGCCATACCTTGCCTACCATTCCTGGGTCAGCGTTTTGGCGGGTTTGGTGCGGCATGATTTGGAACTCGTCCTCGCCGTGATCGGCATGTGGCTGGTAGCAATCATTCGCATTTTGGGATACGGATAACACCTGATGAAGATCTCTTTCGCATACAACTCCCAATCCTTCCCTATTGACCTCCTCCCCACCGGCGCATCCTATCGCGTCGCCATCGGCGGCAAAACCGCCGAGGTCGAAATCCTCCGCGCCGATACGGAACACGGCATACTCGATTTTCTCCTCGACGGCGAGCGCATCACCGCCTATGTCTCCTCCGATCATGCCAGACGCTGGGTGACAGTAAACGGCCGCACCTTCGTGCTGACCAAATCCTCCACCTCACGCAAAAGCGGAAGCGGACATCACCACGCCGCCGGCGAACTCACCGCCCCCATGCCGGGACAAATCCGCGCGGTCAATGTCAGTGAAGGAGAGACGGTTACAAAGGGGCAGACCCTGCTGATTCTGGAAGCCATGAAAATGGAGATTAGAATCCAGGCGCCGCTGGATGGCATTGTAAAGAAGTTATTGGTCAATCAAGGGCAGACGGTCGAAAGAGAGCAGGCGCTAATCACGGTAGAATGAAAAGAGAAAAAAAGAAAGAGATGCTTTACAAACATTGTTCCATGTCACTGCGAGGAGGCTGAAAGCCGGCAAAGCAGTCTCCTGGCAGGCATTCGGATTGCTTCGCGATGACATCCTCGCAACAGAGCAAGAAAGAGATATTACCCCTCTTTCTTCTTCCATCAACGAAGGAGTCACCCATGACCGGAAAGTATTTCGACGAACTCGAAGTGGGGATGAAATTCAAACATGGCGGACGCACCGTCACCGAAATGGACAACGTCCTCTTCTCCGCCTTGACGATGAACACCCAGCCGCTTCACCTCAACGAGGACTTTGCCGCACAGACGGAGTTCGGTCAGCGGCTGGTGAACGGAGTCTTCACCTTCGGGCTGGTGGTCGGTCTCACCGTCCCAGACCTGACCGAAGGCACGATTGTGGCGAACCTGGGCTACGACAAAGTTGCGCACCCCAATCCCGTCTTTCACGGCGACACCATCTACGCCGAAAGCGAAATCATCGAAAAACGCGAATCGAAATCAAGACCCAACGCCGGGATTGTGCGCATCAAATGCTGGGGCAAAAAGCCCGACGGCACGATTGTGGTCGAGTTCGAGCGGACGGCGATGTTTCTGAAGAAATCAAAATAATCACTGTCATTGCGAGACCCGCTTCGCGGGTCTCGCAATGACAGAAAGGATAAATATGCACTCACGGCGCGCACTCCTCTACATGCCCGGCGACGACCGGCGCAAAATCGAAAAAGCAACCACCCTCGGCGTGGACTGCATCTGCATGGACATGGAAGACGGGGTCGCAGTCACCCGCAAAGCCGAAGCGCGGGCAGTCATTGCACAGGCAATGAAAGAACTGAATTTCGGAAACTCCGAGCGCTGCATCCGCATCAACAGCATCGGCTCGGGGTTCGAGAAGGACGACCTCGCCTCCGCACTGGCTGCAAGACCCGACTCCATCGTCGTGCCAAAAATCGAAACGGCGGAACAAGTCCAATGGGTCAGCGGGCAAATCGAATCGTACGAACTCGCAAACGGATTAGCCATCGGCGGAATTCGTCTGTTGATTGGCGTGGAAACGGCAAAAGGCATTTTGAATCTCAAAGAAATCGCCGAGGCAGATAAACGCCTCGAAGCGGTCATCTTCGGCGCGGAGGATTACGCCGCCTCGGTGGGCGCACGGCGGACGAAAGAGGCAACCGAGGTGTTATATGCGCGTTCGGCGGTCGTTGCCGCGTGCGCCGCAAACGACCTGCAGGCAATAGACATGGTGTACATTGACTTCCGCGATCTCGAAGGTCTGCGCCTCGAAGCGCAGCAGGGAGCAGGATTCGGCTTCAGCGGGAAACAGGTCATTCACCCGAATCAGGTTGCGGTGGTGCAGGAAGCGTTCACTCCCTCCGAGGAAGCCATTGCATACGCCAAACGAATTGTCGAGTCGTTCGAGTCCAGCCAAAGAGAGGGCAAAGGTGCGTACGCGCTCGACGGCAAGATGATTGACATGCCGCTGCTGAAAAACGCGCAAAAGGTGCTGGACAGGGCGCGCGCGGCTGGAAAACTATAACAGGGCTGCCGCTTGTTACCTGTTCTCTACGGGCTGATTTCCTCCGCATCGTGGGGCGCGGCGGATTTCATGGGCGGGCTGGCAAGCAAACGCACCAGCCCGATGCGCGTCCTCTACCTGGCTGAGATCGCGGGCTTCATCCCGTTCATGCTCCTGGCGCTCCTCCTGCGCGAACCAATTCCCTCCATCCGCGATTTGCTGACCGGCGCATTTGCCAGCCTGACGGGCTTGGCAGGGTTGATCTTCCTCTACCGCGCCCTCGCCGAGGGGCAGATGACCATCGCCGCGCCGGTCTCCGCGCTGTTTGCCGCAATCATCCCCGTCATCTTCGGCTCGTTCACGCTGGGGCTTCCCTCTGCAACGACGCTGGTCGGATTCGGACTCGCCTTCCTTGCCGTCTGGCTGATTTCACAAACGGACCCGGCGAACGGACGCTTCTCCCCCTCCGACACTTCCGCATCGCTCAGCGCCAGCCTGCGCCTGTCTCTGCTCTCGGGCATTTTCTTTGGCTTTTACTTTATCCTCATCCACACAGCCACCCTCCATGCCTTCTTCTGGACCCTGACGGCGGCGCGCTTCACCGGCTTTGCCGCCTTGGGGCTGGCTGCGCTGTTCAACCGTCAATCTCCCATGCCTCCGCGCGAGACGTGGGGACTGTGTATTTTCAACGGATTGATAGACATTGCCGGCAACGGCTTTTACGTTCTCTCCTCTCACGCCGGGCGGATTGACGTTGCTGCCGTGTTGGGGGCGCTCTACCCCGCTGTCACTGTGATTCTGGCGCGGATCTTCCTCAAAGAACGAACCCTGCCCATTCAAAACCTGGGCATTGCCTTTGCGTTTGCGGCAATCCTTCTGTTCACACGATAGCAGGGAGCCTGCCGGGTCGTATGCCGAGAACATTGTGTAAATTCGTACTGCGAGATTAATCTCGCGCCACTTTTACACAACAATCGAGTCACCACCCCTGCCGGCGGCGTGAATAAATTCCGCCATTCGCTGCGCGTTTCCAAAATGAAAAGGTGTCACGCTCGGAGCGTGACACCTTTTATTCGATTCATCGAAGCCGCGAGAGTTACGCCTCGTAATCGGCGGATTCCTCTTCGACGGTGAGCATGGGTTCCTCGCTGGGCTTGCGGTCGAGCATTTGCATGGCGAGGGCAACAACCTTGGTGTAGTACTTCGTCTCACCTTTATCTTCGTACTTGTCGGTCTTCAGTCTGCCTTCGATGTACACCAGGCTTCCCTTTTTGAGATACTCCTGGCAGATTTCGCCGAGCCGCCCCCATGCTTCGACGTTGACCCATTCGGTGTACTCCTTCGTTTCGCCGCCGCTCTTCCAGCGCTGGGTGACGGCAACGCTGAAGTGCGCCACCTTCCTGCCGCTGGGGGTGTATTTGCTTTCCGGGTCCTTGCCCAGGTAGCCGATGAGTTGTACGCGGTTTAGCGCTGGCATGTCTTCCTCTCTTTCTGGTTACAGGTTCTTTTAGATGCAGTGTCAGGTATCATCATTATCTCCTTATTATCTAAAAGCGCAAAGCGGGGCAGCGACGAACAGGTTATACTTCGATTACGATTGAACTTCGGCGGGCGTTTCTGCCGCCGCTTCTTCCGCCTGAACTTTTTTCAGGGCAAGCATGCCCGTCTTCATCTCCACCACGCTGTAGCCGGCAGGCACTGCATCGAGAGCGCCTTCCTTGACCTCGCGGGAGAAGAAGAACATTTTGCCTTTGGAATGCAGGTAGTAGGTGGTGCCTTTGGAATTGGTATGTGCGTAAGCCATTGTTTCTCCTTTTTTAAGTTGGTTGGGATTTCAGTGTAGCACATATTTTCTATATCTGTCAACGACCGGAGGATGGACTATGCGAAGTATAACGAGCCTGGACGAATTGCGCTCCGCCCGCCTCTCTCTCGACGGGACGGTTGGATTCGTCCCCACAATGGGTTACCTGCACGAAGGGCATCTCTCCCTCATCCGCCGCGCGCGGGAGGAGTGCCGGCACGTTGTCGTCTCCATCTTCGTCAACCCCACCCAATTTGGACCGAACGAGGATCTCGCCCGCTATCCGCGCGATCTGGAACGCGATTTGAGCCTGATCGAGCCCCTCGGGGTGGATTTGGTCTGGACGCCCACAGCGGAGGAGATGTATCCGAAGGGGTATCAGACCTGGGTGGAGGTCGAAGCGGTGACGCGTCGGCTCGAAGGGGCGATGAGGCCCGGTCATTTCCGCGGGGTGACGACGGTGGTCGCCAAGTTGTTCAATGTCGTCCAGCCGCACAAGGCGTATTTCGGGCAGAAGGACGCCCAGCAGGCAGCGGTCATCCGCCGCATGACGATGGATTTGAATTTCCCCATCGAGATTGTGGTTTGCCCGACGGTGCGCGAGGCAGACGGGCTGGCGATGTCGAGCCGCAATGTGTACCTCGACCCCGAACAGCGCAAGGCGGCGACGGTGTTGTTTCGCTCGTTGAGCGCAGCGAAGGAATTGTATGAGGCGGGAGAACGGAACGCGGAGAAACTGCGCGAACGGATGAAGGAGGTGCTGGCGGCTGAGCCGCTGGCGGAGGTGCAGTACGTCTCGTGCGCCGATTACGACACGCTGGAGGAATTGAGCGAAATTACGGGCAAAGCCCTGCTTTCGATGGCGGTTTTCGTCGGCAAGACGAGGCTGATTGATAATTTTGTGCTGGGGTAAGGCAATAGTCTAAGAGAGTGTTTTGAAATTCATGTTCCAACCACAGATGAACACAGATAAATTCAGTAGATCACGAAAACCCTGCGTAACTTGCGCTCTCTAG
>DAOUBY010000130.1:0-4094 GCA_034432325.1 Anaerolineales bacterium
TTTACAAGGGAATTTCATCCCGTTTTTCTTCAGAATCAGTGTTCATCCGTGTTCATCTGCGGTAAATCTCGATTTATAAAACACTCTCTTAGAGAACGCCGATGACGCGTGAGAACGCCGATGACGCGTAAGTCCTATAAAGTTAACGTCAACTCGGGATAAGGCTTTTGTTCACTGCGGATGCGCAGAGAACACTGAGAAATCAGAAGATGTCTCAGCCGCTCTGCTCCTTCGAAATGACAAACCGATAAAAGCGTTGGGCGTTAATCAGGGATGCCTGCGGGTTTGATGTCTTTGAGGTTGAGTTGCAGGGTGGTGCGCCCGTTCCATTCGTTGGCTTCGAGGGTGTAGAGGATGTCCACGCGCGGGGGCAGGGATGCCTGCAATGCGCCGAGGCGAAAGCCGATGGCGTCGTAGGCTGCGCCGCGCGAGTCTTCGAGGGTGAGTTTGAGGTGTTTGCTCTCTGCGCCGACGGTGCGGGAGGATTTGATTTTTACGTCGCGCGAGACGAAGACGGCTTCGGGGTTGCCGTAGCCGGTGGGTTCGAGGTAGGCGAGGTGTTTCAGCACGTCGAAGTTGAGTTCTTCGAGGGCGACTTCGGCGTCTGCGGTGAGGGTGTGGCGCAGGTCTTTGCCTTCGAGTTGCTGTTTTGCGAGGCTTTTGAGGCGGGCGACGAGTTCGGGGAGGTTTTCGTTGCGCACGGTGAAGCCCGCCGCGGCGGCGTGACCTCCGTGACGGACGAGCAGGTCTTTGCACTGGTCGAGGGCGTCGGTGATGTGGAATTCGGGGATGGAGCGGCAGGAGCCGCGCGTTTCGTCGGGTCCTTTGGCGGCGACGACTGCCGGGCGGTAATAGGTTTCGGTCAATCGGGAGGCTGTCAGCCCGACGACGCCGGGGTTGAAGTCTTCGTGGGCGGCGAAGAAGAGGTAGGCGTCGGGGTCTTCGCCGAGGGCGATGGCTTCTGCCTGCGCCTGCATGGTGCGGGTGATTGCCTGCCGCTGGCGGTTTTGCACGTCGAGTTGTTGGGCAAGTTGACCGGCGCGCATGAAGTCGGCGGTGGTGAGCAGTTCGAAGGAAGCCAGCGCCGATTCGAGACGGCCCGAGGCGTTGAGGCGCGGTCCGAGCATGAAGCCGATGTCGGCGGCTTTGATTTTGTCGAGTTTGATTTGCGCCACGCCCGCCAGGGAGAAGAGTCCCTGGCGCTTCGTTTCGCGGATCTGTTTGATGCCGCGGCGGACGAGGGAGCGGTTCTCGCCGACGAGGGGGGCGAGGTCGGCGACGGTGCCGAGGGCGACCAAATCGAGGAAAGAGGAAAGGGAAAAGAGAGGCGTCTCTTCTTTATTCTTTCCTGTTTCTTCTATCAGCGCTTCGACAATTTTGTAGGCGATGCCCACGCCCGCCAGGTCTTTTTCGGGGTAGGGGTCGCCGTGCTGTTTGGGGTTGATGACGGCGAGGGCGGTGGGCAGATTGGCGCCGTCGGGGTGGTGGTGGTCTGAGATGATGAGGTCGAGTCCGATGGTCTGTGCGTGAAGCGCTTCTTCGGGGGAGCGGATGCCGCAATCCACGGTGATGACGAGTTTGACGCCCGCCGCTTTGAGGGAGTCGAGGGCGTCTTTGTTGAGACCGTAGCCTTCGTCGAAGCGGTTGGGGATGTAGCCGCGCACGTCTGCGCCGAGCGCCTCAAGCGCCTGGACGAGCAGGGCGGTGGCAGTGACGCCGTCCACGTCGTAGTCGCCGTAGATGGCGATGGGCTGGTTGTGTTCGATGGCGTAGCGGATGCGGTCCACGGCGGTGTGCATGCCGAGCATTTGGAATGGGTCGGTGCCGGCGGGAGGGTCGGCTTTGAGGAAGGCGCGCGCTTCGGCGTCGGCGCTGTAGCCGCGGTTGTAGAGGATTTGTTTGAGAAGGTAGGGGAATTTGGAGAGGGCTTCGTCGGCTTGGGGGGTGATGGGGGGTTGGATGATCCAGCGTTTGTTATGCATTCGGTCGGTGTCCATTCGGGGTTGATGCGCACGGGTAAGTATATGGCTTTCTCATTATCGCTTGCGCCGCTTTGTTTAACAGGATAGACAGGATAAACAGGATGTTTTCACCCTGCTTTGCGCGCGGCTTATCCTGAAATCCTGTCTATCCTGTTTGTTTTTTTTAGCCTGAAACCAGACTTTGAGAAAGCCATGCGGGTAAGTATAAACGCTGTTGGGAAGCGGGGGCAAGTGTATAATGGGTTCGAGGAGGCAGTATGTACGTTCTCAGACCCGACGAGAAGACGACGCCTGTCATGCTGTACACGCATGATACGGTTGTGCGGGGGGAGGCGGTTTCCAAGCAGAATGTGCCGCGCATGAACATCTGGCTCCGCACCGACGGCGCGCCCAAGCACATGCACCTCCTCAAGCCGCAGGTGATTGTGTTCGGCGGAACGCCGGTGCGCCCGTTGACCTTTGACGAACTCTTCTTCCCCACTTCGCAGTTGATTGCCTATCACACGCTGCCGCCCACGGAGGAGCCTCTGGATTACGACCCCGGCGAAACCAACCGCGTGATGCTGGAAGTGGATGTGCTGGTGGGGACGTTCGTGGCGCGGGGGAAGATTCGCATCTCGGCGCAGACGGAACTTGCCACCAGCCTGGAAGTGGCGCGCGTCTCGTGGATGTCGGTGTATGAGGCGGAGATTGCCAACCCCTACCTGCCGCAGATGGCGGTGGTGAAGACGCCGATGATGCTGGTCAACCCGGAGCGGGTGGCGTTTGCGGTGAACTCGTAGGGGAAATTACTCTGGCTGTAAGCGCGGTTGGAGCAAACTCAGCCCCAGCGCCGTGATTGCGGCGATTGCCAGGGCAACCAGCGGCACAGTGAACAGCGAAAAATTCGAAGCAAAGGCGATGCTCTCGCCGGCAACCCACGCCAGGATGCAGGTCGCCAGCCAGATGAGCATTTGAACGGGGGAAATTTTTCTGAAAAGAGCAAACGCCGTGACCAGGGCAATGCTTGTCCCCATAATCACCCCAAAGACGACTCCTGCCAGGGTCCAGTTTTGAGTGACGCGGAAGGTGAGGAGGGCGCCGGTGCGCGCTCCCAGCGTAAACCCAAGGCTGTGGGTGAGAATCCAGCCGAGGGTCGCAGGCAGGAAGCGCGTGCGGGCAAAAACCAGATATTGAGAAAAACCGACCATTCCCCCAAAAATAAGGTCGCCGAGGAGCAATCCCGCCATCCCGGGAATGACCATGGGGACAAACCCGGTGGTTGTCGCGCCGTGCAGGCTGCCCAAAACAAAGCCGACGAGGTTTAGCGCCAGCCATTCCAGAAAAAAGCGGGAGCGGGGTGTTTTCATGGCAGGATTGGGGGGTTATATCACAAAATTCTTACTTTTTTATCGGTATTGGGGACAAAAAAGTTACAGGCGGCAGAGGTTGGTTGGGGCTATAATCCCTCGCATGAAATTCGATCTCACGACCCCCGCCCTGCTCTTCCCCACTATCTCGCTTCTTTTGCTGGCGTACACCAACCGCTTTCTTACGCTGGCGACCATCATCCGCAACCTGTACGATAAGTACAACGAAAACCGCAACGAAAACCTGCTCAAGCAAATCAGCAACCTGCGCTTCCGCACCTATCTCATTCGCAACATGCAGATTGTGGGCGTGACCAGCCTGCTGTTTTGCGTCATCAGCATGTTCGCGCTCTTTGCGGGTTGGACGGCGGGCGGTCAGTGGAGTTTTGCCATTGCGCTTGTGCTGATGATGATTTCGCTGGGCATCTCCCTGCGCGAACTTTCCATCTCCGTCGGCGCGCTGGACCTCCTGCTGACCGACCTGGAGGAGCAGGAACGTTCCCTCTAACCTTCCTCTGACGACGCGTTAATTTTCATCCGATGGGGGCGGTGTACGATTTCTCCGAAACTGTGTATTTGGCGTTCTCTGAGTGCGTACTTGGCGTTCTCTAACGCCATGCCGCTCGGAGAGCGCGCATTACACTCGGAGGAACGTATGAACTTGAACAACTACACCCAAAAATCACAGGAAGCCATCCTGCACGCGCAGCAACTCGCGCAGGACTACAACCATCAGGCAATCGAGCCTGCTCATTTATTGTTG
>DAOUBY010000131.1:0-27018 GCA_034432325.1 Anaerolineales bacterium
CGCTTTCGTGAAGTACTGAATTTATCTGTGTTCATCTGTGGTTGGAATATGAATTTCAAAACACTCTCTAACGCCAATTACCTTTCCAGCGTGTTGAAGAACGCGCTCTACGCAAAATTTTGCGTAAGTCCTACTTCACTCTGCAACCAATCTCCTGCAGGGGCGTATATCCCAGTGAACTCATAGGAGATAACCATGCCCTCACAAAAACCCACCCTCCTCCAGGTCACCGCCTGGATGACCCTCGTCAGCGGCGTTGTCAACCTCTTTTGGGGCTTCGCCGCCTCGGGCGCCGCGCTTGCCACCATCATCGGCGTCGTTTGCATTCCCCTCACCATCCTGCCCGCCGTGCTGGGCGTCTTCGAACTCATCTACGCCGCCAAACTCTTCAGCGAACCGCCGCAAATCCTCCAACCTTCCACCAACATCGCCGTCTTCGAAATCGCCTCCATGCTCACCGGCAACCTCTTCTCGACGGCGGTCGGCATCCTCGCCCTCGTCTTCTACAACGACCAGGCAGTGAGGGACTACTTCGCCCGCCTGAACGGAACCTTCACCTCCCAGCCTGTCCCTCAGCCCGCACCCGCCTCCCTGCCCGACCTTGAGCCTGCTCCCGCCGCAGAGACCTCTCCCGCCCCCGAAGCGGACTCTCCCACCCCTCCCGCCGAAGAACCTCCCGCCAAACCCAAACGCGGTCCCCGCAAAGCGGCGTAGCACGGACACAACAAGATTTCCGAAGCCTGTCAAACTTCGGAAATCTTTGCGAATCAAGGATGTTCATCCTCTTGACTCTCGTTCCCCTCAACCGTAAAATCGAAACACAATTCAACGGGCAACAGGGAAGAGATCCGAAGCGCTGGTCGAGTACAAAGGCACCGAGACCAAGCGAAGGACGCCGAAGGGGCAAGTCTGGAATTTGGCGAAACCAGGCGAAACTCTCAGGCAAAAGGACCCTGCCCCGACCCAACTCTGGAAAATTCCGCAAGGAATACCGACGGTGAAAGAGCAGTCTGATAGTTGAATAGTCGTTAGTCTTATAGTTAATTACATTGACTATGAGACCATTGGACTGAAGACTATGAGACCACTCGAATCTCTCAGGTCCAATTACAGAGGCGCACGCTTGTACCCGTGCGCCTTTTTGATTCGCCAAAATTTTCAGCGTAAAAGGCGCTCTCTTGCGCCGACCTCACGCAAAAACCAAAAGGAGACAAACCAACCATGAACGCTCCCTCCAACCTCAAATACACCAAGTCCGACGAATGGTTCGACCCCGCCACGGGCAAGGCAGGCATTACCGACTACGCCCAGGGACAACTCTCCGACATCGTCTTCGTCGAAATCCTCGTCGAAGAAGGCGACACCATCGAAGCGGGCAAGCCCATCGCCTCGGTCGAATCGGTCAAAGCCTCGGCGGAGATCTACTCCCCCGCGGGCGGAAAAGTCGCCGCCGTCAACAAAGGGCTTTCCGACAAACCCGAACTCATCAACTCCGACCCCTACGGCGAAGCCTGGATGATCCAACTCGAAGGCGCCGCCCCAGGCGAAGTCATGGACGCGGACGCGTACGTGGCGTATTGCGAGAGCCGCGCGCATTAGTTGTTTTCGTCATTGCGAGGAGGGTGTCCTTCCCGACGAAGCAATCCCCTCGTCGTGAAGGAGATTGCTTCGCTTCGCTCGCAATGACGGGAGAAAAAACATGACCTACATCCCCATCTCCCCCAAAGAACGGGACGCGATGCTGGCAGCCATCGGCGTCAAATCGCTCGATGACCTGTTCGAAGACATCCCCGCCAAACACCGCTTCCCCAAACTCGACCTGCCCCCCGCGCTCACCGAAATGGAAGCGCTGGACGAACTCTCGGGTCTCGCGCAGGCAAACGAAAACGTCCGCAGCGACCTGATCTCCTTCCTCGGCGCGGGCATGTACAACCACTACATCCCTTCAGTGGTGGACCACATCCTCCGCCGCGGCGAGTTCTACACCGCCTACACCCCCTACCAGCCCGAAATCTCGCAAGGGACACTGCAAGCCGTCTTCGAGTACCAGTCCCTGATGTGCGCGCTGACGGGCATGGACGTATCCAACGCCTCCCACTACGACGGCGCGACCGCCACCGCCGAAGCCGTCAACCTTGCCAACGCCCAATTCCGCGGCAAACGCAAAAAGGTCGTCATCTCGCCCACCGTCCACCCGCAATACCGCGCCGTCATCCGCACCTACACCCAGGGCATGGACATGCAGCTCATCGGCGACGATCAATTCCCCATTACCGATTACCAGCCCTCCGACCTCCTGCCTTTGGTGGACGACAACACCTGCCTCGTCATCGTCCAATACCCCGACTTCTTCGGGCGCATTTACGACTACACCAAACTCATCGAAGGCATCCACGCCAAAGGCGCGCTTGCTTGTGTCGTCGCCAACCCCACCGCCCTCGCCCTCTTCAAAACCCCAGGCGCGATGGGCGCCGACATCGTCGTGGGCGACGGTCAGCCGCTGGGCATCCCCATGTGGTACGGCGGACCCAGCGTCGGCTTCTTCACGACGCGCAAGAACTTCGTCCACAAAATGGCGGGGCGTCTCGTCGGCGAAACGGTGGACAGCAAAGGTCAACGCGCTTACGTCCTCACCCTCACCGCGCGCGAACAACACATCAAGCGCGAACGCGCCACGTCCAACATCTGCACCAACCAGGGACTCATCGCCCTCGGCACGGCGGTCTATCTCTCCCTGCTGGGCAAAAAAGGTTTACGCGATGTCGCCAACCTTTGCTACCAAAAGGCGCATTACGCCGCCGCGCAACTCAGCAAAATCGAAGGCATGGGACTGTGCTTCAGCGAACCGTTCTTCCATGAGTTTGCGCTGTGCGTCAACCGCCCCGTCGAGGAAGTCAACGCGCATTTGCTCGAACACGGCATCCTCGGCGGCTACGACCTCGGTCAGGATTATCCCGCTCTCAAAGACCACATGCTGATCGCCGTGACCGAAATGAACACCAAGGAAGATATTGACACGCTCGTCGAAGTGTTGTCGGAGGTGAGCCATGATTGAAGCCCCTGAGCAAACCCAGGTCAAGATTGTCGAACCGACGATTTTCGAACTCTCCTCCTCAGGGCGGACGGGCGTGACCTTCCCCGCTTCAGACGTCCCCGAAACTGCTCTGCCTCCCGAAGAGTTGCTTCGCCCCGACCTTCCCCTGCCCGAACTCGCCGAAGTGGACGTCGTCCGCCACTACATGCGCCTCTCCTCCTTCAACTACTCGGTGGACACGGGCTTCTATCCGCTCGGCTCGTGTACGATGAAGTACAACCCGAAGATCAACGAAGATACCTGCCGCCTGCCTGGCTTCCTCTACACCCATCCGTTACAGCCGATCGAAACCGTGCAGGGCAACCTGGCTTTGATGTACCAGTTGCAGGAATGGCTGAAGGAAATCAGCGGCTTCGCAGGCGTGACGTTACAGCCCGCCGCGGGCGCGCACGGAGAATTCACGGGCGTGCTGATCATGCGCGCCTACCACAAATCACGCGGCGACCACAAGCGCGTGAAGATGCTCATCCCCGATTCCGCGCACGGCACCAACCCCGCCTCCACCGGCATGATGGGCTTGCAGGTTGTGCAAATCCCCTCCGATGAGCGCGGCAACGTGGACCTCAAAGCCCTCGAAGCCGCCTGCGACGATACCGTCGTCGGCATGATGCTCACCAACCCGAACACGCTCGGTCTCTTCGATGAAAACATCGAGAAGGTCATCGAACTGGTTCACAACTGCGGCGGCTTGATGTACGGCGACGGCGCGAACCTCAACGCCCTGCTCGGCATCGTCCGCCCTGGCGATTTGGGCTTCGACGTGATGCACTTCAACCTGCACAAGACGTTTGCCGTTCCGCACGGGGGCGGCGGACCAGGTTCAGGTCCCGTCGGAGTCGCCGCGCACCTCGTGGACTTCCTCCCCGAGCCGCTGGTCGGCATCATCGAAGAGGGCGAGGACGATATGCCTCCGCTCTACGGCTTCGTCAAACCCGCAAAGACCATCGGGCGCATGAAAGCCTTCCACGGACATTTCGGCGGCGGCATGGTGCGCGCCTTCACCTACATCGCCATGCACGGACCCGACGGACTCAAAGATATTTCGCAGTATGCAGTGTTGAACGCCAATTACCTGCAGGCGAAATTGCGCAATACCTACAAGGTTCCGTATGACCGCATTTGCATGCACGAGTTCGTCGCGGAGGGACGCTTTGAAGGCTCCGACGTGCGCGCGCTCGACATCGCCAAGCGCCTGATGGACTACAACTTCCACCCGCCCACGAACTACTTCCCGCTCATCGTCCACGAAGCGCTGATGATCGAGCCGACCGAGACCGAAAACAAGGACACGCTCGACGCCTTCGCCGACGCGCTCATCAAGATCGCCGAGGAAGCGAAGACCCAGCCCGAACTCGTCAAATCCGCCCCGCATACCACCAAATTCGGCAGAATGGACGAGGTCAAAGCGGCGAGGGAGTTGGTTCTCTGCTGCTGGCTGCCGGAGAATTACACGTAGATTGCGCTCTCTTGCGCAAACCTGTAATCGGTAAGGAAAGCCTCGCGGGCGAGCGCCTGCGGGGCTTTTTGTTTGCCGCTGCATTATTGACACCCCTCGCTCATCGGGTATAATACCGTCCGCATAAAGGCTGGCTGAAGTGAGCGGTTGTATGGTTCGGTCAGCGCCCCGCTTTCATGGGTCCGTAGCTCAATGGCAGAGCAAGCGCCTCTTAAGCGTTAGGTTCTCGGTTCGACCCCGAGCGGACTCACTCTCTCCGGGTCCAGCGCCTGCCCGCTATAATCGGGCGTTGGACCTTTTTGTTTTACCTCCCCCAGCCCACCCGCCTATGAACCGAGACGCCCTGCTTGCCCGCCTCCTGCCCAACCTGCCAGACGGCAGAATTCTCGATGTTCATATCGGTTTATACTGGACGGCAGTCGTCGCTGAAGTGGACGGCGCGGTTCGCTGCGGTCTCTCCGCCACAATGAGCAGGGAGGCGCATCACACCGCAAACGGAACCGTTGCCAGCGCCGGGCATCTTACGGAACTCCCTGCCCGCCAACTGGCAGACTACATCCACTCCCCGCATCCGCTCGAAATTTCCGTCGGCATGGCAGCCATCAATGCCCTGCTCCCGCCTCGCCCCGACCTCTGGGTGGAACTCCACTCCAAAGAGGTCCTTGCCCGCTTGGGCGCCGGCAAAACGGTGGTGATGGTGGGACACTTCCCCTATGTCCCCGAACTGCGCCCGCAGGTGGGGCGTCTGCTTGTGCTCGAATTGAATCCCAAAGATGAGCAGGACCTTCCTGCAGAGGCGGCGCCCCAGATCATCCCTCAGGCAGATGTACTGGCGGTCACTGCCATGACCCTGCTCAACCACACCTTCGACGACCTCATGGCTTTGCGTCGTCCCGACACCCCCATGGTCATTGTGGGACCCAGCACACCGCTTTCCACCATTTTGTTCGAAGCGGGAGCGGTGGTGCTTTCGGGCGCGGTGGTGGAAAACCCGACGGCGGTCTTGCGCGGTTTGAAAGAGGGCGCCACCTTTCATCAATTGCGCCGCATGGGGGTACGCCTGGTTTCCATGACTGCCGATCCGTCGCTGATTGCCGGGCTTCGATGAAATTCCGCTTGTGGTTCGAGGGATAAAAGGTGAATGCTATGGCGGTCTCCTGGTATGCAATGCGTAGTAAGCCCAATAAAGAAGAATTCCTTGCCGGTCAACTTCAGGCGTATGGCTTGGATGTGTTCTTTCCGACCCTGCATGTCAAACCGGTCAACCCGCGCGCGCGCAAATTTCGCCCCTACTTTCCGAATTATCTATTCGTCCATGTGGATCTGGAAACGGTCAACATCTCTGATTTGAACTGGATGCCGGGCGCCTCGGGACTGGTCAGTTTTGGAGGAGAACCCGCCTCTGTGCCAGACCTGTTGATTGCCGCCCTCAAAAAGCAGATCGAACGCCATAACGCTGCCCTGCGCGATCAGCAGAACAACTTCCAGCGCGGCGATATTGTCGTGATCGAAAGCGGTCCTTTTGCGGGGTACGAAGCGGTGTTCGATACGCACATCTCCGGGCAGGATCGCGTGCGCGTGCTGTTGAGTCTGCTTCAGCGCAGGCAAATGCCGGTTGAAATTGAGGGCAGGCAAATTCGTCGTCTGAAGCGTTCCTGAAATTCATCCGATAGCCAAAAAGTCATGGGGAGGTCGGGGATTCTTAAAGCCGTGTAACCTTTGTTTTTTCGAGGCGTCATGGGGATGCTCCGTGAGATTTATTGTGTGACCGTTTCTCTGCACAGGCAGAGGGAGATGCATGCATGAGTATCCGTACAGAAGTGGAAAGATTTCCCTTGGTGAACGTTTCAACGAAGATCAAAAAAGCAAACGAATTCATTCCCCGAAGCACCCAATGGCTGTTGTATGTTACGGCTCTTGTCCTTTCGGATGCTTTGATGACCTTCGCGGCGTTCCTGTTTGCCTATTATCTGCGCTTCGAAGCGGGTTTCCTCGCCCCGCTGTTCGACCAGAACGCAACGGTCTCATTCAAGACGTACAGCCTTTTGCTCTATTCCATGCCTTTTCTTTGGCTGGCGATCTTTGGGCTCAATGGTTTGTATTCCAGGGATAACCTGCTGGGAGGCACCCAGGAATATGCGCGCGTCTTCCGTTCCATCGTAACGGGTTTTCTGCTCATCATTTTTGCGGGCTTTGTGGATACCACCCTGTTCATTGCGCGCGGCTGGCTGTTCATGGCGTGGGGGCTGAATTTTCTATTCGTCGCCGGTGCGCGTTTCTGGTTGAGGCGCGTCATCTACGCACTCCGCAGGCAGGGATTTTTCCTTACCCCGGCGGTCATCGTCGGCGCAAACCAGGAGGGGCGCTGGCTGGCGGAACAACTGCTGAAATGGCAGACCTCCGGGCTGCACCTCGTCGGCTTTGTGGATAAGAAAACGCCTGCCACCTTCCCGCTTTTCTATGACCTGGTTTCTCTGGGAACGGTGGAGCAGTTGGGCGAAATCATCGAACGCTACGACGTTGGCGAAGTGATTCTGGCTTCGAGCGCCATTTCCACCAGAGACTATCTGCTGGAAATCTTCCGAAAATACGGCGTGTCAGACAAGGTCAACATCCGCATGTCTTCCGGGTTGTATGAAATTCTCACCACCGGGTTGACGGTCAACGAGTTTGCCTATGTGCCTCTCGTCTACGTCAATAAAGTGCGCTTGACAGGCTCTGATACAATTTTAAAATTCATTCTCGATTACGTGCTGACCCTCGGGGCTCTGATCGTTCTTTCGCCAGTGTTGTTGACGCTGGCAATTCTGGTGAAACTCAGTTCCCCGGGACCCATCATCCACAAGCGGCGGGTGATGGGGCTGAACGGCAAGCAGTTCTACGCCTATAAATTCCGCACGATGGTTGTCAACGGCGACGAGGTGCTGGCGAAGCACCCCGAATTGCAGGAGGAGCTGGCGCGAAATCACAAACTAAAGAACGACCCCCGCGTGACCCGCATCGGCGCCTTCCTGCGAAAGTACAGCCTGGACGAACTTCCCCAGTTGTTCAACGTGCTCAAACGGGAAATGTCCCTCGTGGGTCCGCGCATGATTTCGCCGGAAGAAGTTGCCATGTACAAGCAATTCGACATGAATCTGTTGACGGTGCTGCCGGGCATTACCGGCGTCTGGCAGGTGAGCGGGCGCTCCGATATTTCCTACGAAGAGCGTGTGCGCCTCGATATGTATTACATTCGCAACTGGAGCATTTGGCTCGATCTTCAGTTGCTGTTTCAAACCGTCCCTGCAGTTCTCAAGAGCCGTGGGGCTTACTAAAAATCCATTCACAAAAGGAAACTCATACCCATATGGCAAAAATACTGGTCACCGGCGGAGCCGGTTTCATTGGTTCGCATGTCGTGGACTTGTTCCTCGATAAGGGCTACGAGGTGGTCATCCTCGATGACCTCTCGACCGGACGCGAATCCAACCTCAACCCGCGGGCAAAGTTCTACAAAATGGACATCCGCAGTCCCGAGGTGCGCAGCATCTTCGAAACGGAAAGACCCGATTACATCAGCCATCACGCCGCGCAAATGGATGTGCGCCGTTCGGTCGCCCAGCCGCTCTTCGATGCAGATGTGAACATCCTCGGCTCCATCAACCTGATCGAGTGCGCCAAAGAATTTGGCGTCAAGCACTTCGTTTACATCTCCACCGGCGGCGCCGTCTATGGCGAGCCGGAATACGTCCCCTGTGATGAGGCGCACCCCATCAACCCCATCTGCCAGTACGGCGCGAGCAAGCATACGGTCGAGCATTACCTCTTCATGTATCACGTCAACTACGGCTTGAACTACACCGTGCTTCGCTACCCGAACGTGTATGGTCCGCGGCAGGATCCTCACGGCGAGGCTGGTGTGGTGGCGATCTTCACCGGCAAAATGCTGGCGGGCGAACCGGTCACCATCAACGGCGACGGCGAACAGACCCGCGATTTCGTCTACGTGGGCGATTGCGCCTACGCCAACTACCTCGCCGTGACGGTGGACCACCAGCCCGGCATCTACAACATCGGCTGGGGACGCCCCACCTCCGTCAACGACATCTTCAACACCCTGGCAAAGGTCACGGGATACCCCCTGCCCCCCAACTACGGTCCTGCCAAAGTCGGCGAGACGCGTCACATCTACCTCGAAGCCGCCAAAGCCAAACGCGACCTGGGCTGGGCTCCCACCCTGTCGCTGGAGGAAGGTCTCGAAAAGACGGTGGCTTACTTCAGAGAAAAGGAACGGATCGCTTGATCATCGTCCAGACACCACTCCGCATCAGTTTCTTTGGCGGCGGCACCGACTTCCCCTCCTACTTCATGGAGGAGGGGGGCTGTGTGCTCAGTTCCGCCATTGATAAATTCATCTTCCTGACCATCAAAGAGCGCTTCGACGCCAAACTGCGTGTGGGCTACACCCGCACCGAAATGGTGGACGACATTGACCAACTCCAACACGAGTTGATCCGCGAGGCGCTGCGCGTGACCGGAATCAGGAGCGGAGTGGAAATCACCACCATGGGCGACATCCCTTCCGAAGGCTCGGGGCTGGGCTCCTCCAGCACGGTGACCGTCGGCGCCCTGCACGCCATGTACGCCTACCTGGGCGAAATCGTCTCCGCCGAACGGCTGGCGCGCGAGGCTTGCACCATCGAAATCGTAACTCTGAAAAAACCCATCGGCATTCAAGATCAATACATTGCCGCCTATGGCGGGCTGCGCTTCATGGAATTCATGACCGATGGAGAAGTCAAAGTGGAAAAAGTGAACATCTCCACCGATGCGCGGCGCGCTTTGAACGACAACTTCCTGCTGTTCTTCACCGGCGTCAGCCGCAGCGCATCCACCATCCTGACCGAACAAAAAAGCAACATCAAAGACCGCCTGACCGAACTGCGCGAAATCAAACACATGGCGCATCAGGCGCGCGCCTACATCGAAGCCGAAAACTTCGACGCCATCGGCGAACTCATGCACCAATCCTGGGAACTGAAAAAACGCCTGGCTGGCACCATCAGCAACGGACAAATCAACGAAATGTACGAAGCGGCGCGCCGCGCCGGCGCCATTGGCGGCAAAATCGCCGGCGCGGGAGGCGGGGGGTTTCTTTTGTTATACGTCCCCTACGAGCGCCAGAGCAAAGTCCGCGCCGCCTTGAGCGGCTTGCAGGAACTCCCGTTCCGCCTCGAATCGGACGGCACAAAAATCATTTTCAACTACCGGCGTTCATGAAAGGAAGGTCAGTATGGAACCCATTCGGCGTTATATTTCCACCCTCCAGCAAACCATGGAGAAACTCCCCCAGCCGCTCATCGAGGAAGTCATCCATGTCCTCCAGCGCGCCCGCATGCAGGGCAGCCAGGTCTTCATCATGGGCAACGGCGGCTCCGCCTCCACCGCCTCTCACTTCGTCTGCGACCTTGCCAAAAACACCCGCAACCCCAGCCTGCCCCACTTCCGCGCCATTGGTCTGGCAGACAACATGGAAATCTTCTCCGCCTACGCCAACGACGAAGGCTACGAAAACGTCTTCTCCCAGCAGTTGATCAACCTCATCAAACCCGAAGACGTGGTCATCGCCATCTCCGCCAGCGGCAACTCGAAGAACGTCGTCAACGCCGTGGAAGAAGCCCGCAAATACGGCGCCATCACCATCGGCTTCACCGGCTTCAGCGGCGGGCGCCTCGGCGAAATCGTGGACCTGCACATCCATGTCGAGAGCGACATCATCGAACACGTCGAAGACATCCACCTCATGCTCGAACACATGATCGTCCGCACCATCAAAGACCAGCCCTTCATCGGCATCACCCTCCCCCAGGCAGACGCAAAACTCTCCGCAGAAGTGCTGGGCGACTAGCGCGCCCCGTCCTGCCTCAGGATGAGTTCGACCGCCTGCGCCAGATCATTACAAACAAAATACCCCGCCAGCCCCGGCGGCTTGGGCAAAGCCAATTGCTCTGCCCCGCGTCCCGTCTTCAACAAAATAGACCCGCGCACCCCCGCCGCCTGACCTGCCTGCACATCGCTCCACGCATCGCCGACCATCCACGAACGTTTCAAATCCAGCGACAATTCCCTCGCCGCCTGCAGCAACAACCCCGGCTTCGGCTTGCGGCACTCGCACCCGTCATTCGGACCGTGCGGACAGAGATACACGCCATCCACCCTGCCGCCCTGCGCGCCAATCAGGCGAACCAGCCGCTCATTGATGTCCACGGCAGTCTCCAGCGAAATCAGCCCGCGCCCCACCGCCGACTGATTGGTGACAATCACAATCTTATACCCCTCCAGCCGCGCCTGAGCCAGCGAACGAATCGCCTCTGGAAAAACACTCACCTGTGACCACGCCCGAACATAATCGGGACGATTTTCGATAAGCACGCCATCGCGATCGAGAAAAACAGCAGGAAACATGGCGACATTATACTATTCGACTTTTTCAACCAGCCACACCGCGCCCCCGACCCTCTATGGTTTTCTCAAAGTCAACAAAAGCGGCATCGAATGGACGCGAATGAACCCAATTTTTGTGTAATTCGCGTATTTCGATGCAAAAAACCAGAGCAGGCCGGTCATAAGGGCAACTTGAGAAAGCCATACCCGACCCTCGCCTCTCCCGAGGCTTGATGCGCCTGGACGACTTATGACAACACGGGACGCCCCGCCTCGCCCTACCCGGAACCTGCTCCACCCTCACCGGCTGGCGGCGCCCCGCAACAGACCCGCACCCCCGCACCGACCCGCCCCGCGCCATGTCGGAATGGCGGAGCGCGCCACAAACACATCATGCTCCAAAAACTTCGACTTTACATTCAGCGTCAGGCATCATCTCCCCTGCGCTACTTCTACGAACAGACCATTCTGTTCCTCTTCGGCTGGATCCCCACCCTCATCGGCATTGGCGTGCGCGGGCTGGCTTACCGCCTCATCCTGCACATGGACGGTCTCGCCGCCATTGAAAAAGGCGTCCGCATCCGCTTTGCCGACCACATCAAACTGGGACATGGCGTGTACCTGGACGAAGGCGCTTACCTGCATGCCTGCCCGCAGGGAATCGAAATCGGCGACAACACCATCGTCATGCACGGAGCCATCCTGCACGTGTACAACTTCCGCGGCATGCCCCACTCCGGCATCAAAATCGGCAAAGACAGTCTGGTGGGCGAATACTCCGTCATTCGCGGGCAGGGCGGCGTGACGATTGGCGACCGCGTCTATACCTCGCCCTTCACCCAAATCATCGCCGTCAACCACGTCTTCGACGACCCCAACCGTCCCTTCGTGGAGCAGGGCATCACCGCCGAAGGCATCGTCATCGAAGACGACGTATGGCTGGGCGCCGGGGCGGTCATCACCGACGGCGTGCGGGTGGGGAAGGGCGCCGTGGTGGCGGCTGGCGCCGTGGTCACAAAAGACGTGCCGCCGCATACGGTGGTGGGCGGCGTGCCTGCCAAACCGATCAAAACGATTGACGGGAGCATCAGCAACCCCGAAAGAAAAATTTTTCATGCAACAAAGGATGGAGGCTTATGACGATATTATCTGTGGTCATTCCGGCGTACAACGAGGAAAACGGCATCAAGGAAATCGCCGAACGTGTGCTCGCCGTCGAACCGGCGCTCAAACAGGTCGGTGTGGAACGCCTGGAACTGCTCGTGGTGGACGACGGCTCGAGGGACAGAACGGCTGAGGTGGCAGAGGCAATTCCCGGCGTGAATCTGATCCGCCACCCCAAAAACAAGGGATACGGCGCGGCGCTGAAGACCGGCTTTTCCAAAGCCAGCGGTGAACTCATCGGCTTTCTCGACGCCGACGGCACCTACCCGCCCGAATACTTCCCCCAGTTGTGCCAGGCGGCGCTCAACGGTTCAGACCTGGTCATCGGCTCGCGCATGGCGGGCGCCGACAGCAAGATGCCGCTCACGCGGCGCGTCGGCAACTTCTTCTTTGCCAACCTGCTCTCGCTCCTCGGGCGGCAAAAGGTGACCGACAGCGCCAGCGGCATGCGCGTCTTCAAACGCGAAATCCTCGAACAAATCTACCCCCTGCCCGACGGCTTGAACCTGACCCCCGTCATGAGCACCCGCGCCCTGCACGAAGGCATCAAAATCGTCGAAGTGCCCATCCCTTACAGCGAGCGCGTCGGGCGCTCCAAGTTGAGCGTTATCCGCGACGGGCAAATCTTCCTGCAAAGCATGGTGTGGACCGCCATGTCCTACAACCCGGTGCGCATCCTTGGGCTGGTGGGGCTGGGCGGGCTCGGCGTCGCCGGGCTGGTCTTTCTGGGCTTGCTGATTGCCCGTCTCAACGGCGTGACCACGCTGGGACCCTGGGGCGTGCTGGCGTTGTTTACCGCGCTGGTCTCCTCCATTGCCGGCTTGAACATCTTTGCGCTGGGCGTCACCTTCAACTACCTGGTCTCGCTGTTCTACAAACGTCCCATCCGTCAGGGCTTGTTCGGCAAACCCATCTTCAAAACCCCCCTCGACCAGCAATTCGGCTGGATGGGCGGCGTCTCCATGCTGCTCGGTCTGCTCGTGGCTGTGGTATCGTTCCTGCTGGGCATGAACGGCTGGCCCATTGACCGTCTGTGGTTTTACCTGCTGGGGAGCGCCATGCTCTTCCTGGCGGGCATCCAATTGTTTATTTACTGGCTGCTGCTGCGCATCCTCGAAGAACTCAGCCAGCGCGAGATCCGCACCAAACACGACATGGGTCTTGCGTAACCGTGTGCCGTGTATATCGGTCATGTACCAAAGGCGTAACAGGCGTTCCCTAAGAGAGTGTTTTGAAATTCATGTTCCAACCACAGATGACCACAGATAAATTGGATTTACAAGGTAATTTCATCCCGTTTTTCTTCAGAATCAGTGTTCATCCGTGTTCATCTACGGTAAACCCCGATTTATAAAACACTCTCTTACGGCCGAGTGTGAGCAAGAATTTCTCACAACGCCAACTGCGAAGATTTTGTACTGCGAAATTGATGTCGCCTTTTGTGGCTGCGGCATGAATGCCGCACTACGATTGACTCCTTTATGTGATTTGCCGCCGTCATTGCAGGAACAAAAAAGACTCCTGCGCAGTTAAAGTCAGAACAATACAATACCAGCACGACAGGATTTGCAGAATGCCCGCCCCCGAACATTTGCGGATGGTGAGCATTCTGTATAAACCCAAAATATCGCATTGACACTCCCCTTCCCTTTCGGTATAAGTCTCAGAATGAAAACTCTGCCAAACTTCATTGGGCTGTGGGCGCTTGTGGCTGCGCTTTCGGCATGCCAGGCGGCTCCCGCAGCGACTGCGCTTCCCACGTCAACAACCACGATTGAAGCAACACCCACATCTGCCCTCACGCCTACCGCCACGCCATTTCCTACGCCGATTCCCGTCGTCCGCGTGGAAACGGGAGACCGCGCTTTGTTCTACGGCGATTTCGACCAGGCGCGCCAGCAATATCTTTCAGCCTTCAACGAGTCCACCGACGATGCCGTGAAAGCCGCCGCGCTCTGGGGGCTGGGACTCACCGAACTGACGGATGAACGTCCACAGCCTGCCATTGAAACGCTCAACCGCCTCGTCAACGAATACCCCGACTCAACCTACGCCGCGCGCGCCTACTTCCTGCTGGGGCTGGCATACTTCCAACTCAAACAATACCTGCCAGCCGCCGACGCCTACAACACCTACCTGAGCCGCGTGCCGGGCGTTCTGGATGGCTACGTTCAAGAATACCGCGGCGACGCCCTCTACCAGGCTGGAGACTACACCTCCGCCATCAATGCCTACACCGCCGCACTCAACGCCTCGCGCCTCGACGATGGCTTGACTCTGCAAATCAAAATTGCCCAAGCCCGCTTCGACTTCGGCGACTACGCCGGCGCCTTGACGCTTGCCGAACAGATTTTCAACGCCGCCGCAGACGACTACCTCCGCGCCCAAATGGATTACTTCGCCGGCAACACGCATCTCAAACTCGGACAGACCGAGGAAGCCTACGCACGCTATCGGCATGCCGTCGAAAACTATCCCCTTTCCTACTATTCCTATCTGGCGCTGGTCGAACTCGTCAACGCCGACCAGCCGGTCAGCGACCTCGACCGCGGAATCGTGGACTACTTTGCCGGGCAATACGACGTGGCGCTGCTCGCTCTCGATAACTACATCCGCGCCAACCCCGTCAACGACGGAACCGCCGCTTACTACCGCGCCCTCACCCTGCGGGAATTGAAACGCACGGAGGAAGCGGTTTCTGCGCTCGACTCGTTCATCAAGTCCTACCCCGCCCACCCGCGCTGGACGGACGCCTGGGAACAAAAAGGCTTCCTTGAATGGGCAGCGTTGGGTAGATACGAGACAGGCGCAAAAACTTTTCTCGAATTCGTTGCAGCGGCGCCCGCCTCCGCCTCTGCCCCCAACTTCCTGATGAACGCCGCCCGCGTCACGGAACGAAACGGCAACCTCGCAGAAGCCGCCCAAATTTGGGATCGGGTGGCAAACGAATATCCCTCCAGCGAACCGGTGCCCGATGCGCTCTTTCTGGCGGGCATTGCCCGCTACCGCCTCGGCGACTTCAGCGGTGCGCTCGCCTCCTTCCAAAGAGACCTCATTCTCTCCACCCGACCCCGCGACCTCGCCCGCGCCTATTTCTGGATCGGCAAAACGCACGAAAAACTGGGCGACCAGCCCTCCGCCATCCAGGCTTGGCAGCAGGGACAAATGACCGACCCCGGCGGATATTACAGCCTGCGCGCTCAAGACATCCTCCTGCAGCGACAACCGTTCGAATCGCCTCCCTCCATCAACCTGGATGTGGACCTGCAAAAAGAAAGAAAAGACGCCGAGGCTTGGGTGCGCCTGACCTTCGGGCTTCCGCCGGAGACGGATCTTTCGGGACCCGGGACTCTGGCGCAAGACCCGCGCTTCATTCGCGGCACCGAACTGTGGGAACTGGGCATGTACGCCGAAGCGCGGCAGGAATTCGAGTCCCTGCGCGAGGCGCTCAAAACAAACCCCGCCGATAGTTTCCGCCTGGCAAATCATTTGCTGGAAATTGGCTTGTACCGCTCCGCCATCTTCGCCGCCCGCGAAGTGCTGACCATGGCAGGCTTGGAGTCGCAATCCGCTTCGCTGGCGGCGCCAGCCTATTTCAACCACATCCGCTATGGGCTGTATTACCGCGACCTGATTCTGCCCGAAGAGGAACGCTACGGCATGAATCCCCTCTTTATGTTCAGCGTGATTCGGCAGGAAAGTCTGTTCGAGGGTTTCGTCCGCTCGAATGCCGGCGCGCGCGGCTTGATGCAGGTTGTCCCTGCCACCGGCGCGCAAATCGCCGCAGAACTCAACTGGCCCCCGCTCTACAACGACGACGATCTCTATCGTCCCAATGTGAGCATCCGCTTCGGGACGTATTACCTGGATAAAAACCGCAGACTGCTCGGCGGAAGCCTTTACGGGAGTCTGGCGGCGTATAACGCCGGCCCAGGCAACGCATTGACCTGGAAGGAACTGGCAGGCGATGATCCCGACCTGTTTCTGGAAGTCGTCCGCTTTCAGGAGACGCGCGACTACATCCGCTATATTTACGAAATCTACGCCACCTACCGGGCAATTTACAGCCCCGTTCCGTAGCGCGGCATTCGAGGATGTCATTGCGAGTAGCGCCTCGCGCCACGAAGCAATCCGAATGCCCGCCAGAAGACTGCTTCGTCGGCTTTCAGCCTCCTCGCAGTGACATGGAACAATGTTTGCGCCAAAGCGTATTGTGCGCTCTCTGGCGCACTTAAACACAACCTCCCGAAGGCTCGTCCTTCGGGAGGTTGTGCAGTTATTTCCCAGCCTGCGCCAAGATCTCCGGCAGGAGGCGCGCCGCTTCCTCCACTTGGGCTGTCGAGCAGGAAAAGGCAAATCGGATGTGGTCGCAGCCTGCAGGTCCAAAAGCGGAACCGGGCGAGGAACCGATCCCGGCCGCGTCGATCAGGTAATTCGTCATGGACCAATCATCCCGCTTTCCGCCGTAACCGGGCCAGTCCGGCAAAATTCGCGCCCAGAGGTAAAACGCGCCGCCCGGCTTGAAGGCTTTGAGGTAGGGCGCTTCTTCCAGCGCATCGAAGAGAATGTCGCGCCGCTTTTGATATTCCTGCGCCATAGACCTTGTCGCATCCTGTGGACCAGTCAACGCCGCCGCCGCGCCGTACTGCGTCACCGAGTTGACGCCGTTGATGGTACAGCGCACCAGTTTTTTGATGCGCTCGAGAAGCAGGGAATCATTGACCACCAGATAGCCAAGGCGCAGACCGCTCATCGCATACGTCTTGGACATGGAATAGACGCTGATGGTGCGGTTCTGCGCGGCGGGCAGGGAGCCGAGGCTGACATGCTCCGCCCCGTCGTAAAGGACATGCTCATACGCTTCATCGCTGACGAGAAGCAGGTTGCGGCGTTCGGCAATCTGAGCAATGGCTTCGAGCGTTCCGCGTGAGGCAACCACGCCAATGGGATTTTGAGGCGTGTTGACAAAAATTGCCTTTGTGCGCGGGGTGATCGCCGCTTCGATTTCGGCGGGATCGTATTGATAGCCGTTCTCTTCGCGCAGTTGAACGGGCACGGGCTTGCCGCCGCCGAGGCGGATGTTTTCCGCAATTTCAGTCCACATCGGGTCGGGCAGAATGACCTCGTCGCCTTCTTCCAGCATGGCGCGGAAGAGGATGTACAAACCGTGCATTGCGCCGTTGGTCACCACCACATGGTCGTCGTCGGGTACGGTCAATTTGTTTTCCGTGGTCACCTTCTGGTAGATGGCTTTCCGCAAGAGGGGAATGCCGGTCGAGGCGGTGTAATGGGTGTGACCGTCGCGCAGCGCCTTCTCCATTGCCTCCCGCACGTGGACGGGGATGTCGAAGGACGGGTCTCCCGATTCGAGCCTCAGCACTTTGCGCCCGCGCGCCTGCTGTTCCAGCAGGCGGTCACGCACCTGGACGATTGCTCCAAATGAGACCTGATCAACAATATGAGTCATGGCGTTTCTCCTGTGAATAAATTGGCGGGATTATTACACAAACCCCCGCCCCTCACAAGAGGCAAAAAAAGTCCCGGTCTGCTCGACCGGGACTTACGCCGTTTTCACCCCAAGTGCGCCAGGATGCGCTGATGGACGGTTTCCACGTCCATATCCACCACCGAAATCAACTTGTCGCGTCCGGTCTTCCCTGCCACAATATCCAGGCGGGATTTGGGCACGCCGAGAATATCGGAGAGAAATTCGATCAAAGCGGTGTTCGCCTCATTGTCCACAGGCGGGGCGGAAAGCCGCACTTTGATCGTTCCATCATCCAGCACTTCCACGATCTCGTTGCGGCTGGCGCGCGGCGTAACGCGCACCGCCAGCGCAGACCCTCGTTTTCCATCGTGAAGTTGAAATTTTCGATCACCCATGATTCACCTCAGGAAATTGCATACAGAAAACGTACGAGCAAATTGGTAACGATCTGGATCAAAACGATCAAGACCAGCGGGCTGAAATCGAACATCCCCAGCGGCGGCACCACACGGCGGATGGGGTCGAGCAAAGGGCGGACGAGATTATCCACGCCCTGGCGGATTGGATGGTACGGGTCTACAAAATAAGACATAAGGATGGAGGCAATCACAATCCACACGTACAGATTGGCAAGGATGCTGATGATTTGTGCGAGGAGTATCACAACGCTTCTTTCTCCGACTTGGGTTTGCGTGCGCCTACGATAGCCGTTCCTACTCTGACGAGGGTTGCGCCCTCCTCCACGGCGACGGGGTAATCGGCGCTGGTGCCCATCGAGAGCTCGCGCCAGTCTGCCTGGGGGAAGCGGGAAGCCAGATGGTCACGAAGCCGCCGCAGGCGTTGGAAGAAGCGGCGCGCGTCGTTGGGATCGGTTTCCAGCGGAGGCATGGTCATCAAGCCGTGAACGCGCAGGTTGGGGAAATCCAAAATGGCGGCGACATCGGGCAAAAAGACGCTCCACAGGGTTTCGTCCGAGGCGTCCCAGCCCGATTTGGTCGCTTCGCCGCCGACGTTGAATTCGAGCAGGACAGGCAGGATGCGGTTTTGTTCGGCGGCAAAACGGTCGAGGCGCTGGGCGAGTTTGAGGCTGTCGAGGGAGTGTAAAAGTGCGAAATGTTCCGCCACGAGACGCGCCTTGCGGCTTTGCACGTGACCGATCATGTGCCATTCTACCCCACTTTGCGGCGGCAAGGATTGAATTTTCGTGACACCTTCTTCGGGATAGTTTTCACCCAAAATGCGGACGCCCGCTTCGATGGCGGCTTGGACAACCTCCAGCGGCTGGGATTTGGTGACGACAACGAGGCGCACTTCTTCGGGGGCGCGCCCGCTGCGGCGGGCGGCGGCGGCGATTTGTTCGAGGGTGAAGTGATAGCGTTCGCGGATGGTGTCAACGAGGTCTGAGGTCATACTCTTATTATACTGTTTGGGGCAAGGTTGATTGAGGCAGCCGATCCGGCGTTAGAGAACGCCGTTTAGTATTATGGGACTTACGCAAAACTTTGCGTAGAGCGCGTTCTCCAACGCGCTGGACAGGTATTACAACGCAAAGTCCGACGCTAGAGAGCGTCTCTTACTCGCCTCGCGCAGGCGGGATGTTCTCCTCTGGCGCTTGCCCGCCGCTATGGTCCCCGAAGCGAAGCGGAGCGGGAGGGCAGGAGAACCGTTTCAACCGCTCTCAGCGCGGAGCGAGTGAAATCAGCGCGCCGAAGCGTCCGGTTTTTCCTTTTTCGGCGCGGTGAGAGTACCAGTCGCGGGTGTGACAGGCGGTGCAGATGCCCGCCAGTTCGATGCGGTGAACGCCGGCGCGTTCGAGCAGGTATTGATTTGCCCTCCACAGGTCGAAGTGGACGTGCCCGCCGTGCTGGGGGAGCATGAGACTGGCGTCTTCGCCGAAGGTCTCTTCCACCCGCGCAATGACATCCTCCCCCACTTCGTAGTGGTCGGGTCCGATGGATGGACCGATGCAGGCGATGAGGCTGGCGGGACTGGAGCCGTATCGTTCCCGCATCGCGCTGACCGTCGCGCCTGCCACATCACGGACAGTTCCCTGCCAGCCGGCATGGGCAATCGCCGCAACGCCGTTGAGCGGGTCATGCAGGAGGAGGGGGACGCAGTCGGCGAAGCGCATGAAGAGGGTGACGTCGGTTTTGTCGGTGAGGAGGATGTCGGCTTTTTGGTAGGGTTCTTCGGGGCGGCGGGGAGCGTCGGCGCAGATAACGTCAGCGCTGTGAACCTGCCAGGCGTCGAAGATGGAGGCGGGGTCGCATCCGAGCGCTTGGAAGGAGAGCAGGCGGTTCTGGCGGACGCGCTCAATGGCGTCGCCGACTGTGCCGCCCACGTTGAGCGAATTCCACGGCGCCGGGCTGACGCCGCCGTGACGCGTGAAGACGGCATGGCGCACCGGCAGGGAGTCAAATTGATAAAAGCGGAGTCCGTTTTGGGTGGCGAAGGGCATCGGAGGTCAGTTCTTGGGATAGTGTCTCGATTTTTATCAGGACTTAACGCAAAACTTTGCGTAGAGCGCGTTCTCCAACGCGCTGGACAGGTAATTGGCGTTAGAGAGTGTTTTGAAATTGATGTTCCAACCACAGATGAACACAGATAAATTGGATTTACAAGGTGATTTCATCCCGTTTTTCTTCAGAATCAGTGTTCATCCGTGTTCATCTACGGTAAACCCCGATTTATAAAACACTCTCTTAGAGAACGCCGATTATGCGTAAGTCCTATTGTAACTATTCAGCCGTAGAGAAAAAACGATTGCAGATGTCATTGCAAGCAATCTCCTGTTCCAACAAGCAAATCTGGCATTTGGGAGATTGCTTCGTCGTGGCGCTTATGCGCCACTCCTCGCAATGACATGTTTGAATAGATACAAAGTGGCGCGAGATTAATCTCGCAGTACACATTTACACGATTTTCGGCATACGACCGTTCTGGGAAGCGGAAGCGAATTTTTTGATGAAGAATTGGCGCGTCTCCGCCATGGATTCTTCGATGGCAGGGTAGGCAAACCAGGCAGTGGCAAAGCCGAAGAGTCCGCCGGTCAGCACGCGCAGGAAGGGAGTGCTTTCGCGGTAGGGAAGGAATTGCACAAGCCAGGTCCATTCCATCTGGCTGAAAAGTTGCGAGAAGCCATCCAAACCGACCGGCGCCATGCCAATCAAAATCCACAGCATCCAGTGGAGGGGTTTCAGGCGCCGCCCGCTGAGGGAATAGAGAATGCCAAAGAGGAAGATGGCGGCGTAGATTGCCATGTCTCGTTCGCAGAGGGCGATTTTGTAGCCCATGATCTCGTTGCCGGTAAATTGACGCGCTTCATAACGGGAATAGGAGGTTGGATTTCTCAGACCCTGGATTCCGGTGGCGTCTTCGAAGGTGATGACGCCCGGAATGCCCGCCTCTTTCAACGGATAATAGGGCTGTTCGCCAAACAGGAAGAACGAGCGGAATCCAAACTGGTGACACAGCGGCTTGTAGAGGGTATAGATGACGTTGGCGGGAGCGGTTGCGCCGGCTTTCATCAGCACCGGGGCGAGAATGGGCAAGCCAAAGTAGAACAGCATCGCCAGATTAAGCAGGGCAAGGTAGTGACGGGAAATCCAGAACAGGGCGCGGTCGCCAAAGGTGATTTGTTCTGCGCGCGCCACGCGTTCTTTGTGCGCTTCGCCGCCCAGTTGGTCGAGTTGACCGCGGCGGTCGCTTGCCGCGCCCAGGGTGACGGCAAGTTTTTGGCGGTCGAAGGGGGCTTTCAGGGTGTATGGTCCGATTTGGAGGACAGGGATTTCGACCAGGTAGGCTTTGAGGAGCGCCGGGTCGGAGTTGATGTCAATTTCGACGAGGCGGTGAGGATATTTTTCCTGAAGCGCCTGGAGGTCGGCTTTTGCCTGCTCGCAAAGGTGACAGTGGGGTTTGGAATAGAGGGTGACGGTAAGCATGGGGTAAAGGAAGGCGGCAGGCGCCGGTCAGCGCCTGCCGCCTGGGGGATGATTGGTTAGAGACCGAAGTTTACCCAGAAGAATTGTCCTGCCGCGGCGATGCGTCCGAAGATTCCGGAGAAGAGCATAAACCCGACAATGACGAGGACGACGCCCATGCCCACTTCCACATAGTGCATGACCTTGCCGTACTTCCGCAGGGTGAGCGTGACCCAGCCCACGCCCAGGGCGGCGATAAGGAATGGGATGGCGAGCCCGGCTGAGTAGGCGGAGAGAAGCGTCACGCCGGTGGAGACGGAGCCGCCGTTGAGGGAGAGGGTCAGGATGGCGCCGAGGACGGGACCCACGCAGGGCGCCCATCCCGCCGAGAAGAAGACGCCCATCAGCGCGGAGGAGAGGTATCCCAGTTTGCGGTCGGGCGCCTGCTGAACGCGGGTGTCGTATTCGAGGAACTTGATGCGGAAAATTCCGATCATGTGCAAGCCAAAGATGATGACGATGATTCCACCCACTTTGGCGAGGATGTCGCGCAGGCTGAAGAGCAGATGCCCCAGCGAGGCAGTGGCAACGCCCAGCGTGATAAAAACGACGCTGAAGCCGATTACGAAAGCCAGCCCGTGCGTGAAGGTGATGAAGCGGTTGCTTTCGGTCGTCTCGCCGCCGGCGGCGCGCCCGCCCAGATAACCGATATAAGCGGGAACGAGGGAAAAGACGCAGGGCGAAAGAAACGAAGCCAGCCCCGCAAGGAAGGATAATCCGACAGTTATGTTTGCAATGTCCATAAGGCTCCTATCAAAAGTTGCGCTCCGAAGTGACGACAATGGTGCCGTGATCGGGAAGCGAGACGCGCATTTCGGTCTGCTGGAGGGATACGTAGGGCGTCGTCCAGCGGAAAATCCATTTGGCGTCTTCCGGCGAGACGTTGATGCAGCCGTGCGAGCGTTTCTCTCCGAAGGCATTGTGCCAGAATGCGCCGTGGATGGCGATGCCCTCCCCGCTGATCATGGTGGACCAGGGAACCGCCGGCGTGGAGTAACCCGATTGGAACGTGCCGGCGGTCATATTCAGGGAGACAATCTTCCAGTGGGTGAGCAGGTTGCCGACCGGCGTGGCAAGTTTGTTGTTGATTTCGCCGGTCGCCGGGTCGAGAATGGACTTGATGCCGCTGGAAATGCGGCAGAAATAGACTTCTGTGCTGCCTTCGTAGCAGGAAAGGATCTGGTAATCGAGGTCAACGGTGATGCGCTTGTCGTTGGGGTCAACATCCGGGCTAATGGGAGCGGCGTCTGCATCGGTCAAAATCTTGAACGCTGCGCCGTCCGCCCAATAGACCTCGCCATAAGCCCCATAGCCATAGCCGTGCGGCACATCTTCATTCCAGCGGTACTCCACAAAGCCGTTGGTCGTGCGGATGCGGTCAATCCACACCACCTGCCCGTAATACAGGCGCGGCGGGAAGTTGTAGGCGATGTGATCCTGAAGCCACGGCGAAGCGACATTCCCCTCGTGCGCCAAATCCACATACGGAACGGTCACCTCCGCCCAGAAGCCGGGGTAACCGGCGGGCATCTCGGCGATGGGTGTGTTGGGCAGGTTGCGCGTGGGCTGAAGCACCGAGGCATAAACGTACCCCTGCGGCGTCTCGACATAACGCTGGTTGTTCAAGCCGCCGACCACGTTGCCGATCACCTCGCGGTTCCACTCCAGCAGGGTGTCGGCGGGAAGTTTGGCGATGGAGTTGTTCACCCCCGGGTCGTTGGTGGGACTGCTGCGCAGGTCAATGCCCGGATCCACCGTGCGCCCGATGATTGGGCTGTTGGGGAACTGCGGCAGGCGCTTCGGCGCGGAGAGGGTTTCAAAGTCGAAATTCCGAAAGCGGTTGAACGCCAGAGCGCTCAGCCCTGCCAGCCCCACACCGGAGAGTTTTAAAAATTCGCGTCGTGACAAATATCGTTGCATTCGTTTCCTCGAAACAATAGGGAGCGCAAAGTCTCCCGTCCTCGTGCCGAAGCCGGGAGACTTCGGACTTTGTACATGCGCTGGGAGGATAATCTTGATTTACCCTCACGTCAACAAAATTAAGAGAACCCTAATCTTCCAGATACGAGCGCAAGGCGCGCAGACAGTTCAGGCTGACCTTGTGCCCCACCTCGTCCTCGCAATAGATGATTTGTGCGCCGGCCTGCTCGAGCACAGCCACCGAGGCGCGGGCGCGGTCAATCGGCACCATGTCATCGCGCGTGCCGTGCGTGACGAAGACCCGCTTCCCCTCCAGCGGATGGCTTCTGGCGTACACATCCAACCCGCTGGGGACGAACCCCGCCAGGATGCCCATCTTGCGGATTCGCTGGGGATACAGGAACGCCAGCACATTGGACATTGCGCCGCCCTGACTGAATCCCATCACGTCGAAATCGGGCGCTTCGATCCCCGCCGACGCCTGATACGCATCCACGAGGCGGATCAACGCCTCAGCCTGGGGAATCAATTCCTCGAGACTGGGGCGTCCGAAGGTCCCCGGCTGAAGCGGACGCCACGAGTAGCCTCGCATCTCTGCCGGATGAGGCGCGCGCGGGGCAACCATCCAGTAATGGCGCGGCAGGTCTTTGGCAAAAACCCACATGGAGTTTTCGTCGCCGGTGTAGCCGTGAAGCAGGAGCAGGAGACGGGCAGGTCTCACTGCCGCTTCGCGCACCCGCAGGGTCCAGCCGTTGAATTGGATGAGGGCAGTGTCACTGAGGTCGGGCACGGCTGAGAATCCAGTCAATGACGAGGAAGACGGCAAGGATGATGATGACGGGGAAGAGCGCCGCCATCAGGCAAGTCAGCCCCATGCCGGCGGCGCCGGGTCCGTAGATGAGGTAAATCAGCCCCACGCCCACAACGAAGAGCAGGATGAAGGCGCCAAGTGCAAGGCGGACGCCGGTTTGTCTGGAATATTCGCGTAAGTCTCTCATGGTTTATAGAGGGTTGGTAGTCGTTCAAAAATCATTGGAGGTGCAGAATATGTTCTCTAACGTGTCGGCGTAAGAGAACGCCGAGTACGCACGGCGTAAGAGAACGCCGAGTACGCACGGCGTAAGAGAATGCCGAGTGCGCACGGCGTAAGAGAACGCCGGGTACGTACAAGACTTTCCAACAAATTACGCCCAACTCTTTAGAACTACCGAGGGGCGTTTTTCATACGCCAATGGCGCGGCGCAAACGGTATTGCCAGGAAAAGAGACGTTTGATTTCGGGCAGGGCGGCTTCGGCGGCTTGTTCGCCCAATTTTGCCACCTCGCGGACATCCACACGCTCGAGGACGTCAATGTGTGTGACGGGCGGGCGGATGATGACTTCGGGTTTGTCCACAGCAAGACGGTATTCGGTCACGGCGCGGTTGACCACATCTATGGAACGGAGGAAGATGTCGAGCGCCTGGGTGTAGGAGAGGCGGCTGAGCCGTTCCAGGACGATGCTGGGGACGTAGGCAGGCAGGGGGATATTCCATGAGCGGGCAGGGACGCCGAGAGGCACCGAAAGCACAACGGCAACGACGGGCAGGTGAGGCGCCAGGGAACGGGCAGGCGCGACGGGTACAGGGTTGAGCGCGCCGCCGTCAATGAGTTCAAGGTCGCCCAGGCGTTTGGGAGGGAACACGCCGGGGATGGCAATGGTGGCAAGGATGGCGTCCACCAGCGAGCCTTCGGAGAGCAAAATTTCACGCCCGGAGCGCAGGTCGGCGGCGGTGAGGATGCAGGGGATTTTGAGGTCGGCAAAGGTGCGGTCGCCGATGATCTCTTTGAACCATTTGGTGGCGCCTGCCAGCCCAAGCAGGGAGGGTCCTTCGTCTTCGCCGCGCCCGTACAGACGCTTCTGGTCGAGGGAGGCAAAGAGGTCTTCGATCTCGTCGGGGGTGTAACCGAGAGCGTAAAAAACAGCCACAATGCCGCCAAAACTGGTTCCAGCAACGGCTTGGATGTTGATTCCTTCTTTTTGGAGGCGGCGAATGACGCCAATGTGCGAGTTGCCTTTTGCGCCGCCGCCGCCGAGTGCAAGGGTGATGTTCATGGGAATTGTTTTACCACAAAGAGAGAGGGAAGGGCAGGTTTTCAACCGGCGGCTTTGAGCAGGGCAGATAAGGCGCGCAGCAGGGTATCCACGTCGCGTTTGGTGTTGTAGCCCTGAATGGAGATGCGGATGAGTTTGTATCCATCCCTCGCCCCCATCCCCTCTCCCATGCTGGCAGAGGGGAGCCATTCCAAAACAGGGATTTCAATCCTGTACTCGTCGTAGAGGCGCTGCTTGAGGAGGGCGGGGTCAGTATCCGCTGGCAGGGGGGCGGCGGCTAATTGGCAGAACCAGGCGTCAGTTTGGGGGTGAAGCGGGGCAAGTCCCGTCAAGCCGCTGATTCGCGTTTGGGCGTCGGCGGCAAGTTGATGGCAGGATTGGCGCACTTCTTCCCAGTGGTGTTGAGCTTGAAATTCGATGGCTTTGGGAACGGCGAGAAAGGCGGCAATGTCGCGCGTGCCCCACCATTCGTGATGATCCACAAAAGTGGAGGCGCCGGGCGTTTCGGATTCGTAGCCCCATGAAACGACCAGCGGTTTGAGCAGATGCTGCGCTTCGGGACGGGCGTAGAGGAAACCGGCGCCCTTCGGCGCGCACAGCCATTTGTGCAGGTTGCCGCCGTAGAAATCCGCGCCGAGGGAATCGAGGTGCAGGGGCAGTTGACCGGGTGCGTGCGCGCCGTCTATGACGGTGAGGATGCCCGCCTTGCGCGCGCGGCGAACGATTTCTTTGACAGGGAGGATGATGGCGGTGGGCGAGGTGATGTGGCTGAGGAAGATGACGCGCGTACGCGGGGTGACGCCCCTCCAGAAATCCTCGACGAACTTTTCTTCGGTGGTGAGCGGCAGTTCGATGTGCTGGTTGAGGTAGCGGAAGCCGCGCTCTCTGGCGAGAAAGCGCCAGGTGCGGTCCATCGCGCCGTATTCGTGGTCGGTGGCGAGGACTTCGTCGCCGGGACCGAGTTCGAGCGAGCGCGCCACGATGTTGACCGAGACGGTCACGTTTTGGGTATAGACGAGATTATCGGCGTGCGTGCCGAGGTAGGCGCCGAGGGCGGCGCGCGCATCTGCCATGAGACCTGTGAATCGTCTCCCCAAAAATTCGACGGGCTGCCGCTCCAATTCGCGCTGCCAGCGCTGGTACTCGCGGAAGACCGGTTTGGGCGTTGCGCCGAAGGAGCCGTGGTTGAGAAAGGTGACCGAGGGATCGAGTTGAAAGTATCGTTTGAGGTTTCGCATGGAGGGGATTATAGTATTGGCAGCAAAAAGTTGTCACTTTTCGGCAGGTTCTGCATCTAACCGGCAAATGAGGTAGTGTGCTGAAAGTTGTGTAAATTCAGTAGATCACGAAAATCCTGCGTAACTTGCGCTCTCTAGCGCAAATTCGGCGGTAGAGA
>DAOUBY010000132.1:0-10534 GCA_034432325.1 Anaerolineales bacterium
TCCTCCAGAAAGCGCAGCACGCAATACTCCACGCGCAACTCGTCTGCCAGGTTTCGGGCGGCGTCGAGCAGGGCTGCGCGCGCCGCCTCGCTGGTGAACGCAAAGCCGCCGTAACTGCCGAACGGCGCAGTGGCGAGGTAATTCCCAAAGATGGGATGGCGGACGTGCGTGAGGACGAGGATGCCCGTCACTCTGTCATTTTCCACCGCCTCGAAGCGATGGATGGCGTAGCCGTAGGTTTTCCGAACGAGGGCTGACCACGCATCCAGCGCGGTGAACGTGGCGGACGACGCCAGCGCTTCGTCCCACGCCGCAGGCTGATTCTCCTCCAATTTGCGGATTCTCGCCTCAGGCATTCGTCCCTCCTTGAGCGGCGAGCGTTTCGTCCAGATACGCGCCAAGCGGCGAGACGGGGAAACGCTCCAGCAGCGATTTGAGGAAGCCAGCCTTGTTGCGGCGGAAAGGCAAAAGGTGTGGATTCAGAATGAGGTCGCGCGTGAGGCGGGCGGTGAGGGGCGGAGTCGCCAGTTCGTAGGGATGCAGGATGATGGAGGGGCTCAGTCCGCGCTGTAAATCCCGTTCGATGAATTTGAAGATTTGCCTGCCCAGTAATCCGATGCTGAAACTCGAGCCGTAGGGAAACTCGCCTTTGAACAGAAGTTTGAAGGTGAAGTCGCGCGGGGCGGCGTAGCCTCCGTTTTGGCGCGAGCGTGTGGTGCTGACGGGGATTTCCCACACCCCGCCTTTTTTCAACAGCACGCCTGCCGGCGCGTAGATGGAAGAACTGTAGGTAAAGCCGTTGTCTTCGAGCAGTTGATACGCCGCCTCGCTGATGCCCACCATGGGAGCGCGGTAGCCGCGCACGCGGTATTGCCGCAGCCAGGGAAGGGAGGCGCGGATGTCCTGCGCGAGCTCGCTGGTATCTTTGAGCGGGCGGTGAATATGACAGTGCAAACCGAGTTCATGCCCCGCCGCAACGATTTTTTGCGGCACTTCGGGATACCACTCGGCAATCTCGCCGACGAGATAGAAACTGGCTTTGGCTTCGCCCAGCAGGTCGAGGATGGGGTCGAGGGCGCGCAGGGTAAAGCCGCCGTCGAGGGCGCGGCGCTGAAGCGGATCGGTCAGGCTGTCGTAACGGCGGAAGAGCGCGAACCAGGGTTCGTAATCTATGCTCAGAAGCACACGGGGAGAGATGGACATCGGCGCAATTATAAACGGGGCGTACTCTTTTCCGTGCAGGCAGAAAGTTGTGGTGTGCATGCAAAGGTTGTCGTCTATCCGACGCTAGAGAGCGTCTCTTGCGCTCTCACCTGACATCTTTTGAGCGCACACAAAGTTGTGTGAATTTGTACGGCGGGATTAATCTCGCGCCATTTTTACACAAAAATCGAGACGCTATCTTTCCGTGCGCCTATCGCGGTTTGACCGTCACCTGAATAATCGCGGTGTCCACCCGCTGGTCGCTGCGGATGACCTGCAACTGCACGGCGTACAACCCGCTGATGCCGTTGGTATCCCACTCCGCAAGCAGACCGTTGGTCACGGGCGCGGTTCCCTCGCCAATTTGAATCCACTCCTGCGGGTTCAATCCCTGCCCCGCCAGCACACGGTACGAGACAAAGTCCGCGCCCGCCGCTGTGCCTTCAACACGCACCGTGCCGCCGACCTCTGCGAACAGTTCGGGAGCGGAGATGTTCACATCGGGGTTGAAGGGCGGCGCTTGAATCACATCGTATGCCGAAGGGGGAATCGCCAACCCGGCGCTTTCTGCCCATGAACGAGCATCGGCGGGAACAACCAGATAGACGCGCTCCTCGATCAACTGCGGCTGGGTGAACACGGTTGCCAGCAATCCCGTTTCGCGGTTGATGGCAAACCTTCGGTACATGGTATCGGCTTGCTGCGGTTCACTGCCGTTCAAAAAGACCTCGTTCACGATGTTCGGACAGTCGGGCGTGGGCAGCATGCCCGAAGGATCGCACACATTGACCACCGAAACATCGGGAGGCAAAGACCAGTCTTCGGGCGGCACGTTTTGCGAGGCGCTTTGCATCAGCGCGCTCCACAGGGCGGCAACCCCTCTCGCTCCGCCTTGGAGCGGGGAAGACTGACGAGAGCCTGTCCATGCCGCAACCACCCGCAAAGGCGAGTAGCCGATTGCCCACGTATCCCGCCCGTCTTCGGTCTGCCCGAGTTTCACGGCGGCGGGTCTGCCCGCCTCCAGCAGAGGGGTGTCGCGCAGCCAGCCGGCGCGCGCCGTCTCGTCGCTGAGCGCGTGGTTCATCAGGTACGCCAGTCCGCGCGTCACCACCGGCTTTGCCTGCGGCGTGGACCAGTCGAGCCAGATACTGCCGTCGCCGCCCTCCACCCGCAGAATGGCGGACGGCGTGAACTTATCGCCCACGTTCTGACCAAAGTACACGCCGTTCTGCGCGAAGACCCCATACGCCCCTGCGGCATCCAACAGCGACAGCGGCGCCTCACGCGAAACCCCAAACGAGGCGGCGATCTTCCTCACATTCTCGGCGCCCATCTGCGCCAGCACCTGCGCGGCGGGCGCGGGATAATCGTTTGCCAGCGCCGCCCGCAGACGCAGCGGTCCGTGATAGACGCCGTCGAAGTTTTGGACGGAGGTCTTGCCGGGGATGTCCCAAATCAAAGACGCTGGACTCAAGCCCCGCGTGAATCCCGTCAGGTAGATGAACGCATCCAAACTGGACCCGGGGCTGTGTGCGCCAACGAGGGGCGTTTCCTGCGCCTGAAACGTTTCTCCCACGAGCGCCAGCACCTGTCCCGTCCTGGGGTCGGTGATGATGGCGCTGGCGGATGACTCTGCGGCGGTGACCCCGGGCGGCAGTGCGGAGAGGTAGCGGAGCGAGCGGCACTCGAGGAGCGGGTCGGGCAGTCCCGCCAGCCGCGCGGCGTAGTAGGCGGTGACGCAGGAGGCTTGCTTTTGCAGGTCGTAGTCGAGGGTGGAGACGACCGTCAAGCCGCCGCGTTCGATGCGTTCGCGCGGGAATTGGGTGTCCAATTGGGCGAGGAGCAGGTTGACGAAGGCAGGGGCAGGCTGGGGCGGAGTCGGAGGCGGAGGTTGAAAGCGGGGCGATTCTCCGAGGGCGTTGGCGGTCGCTTCGTCGGATAAAAGTCCGAGCGCAGACATTTCCCGAATGGTCTCCCTGCCGCGTTCGAGGGCGGTTTGGGGGGCGTCGTGCGGGTTGAGGCTGGGCGCGTCGCTGACGGCGGCAAGGATGGCGGATTCGGCGGTGGTCAGTTGGGCTGCCGATTTTCCAAAGTAAAGTTGGGCGGCGGCTTCGGCGCCAAAGGCGTGACGCCCGAAGTTCGCCGAGTTGAGATACCACTCGAGGATTTGGGTGCGCCCGAAGACGGCGGTGATTTGCGCGGCAAGGATGCGTTCGCGCAGGGCGCGGCGCAGGGAGGGCGGTTCGTCGAAGAGCAGGAGGTCGAAGACGAGGCGCTGGGCGAGGGTGGGGTGAGATTGGTAATTGGTAATCGAGGCGAGGTCATAGCCGCCATGACGCCAGAAGTTCGGGTCGCTTTGGGCGATGACCGCATCGGCGAGGGATTTGGGGAGGCGCTGGGGGTTGGTCTCGCCGAGGGGGATGTAGCGGCGGGGCGAATCGGAGGGGGCAAAGGTGTAGAGGACGGTTTCGCCCGTGCGGTCGGTGATGCGCGTGGGCTGGAGGAGCAAGCCGCCGGGCGGGTTGAGCAGGGCAGGCAGGAGTTGCGGGGAGGGCAGGCTGCGCGTCAGGCTGAGGTAGCCGAAGGCGGCGGCGAGGATGAGGACGGCGGTCAGCAGGGAGAGCAGCATCCCCGCGCCGAGGAGGAGACTGCGCGTGCGGGCTTCGTCTGTGCGCCGCCTGGCAATGCGCCGCTCGCGCCGCGCGCGCAGGATGGGGATGATGGAGGGCATGGGAGTATTTTATACCAGAAAGGCTTCCATACCCTGGCAGGATGTCTCGCTGCGCTCGACATGATAAAGCGTGCGCTTTAATGCTGCCGTATGACTTTGAAGAAGAGTTCCACCGCTCGAGGGTCGAAGTGTTTGCCGGCTTGTTCGCGGATGTGGGCAAGGGCTTTTTCGGGAGACCAGGCGGGGCGGTAGGGGCGCTCGGAGGTCAGCGCGTCCCACACGTCCACAACGGCGAAGAGACGGGCAGAGAAGGGGATTTCCTCGCCTTTCAAGCCGCGCGGATAGCCGCTGCCGTCCCATTTTTCGTGGTGGCAGTAGGGGATTTCAATGGCGGGGCGCAGGTATTCGATGGGGTAGAGCATGTCGTACGCCATTTGCGGATGATGGCGCATGAGTTCCCACTCGTCGTCGTCGAGGTGGGAGGGTTTGAGCAGGACGGAGTCGGGGATGCCGAGTTTGCCGATGTCGTGCAGAAGCGCTCCGCGGCGGATGTGGGTGAGCGCCTCGCCCTCCAGCCCGGCGGCTTTGGCAAGTTCGAGGGTCAGTTGGGTGACGCGCTGGGAGTGCCCTTCGGTTTCCTTGTCGCGCAGGTCGAGGGCGCGCGACCAGCCTTCGATGGTCTGGTCGTAGGCTTTGAGCAGTTGCTGATGCGCTTCTTCGAGTTTTTTGCGCTCCTCCACCAGTTTGCGGAAGCGGTTCAACTGAGTGATGGTGCGCAGGCGGGCGCGTAGTTCGGCGCGGTCGAAGGGCTTGGTGATGAAGTCGTCGCCGCCGGCGCTGATGCCGCTCAGCATGGATTGGTGGTCATCGAGCGCGGTGAGAAAGAGGATGGGCACTTCGGCAAGTTCTTCGTGTTCGCGAATGGAGCGGCAGACTTCAAAACCGTTCATGCCGGGCATCATCACATCCAGCAGGATGACATCCGGCTGGATGGCTTTTGCCCGTTCGATTGCCTGCCATCCGTTTTCGGCGGTTTCCAGTTGATAACCTTCCGGTTCGAGAATGGATTCGAGGGTTTGCCGGTTGGCGGCGTCGTCGTCCACGATGAGGATGGTGCTGGTGTATCCGTTCATTGCGGGATCTCCTTGTGCGGCAGGGATGTTTCTGCGGTGCGGACTTCGGGGATGGTGAGTTCGACGGTGACGCCGGCGCCCGCTTCGCGGTTCATGATGCGGCAGGAGCCGCCTGCGCCCCACACAATGGCGTTGACGGTGGAAAGTCCCAGCCCCATGCCGGGCGCTTCACCGGTGAAATCCTTTTCGCCCTGATAGTAGGGCAGCATGGCAATGGATAATTGACGCGGCGAAAGCGTCACGCCGTCGTCGCTGATGCGCAGGGTGACCTGACCAGACCGCTGCTGAAACACCTCCACGCTGACGGCGGGCGCGCCGGCAGGATGAAACTTTTTGGAATTGCCCAGAATTTCCCAAAACACCACTTCCAGCGAGGGGAGCGGGAGCGCCAGTTTCGCCTCGTTTACGCCGCCGGCAGTCGTCACCGTCAGCGAGGCGATTCCCACCTCCGCCGCAATCCGTTCCAGCAGGGGCTTGAGTTGGGCGGAGGGGAATCCGCCGCCGGCGTCGGTGGCGGGCATAATGTTGGCGTATTTGAGAATGCGGTCGAGCGTCTCTTGCAGGCGTTTGGCGCCCCGCAGGGCGGTGCCGGCAAGTTGTGAGATTTCCTCCGGCGAGAGTTTCGGCGCATGGCGGGCGAGCAGGTCGAGGCTGGAGACGATGTGGGTGACCGGCGTGCGGATTTTGTGGGTGACCGCCTCGCCAAAACTGCGGGTGTTGCGGCGGTTCAGGATTTCAGCGGTCACATCGCGCAGGCGCAGGATGCGCGTTTGAGGCATATCTTCGTTGGCAGCCGGCGGCTCGAAGACTGCCGCCTCCAGCCAGAACTCGTGCGCCGTCTCCGATTCGGGGCGGACGAGGAAGCGGCTCTGCGCGGGGTTTTGCAGGGAATGGGGCCAGCCCGCCCAGGCAGGTTCGGGGTGAAGCATGTACTGGCGTGAGACGATTTCCAGGAAGGAGCCGGAGACCGGCTCTTTGGAGTCCACATCCAGACCGAGGTAGAAGCGGGCGCGCTGGTTGATGAAGAGGATGCGGTCCTCGCTGTTCACCTGCAGGTAGCCGTCGCTGGCTTTTTCCGCAATCCAGGAGGTGATCAGGTCGCGGTCGTGCAGCAGGCGGTAGCGGTTGAGGCGGGTGATGGTGCGGACGCGCGCGCGCAGTTCGGCGCGGTCGAAAGGTTTGGTGATGAAGTCATCCGCTCCGGCGTCCAGGCAGGCGATGCGCATGTTGCGGTCGTCGAGGGCGGTGACCATCACCACCGGCACCTCCGCCAGTTCACGGTCAGCGCGCAGCCGCTGGCAGACCTGCATGCCGTCCATTTCGGGCATCATCAGGTCGAGCAGGATGAGGTCGGGCTTGAGCGCTTTGGCTTTTTTGAGCGCGTCGCGCCCGTTGACGGCAAACTCCAGGTTGTACCCCTGGTTGAACAGGACGGATTCGATGACGTTCCGCCCTGCCGGCTCATCGTCCACAATGAGAATGATTGGTTTCATCAAGGTATGCTCCGTGGAAGGGGTGTTCTCCGACCTTCATCGCGCTGCGTATCATGCCGGCGCCGCCTCCGTTTTGTCGAGATGGGTCTGGATGATTTGCAGCAGGGCGTTGAGTTCCAGCGGTTTGCTGATGTAGTCGTTCATGCCCGCTTCGAGACAGCGTTCGCGGTCGCCTTTCATGGCGAGGGCGGTGAGGGCGATGATGGGGGTGCGCTGAAGCGAGGGAATTTTGCGTATTCGGCGTGTGGCTTCCAGCCCGTCCATGACCGGCATTTGCACGTCCATGAGGATGAGGCTGGGCTGGATTGCTTCGGCTTGAGCCACGCCCTCCACGCCGTTGGGGGCAACCGCCACTTTGAAACCGTTGTATTCCAGGTAATCGCGCATGAGCAGGACGACTTCTTCGGTATCTTCCACCAGCAGGATGGTGTGACGCTGGTTTTCGGGCGTTTTTTGTTTGGGCTTGAGTTTGCCGGTTCTCCACTCCGGCAGCGGACCGGTGACGAGCGCCGATTCCCAGGGCAGGCGGATGGAGAAGCGGCTGCCCTTGCCCGGCTCGCTTTCGACGCCGGCGCTGCCGCCGTGCATTGCCGCCATTTTTGCCACCAGCGCCAGCCCCAGCCCGGTGCCGCCCGCCTGGCGCGCCAGATCGGAATCCAACTGCACGAAAGGCTGGAAGAGGCGCGGCAGGTCTTCTTCGCGGATGCCGATGCCGGTATCCCACACGGTGAAGGTCAGGATGTTCTTTTCGCGGTCGCCGCGCACCTGCAAGCCGATTTTGCCGTTCTCCGGCGTGAATTTCACGGCGTTGCTGAGCAGGTTGACCAGCATTTGTTTGAGGCGGCGTTCATCCGCCCAGATGAGACCGATGCCGGTGTCCATGTCGAAGAAGACCTCGAGGTTCTTTTTCTGGGCGATTTGTTTGATCATGCGCAGGCTTGCCTGGCAGATGACGGTGACATCCACTTTTTCGCGGCTGAGGCTGACGTGCCCGGCTTCGATCTTGGCGAGGTCGAGGATGTCGTTGATGAGTTCGAGCAGGTGCTGTCCGCTTTCGCGGATGGTGGCGATGTATTTTTGCTGCTTTTCGTTCAACGGTCCCGCGATTTGTTCCGCCAGGCTGTCGGAGAGACCGATGACGGCGTTGAGCGGGGTGCGCAGTTCGTGGCTCATGTTGGCGAGGAATTCGTCCTTGACGCGCAGCGCGCGCTGAAGTTCGAAGTTGACGCGCTGGAGGTCGGCGGTGCGCTCCTCCACCCGCTTTTCGAGTTCTGCATGGCTTTGGCGCAACTGTTCCGCCACCAGTCTTCTTTCCAGCAGTTCCTTTTGCAAGTCGTTGAACAACTGGGCGTTTTCGACGGCGATTGCCGCCTGCCCCGCCAGCGATTCGAGCAGGCTGAACCACTCTTCATTGTGGCGCACGGGCGAACGATGGAACACCTCCAGCACGCCCAGCACCCGGCCTTTGACGATGAGCGGCATGCCGTAGTAACTGACGAACCCCTCATCCTTGAAAGGTCCGTGGGTGAAGCGGTTGTCGGGGTCGTATTGCAGGTTGGGAATTTGGACGAGACGGCGTTCCTGGGCGGCGATGCCGGCGTAACTCTCGCCGAGTTTGATGCCCGCCCTTTCGGGCAGGTGGGTGCGGAAGCCGACGCCCGCCTCGAATTGGAGCAGGTCGCTGGAGGGGGCGATGAGTAGAACGTCGGCGGCATCTGCCGAGAGCAGTTTGACGGCGCGGGAGAGCAGGAAATTCAGGCTCACGCGCAGGTCGAAGTTGGAGGTGATCGCCTGGTCAATTTCGCGCAGGGCGGAGAGGTATCCCACCTGGCGGCGGATGCGTTCCTCCGCCTGCCTGCGTTCGGTGACATCGAACATGACGCCGTGCATCCATAATTCGCCGCCGGGGGCGGAAAGAACCTGCCCTTTATCGTGAATCCAAATCGTCTTTCCGTCGCGGCGGATCACCCGATATTCCAGATCGTAGGGTTCGTTATGGTCTTTGAGGCGCTGGTATGCCTGGATCGCCCGCTCGCGGTCTTCGGGGTGGATGAGGTCGAGCCAGAGCGAAATGTCGGCTTTCATCCATTCATCCACGGGAACGCCAAAGAAGGTTTCGATTTGGGGGCTGATGAACAGGGTCTGCCCGCTGCCGTCGAGGCGGTCAATGTAAACGATGGCGGGCAGCTGCTCGATGAGGGAACGGTATTTCAGTTCGCTTGCCCGCAATGTTTCCTCGGTGCGTTTGCGGCTGGTGATATCCTGCTTGATGCCGATGAAGTGCGTGACCCGCCCCTGCGAATCGAGCAGGGGAGTGATGGTCTGTTCTTCGTTATAAAGCGAGCCGTCCTTGCGTTTGTTGACGAGCTCGCCATGCCAGACCTGCCCCGCAAGGATGGTGTCCCAGAGCTGCTTGTAGAACGCCTGATCCTGCACGCCGGAAAAGAGGATGCGCGGCGTTTTGCCGAGGGCTTCTTCCAAGGTGTAACCGGTCAGGCGGGTGTAGGCGCTGTTGACCCACTGGATGGTTCCGCCGCGGTCGGTGATGACGATGGCGTTGCCGGCGGCTTCGAGGGCGGCGCTTTGCAGGCGCATGGCGGCTTCCGCCTCTTTGATTTCGGTAATATCCTGAAGGATGCCCTGCATGCGGAGCGGCTTGCCGCTCTCGTCGGTTTGAACGGAGGCGGAGTCGCGTACCCACACGACGCGCCCGTCGCGGGTGAGCATGCGGTATTCCTCGGCAAAAAGCGAGCCGTCCCGCATGCAGGCGAGGTAATGGTTGATGACCCGCTCGCGGTCTTCGGGATGGATGCTTTGCACCCAAATCTCGAAATTGCCCGCCATCCACTCTTCGGGCGAGTAGCCGAGCAGTTCCTGAATGCGCGGGCTGACAAAGCGTGTGACCGGGAGGTCCGCCTGCGCATCGTCCAGATAGACAATGGCGGGAATTTGATCCACCAGTGAGCGGTATTTCGCTTCGCTTTCCGCCAGGGCTTTTTCCGCCAGTGTTTTTTCCTCCAGTTCGCGCAGGGCGGCGGAGAACAGGCTGGCGTTTTCGATGGCAATGGACGCCAGACGCGCGAACTGGGTCAGGATTTCGACATCCTGATAGGTGAATTTCTTTTGGGAGGCAAATTCGTACGCCAGGGCAAGCACGCCGGTCACGCGCTCGTTGGTGATGAGCGGCACGGCGGCGATGGAGGAAATCAAGCCTTTGGGGAAGCCGTCGAGGCGGTTCTCCCAGTGGTCGTAATCGTACACGAGCAGGGGTTTGCCGGTCTGCCAGACCGTGCCGGTAACCCCCTCGCCCCGCCGCACCTCGTAGCCGAATACATTTTTGAGAACGCCTTTGCCCACGCGCGGGATCAGTTTTCCGCTTTGCAGATCCACCAGTTCGAGCGTGCCAGCGGTCGTGCCGATGAGCGCGCCTGCCCGCTCGACGATGTTTTCGAGCAGGGTGTTCAGGTCGAGTTGGGAGAGCAGTTCGAGGGTCGTTTTTTGAAGCGCCGCCAGGTAGGCGTTTTGCCAGCGGATGGCTTCCTCCGCCTTTTTGCGTTCGGTCACATCCCGCAGGATGACCAGCAGAATCTCCCTGCCGCCGAGGGTTTGCACCCTGCCGCTGATTTCCACCGGGAAGCGCTCGCCGTTGGCGCGCAGGTTGTAGGTTTCGATGAACGAGTCAGCCTCCCCCTCCTTGGAAGCCATCAAAACGGGTTGACCAGGCGGGATCAGGTCGCTGACGGTTTTGGTGAGAAATTCCTCGCGGGTGTAGCCGAACATTTCGCAGGCGCGGTCGTTGACCGCCAGAATTTTGCCGTCGAAGGTTTCGACCAGGATGGCATCCTGCACGCCGTTGAAGATGGCGCGGTAGTGTTCCTCGCGCTCGCGGATGGCGTCCTCCGCCAGCCTGCGCTCAGTGATGTTTTCGTGCGCCGCCACCACGCGCATTTCGCCCTCGAGGGTGAAGCGGGTGACGCGGGCGACGAACCAGCGCTGTTCCTCGGGTGAGTGACACGGGTACTCGAGTTGATATT
>DAOUBY010000133.1:0-5254 GCA_034432325.1 Anaerolineales bacterium
AACGCGTCCATCGGCGTAAGAGAACGCCGAATACGCGCCAAGACACGTCGAGCATCATTGGAGGCGTAGGACACGTTCTCTAACGTGTCCATCGGCGTAAGAGAACGCCGAATACACACAAGGCAAAACGCCGAATGCGCGCCAGGATTTCCAAGCATGCCCGACTACCTTGCGAACAATGAGCCGGTACAGTATAGAGAAAGGAGGCAGCCGCAGAAGAGAATTTTGTCATCTCCCGGATTGTTTTGTCACCAAATTACAAACGAAGAGGAGAAGAAATGCGCAAGACACTTTTGCAATTCGCCACGACGCTGATGTTGTTCGCGCTTGTGCTGTCAGCGTGCAGCCCGAAGGCTACCCCCACCGCCGCCCCCGAACAGCCGACGGCGGCAGCGGAAGAACCGTTTACTTTTGGCATGCTCCTGGTTGGTCCGTATAACGATAACGGCTGGAGCCAGGCGCACTACGAAGCCGGCTTGTATGTGGAGGAAAAACTCGGCGCCAAGATGATCTACCTCGACAAGGTCAACCCTGCCGACCGCCAGGGCACCACACCCGATCAACTCGCCGAAGAACTGGTTGCCCAGGGCGCGAAACTGATCATCTTCAATTCCGACGACATGAAGGACGCCTCCACCGCCTTCGCCAAGAAACATCCCGACATCAAGGTCATCATGGCTTCCGGCGACCAGGTCTGGAAGGACGGCAAGGCGTATGAGGCAATCCCCAACCTCATTAACATCATGGGACGCATGGAATACGGCAAGATGATCGCCGGCTGCGCCTCTGCCCTCACCACCCAAACCGGCAAGATCGGCTATCTTGGTCCGCTGATCAACGACGAGACCCGCCGCCTCGCCGCCTCCGCCTACCTGGGCGCGAAACACTGCTGGGAAAAAGCCGGCAAGGACCCCGCCGACCTGCAGTTCAAGGTGACCTGGATCGGCTTCTGGTTCCACATCCCCGGCGTGACCACCGACCCGGTGCAAGTCTCCAACGACTTCTACACCACCGGCTACGATGTGGTCATCTCCGGCATTGACAACCCGGTCAACCTCGCCGAAGCCCAAAAGCAGACCGCCGAAGGGAAACCCTCGTTCGGCATCGCCTACGATTATGTCGCCGCCTGCGACGCCGCGCCGGATGTCTGCCTGGGCGTGCCTTACTTCAACTGGGGTCCCGATTACGTCAAAGCCATCAAGTCTGCCATGGACGGCACGTGGCAGTCGCAGTTCGTCTGGTCGGGTCCCGACTGGAGCGACATCAACAACCACGACACCTCCATGGTCGGCTTCGTCAAGGGCAAGGCGCTCAGCGCCGAAGCCTCCGCCGCAGTGGACTCCTTCATCGCCGAACTGGCGGGCGGGCTGAACCTGTGGACGGGTCCGCTCAACCTGCAGGATGGCACTCCCTACCTCGCCGACGGCGAAGTTGCCACCGACCAGCAAATCTGGTATTTGCCGCAACTGCTCGAAGGCATGGAAGGCTTGAGCGCTTCCCAATAACCTGACAAACCATTTCTCGAGGGGCGCAGACTCCACTGCGCCCCTTTCGTTACCTGCGCCCCTGGAGCGCCCGCCCATGAACATTGAATTGAAAAACATTCACAAACACTTTGGCAGCGTCCATGCCAACAAGGGCATCAACCTGTTCATTCCCGCCGGCTCCATTCAAGGCATTTTAGGGGAAAACGGCGCCGGCAAAAGCACGCTGATGAAAATCCTCTCCGGGTTCATTCAAGCCGACCCGGGCGGCGAAATCCTTCTGGATGGCAAGCCCGTCGTCATCCACTCCCCCGCCGACGCCATTCACGTCGGCATCGGCATGCTTCACCAAGACCCGCTGGACTTCCCTCCCATGCGCGTGTTGGACAACTTCCTGCTCGGACAATCGGGCGGACTCTTCCCCAACCGAACCGCGGCCGCACGGGACTTTAGGCGGCTCGCCGAACAATTCGACTTTTCCCTCGACCCCGACAGTTACGTGGACTCGCTCACCGTGGGCGAACGCCAGCAGCTCGAAATCATCCGCCTGCTGTGGCTGGGCGCCCGCGTCCTCATCCTCGACGAACCGACGACCGGCATCAGCGCCTCGCAAAAGACCAAACTCTTCGCCACCCTGAAGAAACTCGCCGCGCAGGGCATGACGGTCATCTTCGTCTCGCACAAACTCGAAGACGTGGAACACCTCTGCGACAAGGTCGCCGTCCTGCGCGCCGGTGAACTGGTGGGCGAGGCAAAGCCCCCCTACGTCACCTCCAAACTGGTGGAAATGATGTTCGGCAAGGAGATTACCCTCGGCGAACGGCAGAGCGCACAACAGGAGGAGGTCATCCTCTCCCTGCAAAACGTTTCGCTGGAGGATGTGCGGTTGAAGATTCGCAACGTCTCCCTCGATGTGCACGCCGGCGAAGTCATTGGGCTGGCAGGCATGGAAGGATCGGGACAGGATTTGTTCATCCGCGCCTGCGCCGGGCTGGTGAGACCCGTCGGCGGCCGCATCCTGCTCAACGGTCGGGATATGACCGGAAAAACCTATCACGCCTTCAAACGGGCGGGCGTCAACTTTCTCCCCGCGGCGCGCCTCGAGGAAGGGTTGATCCCCGGCTTGAGCCTCACCGACCACTTCGTCCTGGCAGAAGCGCCGAAAGGGCTGTTCATTGACCGTGAGGCTGGCGTGCGGCTTTCGGAGGAGCGCATCAAAGCCTTCAACATCCGCGGCACGCCGCTTTCGCCGGTGGAATCGCTTTCAGGCGGCAATCAACAGCGCGCCGAACTGGCGTTGCTGCAAACCCCGCTTTCGCTCGTCCTGCTCGAACACCCCACCCGCGGGCTGGATATTGAATCAGTGATTTACATTTGGAACAAGCTCAAGGAACGCTGCCGCTTGAAAACAGCCATCATCTTCATCTCGTCGGACCTGGAGGAGATTTTGCAATACAGCGACCGCGTGCTGGTCTTCTTCAGCGGGCGGGTGTCGCCGCCGCTCGATGCAGCAGCGACCACCGTGGAGCAACTCGGTCAATTGATCGGCGGAAAGGGCTGGGCAGACATGGGAGAAGCGCATGATTAAGAGTCGTTTTGGAGGCATTGTCTATCAACTCGCGGCGCTGGCGCTTTCGTTTGGCGTGGTCTCGTTGATTCTCGTCGCAGTGGGCGCTTCGCCGCTCGAGGCGTTCCGAAACATCTTTGCCGGGTCGTTTGGCTCGATGCGGAAGTTTGCGGAAGTGCTCGTCGCGTTTGTGCCGTTGCTGCTCGTCACCGCCGGCTTGCTGGTGACCTTTTCCGCCGGTCTTTGGAACATCGGCGTGGAGGGACAGGTGGTGCTGGGGGCAATCGCCACGACCTGGATCTATCGCCTCTTCCTGGAGAGCAGTCTGCCGCCGGCGCTCATCATCTTCCTCGCCATCCTCGGCGGGATGATCGGCGGGGCGCTCTGGGCGGCGCTGGCGGGCGCGCTCAAGGTGTTCGGCGGCGTGAACGAAATCTTCGGCGGGCTGGGCTTGAACTTTGTCGCCACCGCCCTCACCATCTACCTGATCTTCGGACCGTGGAAGCGGCCGGGCGTCGCCTCCATGAGCGGGACGGTTCCCTTCCCGGATGAGTTTTCGCTTCCGCTGTTGACCGATTTGCGGATCAGCCCCTGGGCGCTGGCGCTGGCGCTGATTGGCATCGTGTTCGTCTATTTTCTTCTGCAGGGGACGTATTTTGGGCTGCGTCTCAAAGCGGTGGGCAAGAACTTCCGCGCGGCGTATTTGCTGGGTATTCCCACCTGGCAATATTCAATGTACTCGTTCCTCATCTGCGGAGCGCTGGCAGGAGCGGCGGGCGCCATGCAGGTGGCGGCGGTGTATCACCGGCTTATCCCTTCCATTTCAAGCGGATATGGCTATCTCGGCTTGATGGTTGCCATGCTGGTCAATTATCAGGCGGTTTGGGCGACGCCGGTGGCGCTGTTCTTCGCGGCGCTGAACATCGGCAGTATCCAACTTCCCATTCTCATGAAACTCGATTCGTCCCTTTCTGGTGTTTTGCAGGGCGTGCTGGTGTTGTTCGTCCTGCTGGCGGAAGGCGTTCGTCAGAAATTCGAGAGGAGGGCGCAGTCATGACGCAGGAAACCCTTCTCATCGGTCTGGCGGGGGTGCTTGCTTCCGCCTCCCCTCTGATCTTTGCAGTCATCGGTGAAACGCTCTCCGAACGGGCGGGCGTGATCAACCTTTCGATGAACGGGACGATTTTGCTCGCCGCCATGGGCGGGTTTGCCGTCGCTTACAACACAAACAGCATTCTGCTCGGTTTTCTGGCAGGGATGCTCATCGGCGCGCTGGTGGCGTTGATTGTGGCGTTTGCCGGCATCACCTTGCAGCAGTCGCAGGTGGCGGTGGGCTTCGTCCTCGCGCTCACCTGCCGCGACCTCTCCTACTTCCTCGGCAATCCCTACATGGGCTTGCCGGGTCCGCGTTTGCAGGCGGTGCCCATCCCCGGCTTGAGCAATTTGCCGGTGGTGGGGCGGTTGTTCTTTCAGCATGACGTTATCACTTACATCAGTTTTGCCGCCATTTTCCTCGCCTGGGCATGGATCTTCCGTACCCGCCCGGGGCTGATGCTCCAGGGAATTGGCGAGAAGCCAGCAGCGGCGTACATTCGCGGCGCAAACGTCAACCGGATGCGCTACGTCTATACCGTTGTCGGCGGGGCGTTGATCGGTCTGGCGGGACCCGCCTTCTCGCTGGCGACGCGCGCCGGCTGGATGGGGACGATCTCCGGCCTCGACGGCTTCGGCTGGATCGCCCTCTCCATCACCATTTTCGGCGGCTGGAATCCCCTGCGCGGGGCGTTCGGCGCGTACCTCTTTGCCCTGCTCCAGTGGCTGGGGCTGGTGCTTCAGCCGGTGCTGACGCAGGTTCCCTCGCAGGTCTTGCAGGTTGCGCCCTTCCCGCTGATGATTCTCACCCTGCTCTTCGTCAACATCGGCAATGCGGAATGGGTGGAGCGGACGCTCGCCGCCATGCCCGATTCTGCCCGCCGCGTGTTTGCCAAACTTTTGCGTGCCATGCGCACTTCGCCGCCTGCCGCCCTGGGCGTGCCGTTCGAACGGGATTGAGGGATCCCGTTACTGGCAGGCTTTTTTATTGGTAGGACTTACGCGTAATCGGCATTCTCGAAGAGAGTGTTTTGAAATTCATGTTCCAACCACAGATGAACACAGATAAATTCAGTACTTCACGAAAGCGCGTATTTGGCGGTCTCTACCG
>DAOUBY010000134.1:0-6933 GCA_034432325.1 Anaerolineales bacterium
AGGTGATTTCATCCCGTTTTTCTTCAGAATCAGTGTTCATCCGTGTTCATCTACGGTAAATCCCGATTTATAAAACACTCTCTTAGAGAACATCTCCTGCTCCAGAGCGTATTGTGCACTCTCTGGCGTACTTTTGCAAGAGGTCTATTTCACCTTACGCAGTTCTTCGCAGCGCGACATTCACCTTACGCAGTTCTTCGTAGCGCGACATTCATGTCGCCTGAAAAAGCGAGATACCCTTTGGCAGGCTCACCTGTGCCTGCGGCACTGGCGCAGGCAGGGCGAGAATCTCGCGCTACCGCGTAAGGTGAGTTATTAAAGATAATCTGGAATTTCTCTTGAATGCCTGGAATGAGGAGAAAGGCAAATATGTTAACGGTTAAAGCGAAAATCCCTGCGCATGCAGGCTACGAACCTATTCTTCCGCTGGCGGTTCCCGATTTGAAGGAAGCCAAAGCCTTTGCAGAGCATCTGCACAAATTAGGCAAATATTGGCGCGGGGAACTTTTCGGCTGGCAGGCGGAATACACGCCCGAAAGCGACAAGAAACCACTCGACTCGAACATGGCATTTACCCCCGCCGACTTCTGGATTGGGGAAAGCGGCATCTGGTTTTATTCCCTCATGTGGGAACACGGCAAAGATAAAAACCCCGTTGAATTCTTGGACGACAGGGGAATTGTCAAATAAGCGCGGATGAATTGCCCTTTTCCTGCGGGAGAGGGGGAGAAGTGAAATGCCAAAGACCCAAACACGCTACGTCTGTCAACAATGCGGGCGGGTTGCCGCCTCCTACATGGGGAAATGCCCCCAATGCGGATCGTTCAACAGCATGGTGGAGGAAGTCGTCCACGATGAATCGTCGCAGAAGACAAAAGCGGTTCGCGGGCTGACGGGGAGGTCTGTTCCACGCCCCATCGGCGACGTCTCCGCTGACGCCGAAGACCGCATCCACCTGCCCATTGGCGAATTTGCGCGTGTGCTGGGCGGCGGCATCGTGCCCGGCTCCATCGTGCTGGTCGGCGGCGACCCGGGCATCGGCAAGTCCACGCTCATGCTGCAAATGACGATGGAAATGGCGAATCAGAAACGCGTGTTGTACGTCTCCGGGGAAGAATCGGAACGCCAAATCAAGATGCGTGCCGTGCGCCTGAACGGCACGCGCGACCTGCCCAAGGACCTCCTGCTCGTCACCGAAACCAACCTCGAAGTCATCCTCAACCACATCAACGAAACCAGACCCGACCTGCTGATCATCGACTCCATTCAAACCGTGTACCTCTCCGAACTGGATTCCTCCGCCGGCTCCGTTTCACAGGTGCGCGAGTGCTCCTCGCGCCTGCGCGAACTGGCAAAGACCAGCGGCATCTCGGTCTTCGTCATCGGGCATGTGACCAAAGAGGGCGCCATCGCCGGTCCGCGCGTGCTGGAACACATCGTGGATACCGTCCTCTACCTCGAAGGCGACCGCTTCCAGGCATACCGCCTCCTGCGTTCGGTCAAGAACCGCTTCGGCGCGACCTCCGAAGTGGGTGTCTTTGAAATGCGCGAGGGCGGGCTGATCGAAGTGCCCAACCCCTCCGAGGCGTTCCTCGCCGAGCGGATGGTCAACGCGGCAGGCTCGTCCATTGCAGTGACGATGGAAGGCACGCGCCCCATCCTCGTCGAAATTCAAGGGCTCACCTCGCCCACGCAATTCGGCAATGCCCGCCGCACCGCCAACGGCGTGGACTTCAACCGTCTGCTCCTCATCGCCGCCGTGCTCACCCGCCGCGCCGGCTTCAAACTGGGCGAGCAGGATATTTTCGTCAACGTGGTGGGCGGCTTGCAAATTGACGAACCCGCCGCCGACCTCGCCATCGCCGTCGCCATCGCCTCCTCATGGAGGGATATTCCCGTCAAAGCCGACGCGGTGCTGATCGGCGAGATCGGTCTGGCAGGCGAACTGCGCATGCCCGGTCAAATGCCGGCGCGGCTGAGGGAAGCCGCCAAACTGGGCTTCAAAACCGCCATCGTGCCAAAGGCATTGCGCAAGAGCGAAGCCTACCCGAAGGGCATTGAAGTCATCGAAGTGCGCTCGGTGCACGAGGCGTTGAACGCGGCGTTGAAATCGCCCGAACTGCGGAAGTGACGGAAAGTTCCATAACGCCGTCACAGCGCCTCTCCTGCCGGGAGAGGCTTTTTGTTTGCAACCAATCTCACCCCCGCCCGTAATTAGACGCAGAAAGAGATGAAAATTCGTACTGCGAGATTAATCTCGCGCCGCTTTTACACAAAAATCGAAAGGCTCATCTGTAAAGAGTGTGCAGCGCCGTCTGCACGTGAATTGAATATGAGCCAATCGAAATATTCTGCGCTGTAATGTTCGATTCAGAAGGAGATACAGTATGAACGCGAAAGTTATTTCAGCCATTCTTGTACTTGCGCTTGCAGGCATGGCGTGCGGCTTCGACATCAACCTGCCCGAAAGCGTCACGCCGGGGGCGGAGGTGAAGGAATCCATTGCGGTGGCAGGCTCGGGGTCCAGCGAGACGCGATTGACCCTTTCGTTCGGCGCGGGCTCGTTGACCCTCTCCCCCGGTGCGAACGGACTTGTGGAAGGCACGGCGGTCTATAACGTCGCAAGCCTCAAGCCCGAAATCATCCAAAGCGAGGGCAGCGTCGAGATCAAGCAGGGCAGTTTGAAGAACATCGCCAATTTCAACGACATCCAAAACCAGTGGGATTTGAAACTGGGCAGCGCGCCGCTCGACCTGAACATCAACGCCGGCGCCTACAGCGGCAGATTCGAACTGGGCGGGCTGACGCTCACCAGCCTGACGGTCAAGGATGGCGCGGCGGAGGTGGAATTGTCTTTTGCGGAACCGAACCTCACCGAGATGTCCGTCCTGCGTTACGAAACGGGCGCCTCCAACGTGACCTTGAGCGGACTCGCCAACGCGAACTTTTCCACGCTGATTTTTTCCGGCGGCGCCGGCAACTATAAACTCGACTTCAGCGGCAGCCTGAAGCGCGACGGCGCAGTCAACATTTCGGCGGGCGCGGGCAGTGTGCAATTGATCATCCCCAAAGGCGTGAACGCCAAAGTGACGGTGGACAGCGCGCTGGCGAGCGTCAGCCTGAGTTCCAGCTGGTCGCAGAACGGCAATGTGTACACACAGAGCGGGGAGGGTCCCACGCTCACCATCATCGTCAAGATGGCGGCGGGCAACCTGGCAATCACCGATTAACCGAGAGCGGGGGAACCCCGCTCTTTTTTTTGATGTGGCACAGGCTCCGTTCCCTGATAGATCTTTCGTCAAGTAAACCGGCGTTAGAGAACGTCTCATACGCACAAATGCAGGTTGCACATACCTGCTTTTCATGTTATTTTAATTTGGAGTAAAAGGTCATAATTCGTCTGTGACCTCCATCACTTGTTTGCCGTTGGCGTAAACCATAAAATCGTGTTAAGAGACAGGGATTATCTACTTTTTAGCACGACAAAAAAAGGAAGGTTGCCATGCAAATCACTCGTCAGGCAGATTATGCGGTGCGCGCTGTTTTACACCTGGCGCGCGCGGGGAATTCTGAACGCTCTGCCACCAGCGCAATTGCCAAAGAACAGAACATTCCGCCTTCGTTTCTGGCGAAGATCATTTCACAACTTTCGATTGCAGGACTGCTCCACACCTCGCGCGGCGCACGCGGCGGCGTGACGCTCGCCCGCGACCCCAAGGACATCACCCTGCTGGAAGTGGTGGAGGCGATTGACGGTCCCATCCAATTGAACGAATGCGTGGGAGAGAGCGGCGCCTGCGCCTTCGATAAAGACTGCCCCATCAAGCCGGTCTGGTGCGATGCGCAGGAGGAACTGGTGCGGCGGCTGAAAGGCACCAACTTCGCCGACCTGCTTGCAAAACCCGCATAAACCTGTCTTTCACTCCTCCTGCGAAGGGGGCGTAGGAGGATTATTTTTTAAAAAGGAGAAATGAGGCTGCGATGAAGAAACAACACCTGTTCCGCCTGCTGTCGTCCCTGGGTGTGGTGGCGCTGACCGCCCTGTCCTGCGCGACGCTCGACCTCGGAAGCATTTTTGCCACCCAAACGCCCACTCCCACGCTCACCTTCACTCCTACTCCCACCTTCACACCGAGTCCCACGCCCACCCTCACGCCCACTCCCACAAACACCCCAACCCCCACGCCCAAGCCGACGGGCGTCCGCACCGAAAAACAGGCGGACGGCTCGACCCTGTTCACAGATTACGATAACAAGTTCCAAATGATCATCCCGAATAACTGGGTGGCAATTCCCATTACCACAGAAGACATCGCCGGCATCCTGCAGGAACTTTCCAAAGACAACCCCGATATCAAAGGCATTGCCGAGACCTTCAGCCAACTGGACCCGGATGTTGTTCGATTGATTGCCATCAACAAAAACAATAAATACACCACGAACGGTTTTGCAACCAACATCACTGTAATTGCCATTGAAGATCGTTTGCTTTCCACCATGCCTTTGGACTTTGTCAGCGGCGCATTGGAAGAATCTGTGAAGCAGGAAGGTGCAAAAGTCACCTCTGCCTTCGAGCCTGCGGCTGCAAACCCGCAAGGTATAGAAGTTGCGGTATTCGAATTCGAGCAGAACGCTCCCACTGCGGCGGGAAGCCGTATCCGCGTGCGTTCCGGTACCCTGTTGTTCCAGTCGGGCGGCAAGTTGATCATGGTCCAACTGGCGACGCTCCAGCAGTTTTCCGCTGAACTCATGCCTGTTTTGAAACAAATCGGCGCTTCGGTTCAACGCATCTCCCCGTAGCGCATTCCGCAATTGGACATCCCTCCCGTCGTATAATTGCCGGGAGGGATTTTTTCATTCCACAAGGAGACGCATCATGTCTGGACCTAGAACTGTCCGCGCCCCGAGGGGCACTCACCTCACCTGTAAGAACTGGCTCAGCGAAGCCGCCTACCGCATGATCCAAAACAACCTCGACCCCGAAGTGGCGGAAAAGCCCGAAGAACTGGTCGTCTATGGCGGGCGCGGAAAAGCCGCGCGGAATTGGGAATCGTTCGATGCGATTCTCGAATCGCTCAAAAATCTGGAAGAGGACGAAACGCTCCTCGTGCAATCGGGTAAGCCGGTGGTCATCTTCAAGACGCACAAAGACGCGCCCCGCGTGCTGATTGCCAACTCCAACCTCGTGCCGCACTGGGCGACATGGGAACACTTCGACGAACTCGCCAAAAAGGGTCTCATCATGTACGGGCAGATGACCGCCGGCTCGTGGATTTACATCGGCACACAAGGCATTCTGCAAGGCACCTATGAGACCTTCGGCGCGCTTGCCAAACTCAAAGGCTGGGGTTCGCTCAAAGGGAAATTCGTCCTCACTGCGGGTCTCGGCGGGATGGGCGGCGCCCAACCGCTGGCAATCACCATGAACGAAGGCGTGGGTCTCATCGTGGAAGTGGACCCCGAACGCGCCGAGCGCCGCCGCGCCATCGGCTACGTGGACATGGTGGTGGACAACCTCGAAGAGGCGATGACGCTGGTGGAGGAATACAAGGACAAACAGGTTCCCAAGTCCATTGGGCTGATCGGCAACGCGGCGGATGTCTATCACGAACTGGCGGAGCGTGGAGTCGTTCCGGATGTGGTGACAGACCAAACGTCGGCGCATGAAGCGTTGATGTATGTGCCTTCGGGCTTATCGGTGGCAGCCGCGAACGAGTTGCGCAAGTCTGATCCCGAAAAGTACAAGAAGATGGCGATGGATTCGATGGCTCAGCACGTGCGCGCCATGCTGGCGTTCCAGCGCGCGGGGGCGGAGGTGTTCGACTACGGCAACAACATCCGCCAGCAGGCATACAACAACGGCGTGACGGACGCCTTCGAGTTTCCCGGCTTTGTGCCTGCCTACATTCGCCCGCTGTTTTGCGAGGGCAAGGGACCCTTCCGCTGGGTGGCGCTTTCGGGCGACCCCGAAGATATTTCTGTCACCGATCAGGCAATCATGGATTTGTTCCCCGAAGACGAGCATCTCAAACGCTGGCTGACGATGGCGCGCGAGAAAGTGCCGTTTCAGGGGTTGCCCGCCCGCATTTGCTGGCTCGGTTACGGCGAGCGCGTCAGGGCGGGACTCAAGTTCAACGAACTGGTTGCCAGCGGAAGGGTCAAAGCGCCGATCGTCATCGGGCGCGACCATCTGGATTCGGGTTCGGTCGCTTCGCCCAACCGCGAGACCGAAGCGATGAAGGACGGCTCGGACGCGATTTCGGATTGGGCGATTCTCAACGCGCTCATCAACGCCGTCGGCGGCGCGACGTGGGTGTCATTCCATCACGGCGGCGGGGTGGGAATGGGCTACAGCCAGCACGCCGGGCAGGTCATCGTGGCGGATGGAACGCCCGAGGCGGCTCGCAGGCTGGAGCGGGTGCTGACGACCGACCCTGGCATGGGCGTGGTCCGACACGCCGACGCGGGGTATGAGGAAGCCATCGCCGCCGCGAAGCGTCACGGCATCAAGATGCCGATGTTGAAGTAGTCCGATGAAAAAAGAACTTTGGGCGGGGGTATCTGCACTGATGTTGGGCGCGCTTGCCTGTCAGCCTGTGCTGGCGATTGGCTGGCGGGAAGCGGCGTTGATTCTGCTTCTCATCGCCTGGTTGATCGGACCGCCCCTCTACAGGTTTTTTCGCCGGCTGGAAAAGCGGCGCGAGAAGGGTAACTGAAATGTACCCAGCGTCCCGAAGACTAAGCCCCTGCACTTCGTTCAGGGCAAGTCTTCGGGACGTTTTGTCGCCCTGTACTTTTACTCTTGACGTTCTCTAACATCATTAGCGTAATTGACGTTCTCTAAGAGAGTGTTTTGAAATTCATGTTCCAACCACAGATGAACACAGATAAATTCAGTACTTCACGAAAGCGCGTATTTGGCGGTCTCTACCG
>DAOUBY010000135.1:0-9881 GCA_034432325.1 Anaerolineales bacterium
CGCTGGCGGAGAATTACGGCTTCCCCGCCGTGCTGATGATGACAGCAGGGCTGGCGCTGGCCGCTTCTCCGCTGGCGTGGATGTTGAGGGAAAAACCGGCTGAGCATGTGTAATTGGCAGCAAACGTTTATGGGTTTCTCTGTGTTCTCCGCGTCTCAGCGGTTATCCCGAATTGAGGTTTTTTAGCGAACGTCTGCTGTGCTACGAAATTTGTTACGCACCGTCCCGAAGGTTTTTCAGTTTGACAGGTTTTTTCAGAGAACCGCCGGGGCGTTTTGTGTAACACCCTGCCCAAAAAATTATATATAATTTATAATCCGTTCAGTTCCCAGAGGTTTCAATGACAACGCCCTCCCCTGCTCCTCCAAAAGAGAATGCCGAACTTGCCCCCAAGAGACCGCTCAAAGAGGACATCTTCGACGTTTTGCTGGAAAAAATCATCTCCGGGCAGTACAAGCCCGGCACCTGGCTCCGGCAGGAAGACATCGCCTCGCAGCTCGGCGTGAGCATGACCCCCGTTCGAGAGGCGTTGGATTTGCTCGATGCGGCCGGGCTGGCGGAGCGTGTTCCGTATCGCGGAGTGCGCGTCCCTCAGCCAAGCCATGAGGAGATCGCCGAATCGTATGCGGCGCGGCTGTTGCTGGAAAAAGCCGTCAGCCGGGCGGCGGCTCTTAACCGGGAGCAGGCTCACGTCACGGCAATGAAGCGGATTGTCGCGCAGGCGCAGAAATTGACCCGCCTCGACGATATGTCCGCTTCACGCAAGTTGAGCGGCGATTTCCATTTCACGGTTGCCGAGGCAACCCGAAATTCGACGTTGATCCGCGTGTATAAGGTGGCGGCAAATTCCTTCCCCGATTGGATGCTGTATCAGGCGATGTTCGAGCATCCCGAGGCGTTGGAAGAAAGCGTGCGGGAGGAATACCGCGAACATCTTGCCATTGCAGAGGCAATCGAGTTGCAGGATGCGGCGCTTGCCGAACGGCGCGCCGAAGAGCATATCGTTGACATCGGGCGGCAGATTGTGTTGTACCTGGGCGTGCCGCAGGAATTGCTCGACCGAAAATTGAGCCAGTTAGGTCTATAAACTTCAAGGAGGCTTCATACATGCACGAGGAACTGTACAAACAGATGGCGCAAAGCATCATTGACGGCGAGAAGGAGACCGCCATTGAACTCGCCCAAAAATCCATCGAACTGGGCATCCCCCCGCTGGATGCCATTACGAACGGGTTTGTGGTGGGCGTCAACTACATCGGCGATTTGTTCGGGAAGGGCGAGGCGTTCCTGCCGGAACTGGTGATGGCGGGCGAGGCGATGAAAGCCGCCGTTGCCGTGCTGGAACCTGAATTGCTCAAACTGGGCGAGGCGCGCGAGATGATGGGGCGCGTGGTGCTTGCCACCGTGGAAGGCGACATTCACGAAATCGGCAAGACGCTGGTGGGCACCATGCTTTCCGCATCGGGCTTTGAAGTGACCGATTTGGGCGTGGATCAGCCGGCGGAGAAAATCATCGGCAAGGCGCTCGAAATTGACGCGCAAATCATCGGGCTGAGCGCCCTGCTCACCACCACCATGGTGCGCCAGCGCGAGGTCATCGAAGAACTGGACAAGGAAGGTCTGCGTCCGCGCATCAAGGTGATGGTGGGCGGCGCGCCGATCACCCGCGAATGGGCGGAAAAGATCAAGGCGGACGGCACATCGGAAGACGCCGTCGGCGCGGTGCAGTTGGCGAAGAAACTGGTTGGCAAGGAATAGATTAGACCTCTTGCAAAAGTGCGCTAGAGAGTGCAATACGCTCTGGCGCAGGAGGCGTTCTCCAACGCCGGCTGCCTTACACAAGAGATCAATTGAGGAAGATACAAGTCTGGAGACTTTGAACGCCATAACCAACAATTCGTAACCAACCCAGAGAGAGTAGAGACATAAGCCTCGGGAGGGCTCTATGTCCAAAAACATCAAATCCATCAGCAACCCGAAGTTGCGGCTCGAAGCGCTGTCAACCGAGGAGGTGCAAAAGATTCACGACGCCACACTGTGGATCATCGAAAACGTCGGCGTGCGGTTTCCTTCGGCGCGCGCGCTGGAAATTTGGGAGGCGAACGGCGCCAGCGTGGATCGGGAGCGGAAAATCGTGCGCGTCAAGCCGCAGGTCATTGAAGATGCGCTGAAAAACTGCCCGCCGGCGTACACGCTTGCGGCGCGCGACCCTCAACAGGATTGCCCGCTGGACGGCAACCACGTCTTCCTGGGGACGGATGGCTGCGGCGTGGAAGTGATTGACATCCACACCGGTCAAAAACGGACCTCCAGCCTGAGCGACGTGCGCGACATCGCCCGCATCGCCGACGCCACGGAGGAGGTCGGCTTTCACTGGGTGGCTGTCTCCGCACAGGATAAACCCGCCGAAACGCGCGGCTTGCACGAAATCAAGACCATCTGGGAAAACTCCACCAAGCACGTGCAAACCGAGTCCATTTACAGCGTTCATGAGGCGAAAGCCGCCATGGAGATGGCGGCGCTCGTGGCTGGCGGCAAGGAGGAACTGCGCAAACGCCCCGTCCTCTCGCTGATGCAATGCACCGCTCCCCCGCTCGGTCATGACGGCGGCAGCCTGGATGCGGCATTGATCGCGGCGGAACACGGCGTTCCCACCGGCTTCATGACGATGGCATCCTGCCTGACCACCGCTCCCGCGACGATGGCAGGCGCTCTGGCTGTGGGCAACGCGGAGGTCGTTGCGGCGACGGCGCTGCTGCAACTGGCGTACCCCGGCGCCCCGGTCTTCTACGCCGCCGCTCAAACCGCCGCCGACCTGCAAACCGGCGCCTACACCGGCGGCGGTCCTGAGGACTTCCTCTTCGGCGCGGCGACCAACGCCCTGGCAGATTTTTACAACATTCCGCTTTCGATGGGCGCATTTGCCACCGGCGCCAAAGAACCGAACTGGCAGGCGGGAGTGGAGGGAGCGTTCTCCAGTTTCATGGCGAGCGTCGTCATGTCCGACATGCTCCTCGGCTGCGGGTTTCTGCACGGGAGCCGCATCTGGTCGTACGCCGAGATGATGATGGACTGCGAAATCTTCTCGATTGTCCACAAGATGATGCAGGGCATCGAGGTCAACGAAGAGACGCTCGCGCTGGAAACCATCGCCAGCGTTGGTCCGGGCGGTCACTTCCTGGCGCAAAAGCACACCCGCAGGCACGCCCGCGAACTCTTCCGCCCGCAATTCATGGACCGGCGTCCGTACAGCGAATGGGAAACCAAACGCGACGACGCGCGCGATTGGGCGCTCGCCAAGGCAAGGCGCATTTTGCAGGAGCATCAGCCCGATCCGCTCGACCCGAAAATCAGCGCAGAGATGGAGAAGATCATCGAGTCGGTCGAGAGAGAGATGTGCGTGGCGGCAGGTTGAACAGAAAAATCTCCGCGAACTCTGCGTCTCTGCGGTGCATTTCGGAATTCAACCCTTATATCGAACTCACGTCAGCATAGCGTTCGAGCTCATGAGCAAACGACAAGTGTTTATCGGAGGTGTCACATGCGTCCCAAACTCACTTTATTGTCCGAAGATTTGATTCCGCGCATCATCGAAGAAGCGTATCAACTCCTGCGCAAGCCCGGAATCAAAGTGCTGAACGCGGAGGCGCGCAAACTGCTTGCAGACGCGGGCGCGCAGGTGGACGAAGAAACGTTCATCGTCAAAATTCCCCGGCAGATTGTCGAATCCGCACTTGCCACCGTGCCGCAAAAATTCCACCTTTACGATTACGACGGAATTCCGAAGGTGGAATACGGCGGCGATACGGTGCAGTTCGACCCGGGTTCCTCCGGCGTCGCCGTCCTCGACGCCGACACCTTCGAACACAAAACCGCCGAAACGCCAGACCTCATCAAACTCATCAAAGTCGCCGAGCAGATTCCGCAATACGACGCTCAATCCACCATGGTGGTCTGCGACGACGTTCCCAAAGACCTGCACGACCTGTACCGCCTGTACCTGGTGATGCTCTACTCCAAAAAGCCGATTGTCACCGGCGCGTTCACCAACAAGACGGTGCATCACATGATCGAGATGCTCGCCATTTTCGCCGGCGGGCGCGAACAACTGCGCGAAAAGCCGCGCGCCGTCTTCGATGTCTGCCCCTCGCCGCCGCTGATCTGGTCGAACTTTGGCGCGGGCAACCTCATTGCACTGGCGCGGGCTGGCGTCCCCGCCGAAATCGTTTCCATGCCGCTGGCAGGCGCGGCGGCGCCGGTCACCCTGCTGGGCGCGGTCACTCAACATGCGGCGGAATGTCTCTCCGGCATCACCATCCATCAACTTGCCCAGCCCGGCTCCCCCATCGTGTGGGGCGGCGCGCCTGCCATCTTCGACATGCGAAAAGGCGGCACGCCGATGGGCGCAGTCGAAACCGCCATGCTCGACTCCTCCTACGCCCAAGTCGGCAAATCGCTCGGCTTGCCCACACATGCCTATCTGGGCGCCACCGAATCCAAAATTCTCGATATGCAAGCCGGGCTCGAAAGCGGCATGGGCGCGCTGATTGGCGCATTGAGCGGCATCAACATGATCTCCGGCGCAGGCATGATCGATTCGCTGCTCTGCCAGAGCGCCGAAAAACTGGTCATTGACTCTGAAGGAATCGCCATGGCAAAGCGCATGATCGCCGGCATGAAAATCCACACCGAAACGCTCGCCACTGGCTTCTACGACAACGAAATCAACTTCAAGGGCGGCGACTTCCTCAAACAAAAAATCACCCTGCAACTCTTCCGCAAGGAGCAGCACATCCCCAGCAGTGTGATTGACCGCGACTCCATCAGAGTCTGGAAGGAATCCGGCAGGCTGGATACCCTCGGACGCGCCCGACTCCGCGTGCGGGAACTGCTCGCCTCCTACACCCCGCCGAAACTTGATCCTGCCAAAGTGGAGCGGCTCCACGCTTTTGTCCTCGACCTCGCCCACAAAGCCGGCATGGACGCCCTGCCCGCCCACGAACTTGCCCCCCTGATTGCCTGAGAGAATGCTCGACCTCGCCCAACTTCTGCGCGTCCCGCAGGTGGACCCGCTCTTCGACATTTCTCCCGACAACTCAAAACTCGCGTTCTCATCGAATCAAAGCGGCGAATGGCAAATCTATGAGATCGAGCTGCCGCCCGCGCCCCTCCCTCCTCCCCCAGCGAGAGAGGGGCGCATCACTCAACTCACCTTCGGCGGCGGCGGGAAATTCACCCCGCGCTACTCTCCCGACGGCTCGCGCCTCGCCTATGTGATGGACGCCGACGGCAGTGAAAGTTATCACCTCGTCGTTTACGATTTCGCCGCGCGTCAACACACTGACCTGACGCCGGGCATTTCCCATGCGCTGCAGCCCAACTTCTGCTGGTCACCGGAGGGGAGCCGGCTGGCTTTTCTCAGCGATGAGCAGGGATACTTCAGCGCGTATGTCATTTCGGCGCAGGGGGGCGAGCCGCAACTCGCGCTGGATACCGGTCACCCTGCCTGGCAGGTGGAATGGTCGCCGGAGGGGAGACATCTGGCGGTTTGTTGTGAAATGCACGGACAGGATTACGCCATTTTCGTCGTTGACCTGGCAGCAAGGGAAGTCCTCCAACTTCCGCTGAACGCCGCTGAACCTCAATGGTCGCCGCAAGGAGGGAAACTGGCGTTCCAATCGGATGAGCGCGGCTGGTTCGACATTGGGCTGTATGACCTTTCCACGCGGCAAATCGAATGGCTGACGCAAAGCGAAGGAGATTCGCAACTGCCGGCGTTTGCCTCCCGCTTTTTGCCCGGCTCTCCACACCCAACTCTTGCCTATACGCAAAGCAAAGGCGCGGTGAATTGGCTGGAGATCGCCGGCGAAGAGGGGAGCAGGAAAACGTTCGAGGTGGGAAAAGGCGTCCATGGCAGAATCAGGCTCACGTCTGATGCGAAGCGGGCAGTGACCACGTTCAGCAGTCCGCGCCAGCCGGCAGATCTGTGGCTGTTCGATCTCGAGTCGGGCGCATCCATCCCTCTGACGGATTCGTTAGCGGGCGAATTGTCGAGTGCAGAATTTCCCCTGCCGGAGGAAATCGAGTATCCGGGCATGGACGGCGCGCGCGTCCCTGCGCTGTTGTATCACCCGAAACAGACGCCCGCGCCGGCGGTGGTGATGGTTCACGGCGGACCGAACTGGCATTACGCCGCGGAGTGGAATCCGGTCATGGCGCATTTGGCAAGCCGCGGCTATGCAGTGCTGGCGCCGAATTATCGCGGTTCGACGGGATATGGGCGCGCCTGGCAATACGCGGCGCGGTTCGATTTGGGCGGCGTGGATGCGGACGATGTGGCGGCGGGGGCGCAATATCTTTTGCGCGAGGGGCTCGCCAGCCGGGCGGCAGTGACGGGCAGAAGTCACGGCGGATATTTGACGATGGTGTGCCTGACCCGCTTTCCCGAATTGTGGTGCGCCGGGTCGGCGGTGGTGCCTTTCACCAATTGGTTCAAGTCGCACGCAGAGTCGCGGGAGGACCTTCAGCACTGGAACATTGAAAATATGGGCAACCCCGTCGCACATTACGAACGCTGGTACAACGCTTCGCCCTATTTCTTTTTGGAGCGCGTCAACGCGCCTGTGCAAATGATTTGCGGCGGCAGAGATCCGCGCTGTCCGGCGTCGGATTCGCTGGAGACGCGTGATAAACTTGTCGAACTGGGCAGGCAGGTGGAGTTTCATTTGTATGAAGACGAAGGGCATTCGTTTTTGAAGAGCGAGAACGTTTTGGACGCCGAAACGAAACGCGTGGAATTTCTGGCAAAGGCGCTGGAGGCATAAGCAGGCTGCCGTCATCCATTCTCAGAGAACGTCCGAGATCGTAACCGGTGTTACGCAGTTTTCTCGTAGCGCGACATTCATGTCGCCTGAAAACGCGAGATAAATCTCGCGCTACCGCGTAACATCACATCGTACTTCGCCGCGGATGGACGCAGATGAAAAGGGTTTTTCGTCCCTGTTCATCTGTGGTTAGAAACAGTTTCAGACTTGATAAGGAGCAACATGCCGCCGTTGAAATTTTTATCGGATGAAGACATTCAAGCCATGCACGAAGCCACGCTTCAGGTGTTGAATGAGGTGGGGGTGATTTGGACTCACAAGCCCACGCTCGACATTCTGACCGACGCCGGCTGCACAATCAAGGAAAACCGCGTGCGCTTCCCGCCAGACCTGGTGATGGATTCTGTTGCCAAGGCGGGCAAACGCCCGGTCATTCGCGGGCGCAACGGACAGGTCAACGAACTGGGCGGCGGGGGGTTGTACTTTCACAACCTGGGCGGCGCGCGGGACGTGTTCGAGGCGCAGACCGGCGCGCGGCGCATCGCCACTCAGCAAGACGTGGTGGACGCGGCGCGCCTGCTCGATGCGCTCCCCCATTGTCACACCGTCACGCCGTTTTTCACGCCGCAGGATGTGCCGGGCGAACTCATGTCGCTGTTCATGTACCGCCACACACTGCCGCACACCACCAAGCCGGTGCAGGGACCGGGCATCCAGTTTGCGGAGGAGGTCAAATACGCGGTGGAGATGGCGGCAGTGGTCGGCACGCCGCCGCAGGAACTCACGCTTTCGCTTTCGCCGGTCAGCCCGTTGACGGTTCACGATCACGCCGCGGCGGCAATCCTGGAGATGGCGCGGGCGGGCGTCATCTGTTCGAATCTGCCCGCTCCCACCGGCGGCGCAACCTCCCCCATGACCATCACGGGGAGCCTCGTCCAGCAAAGCGCGGAGACGTTGTGCCTGCTGGTGCTGGCGCAACTGGTCAACCCGGGCTGTTCTTTCGTGTATTGCGGAAGATTGGGGATGCTGGAACCGCGCACGGGGTTGATTTGGGGCGGCGTGGAACTGGGCTTATCGTCTGCCGCCACGGTTCAACTCGGACATTTTTACGGATTCTCCGTCAACGTTTACGGGTTTTCGACGAACGCCCACACCCTCGACGCCCAAAATGCCTTCGAGCGCGGACTCAACGCCGTCATCCCTGCCCTGGCTGGCGCGGACGAACTCTCCGGCATCGGCGAGATGGAGGCGGGCGTGATGGGTTCGTATGCGCAGATGGCGCTGGATGACGAACTGGCGGGGAGCATTCTGCGTCTGCGGAAGGGCTTGTCGGCAGATGCGGAACATTTGGCGGTGGAGGTCATTCAGAACGTGATGGATGGCACGCGGAACTTTTTGGGTCAAAAGCACACCATGAAGCATCTGCGGGCAGGCGAACTGGCGCTCACCAAACTGGCGGAGCGCAACTCATGGGAAACGTGGGAGGGGAAACTCGGGCGCAGGCAAATGGCGGATTACGCCGCTGCCGAGGCGGAACGGATTTTGCGCGAGCATGTCGTTCCGCCGCTGGAGGCGCAGCAGGAAGCGGAATTGAATCGCATCATGGCGGCGGCGGAGAGGGAATTGGTGAAGACGGGCAGTCAGCGGTGAATCGAGTAATCCGCGTTTCAGTAAGCAGTGATCAGTGAACGCTCTGCTGCAATCGTTCAAAAAATCCTGCGTATTTTCGCTCTCAGCGCAACTTCGGGCGTTAGCCTGTCCCGGCGGACAGTCCGGGGAGAACGCCCAGTACGCTTCAAAAATCCATACAACAGTGAATGTAGAGAGAAGAGAGGTGAATAATGCTCAAGCAATCGCATGGAATTTCGGAAGAGTTGATCGAGTGGCGGCGCGATTTTCACATGCACCCGGAGATCGGTTTCGAACTTCACCGCACGGCGAAGATCGTGGCTGACGAGTTGGAAAAGATGGGGTACAGAGTCAGGCGCGGGGTCGGCAAGAGCGGCGTGGTCGCCGAGATTGGCGAAGGGGGCAAAGTGGTCGCCATCCGCGCGGATATGGATGCGCTTCCCATCCTGGAGCAGAACGAGTATGAGTATGCTTCCAAGACGCCCGGCGCAATGCACGCCTGCGGACACGATGCGCATACCGCCATGGCGCTTGGGGCGGCGTTACTGCTTGCGAAGGAAAAACTGCCGGGACGCGTGCGCTTTCTGTTTCAGCCCTGTGAAGAGACGACGGACGAGGAGGGCAAGAGCGGCGCACAGCGCATGGCGGCGGAGGGGGCGATGGACGGCGTGGATTTTGTCATTGCCCAGCATGTGGACCCGGCGCAGCCGGTCGGGACGATTGGCATCAGCGCCGGTCCGTGTTCGGGCGGGGTGGATAACTGGTACGGCGTGATTAGCGGCAAGGGCGGTCACGGGGCGCACCCCGATCAGACGGTGGATCCGTTTCATTTGCTGGCGCATGTCATTATGGGGCTGAATGGGATTGTCTCACGCCGAATCAATCCGTTCGAGCCGGCGGTGGTGAGCATTGGCGTGGTCAACGGCGGGTTTACGGAAAACGTGATTCCCGATCAGGTGAAAATCAGCGGGACGTTCCGCTATGCCAACCCGGAACTGCATGAGCAATTGCGCGTCGAAATTCGGCGGGCTTTCGAGATTGCCAAAACGATGGGCGGCGATTATGAGCTGCGCTTCGAGTATGGCGGACCGCCGATGGTGAATGACAAGGATGCGGCTGAGGTCATCGGCGCGGTGGGACGGGAACTGCTCGGCGCGGGGAACGTGCACGAAATTGGAAAGACGCTCGGCGCGGAGGACTTTGGGGAGTTTCTGCGGCTGGCGCCCGGCGCGATGTTCACGCTCGGCACGCAGAAAGCCGGGCATGAGGAGTATCAACTCCATCATCCCAAATTCGACCTGGACGAGCGGGCGCTTCCCATCGGAACCGCCATGCTCGTGGAGACAGCCAGGCGTTTTCTTGAGAGCGGATGAAACTTTTGGGCGTCCCGTGTGTCATGTAGCACACGGGATGTTTGTTAACGTCAAT
>DAOUBY010000136.1:0-4213 GCA_034432325.1 Anaerolineales bacterium
TCAAAAAGGTCCTGCGCAACATCCGCAAGGTGGGGCTGGCGACCACCTTGCGCTACATCGTCTCCGACCTGCTTTTTGACCTGAGGTATCAGATAGACACCATCAATACCGCCCAGCTCGATGCCCTCAAAATCGACTCCCCCAACAAGACCGTCGGCACCTACTACGAAGGGACGAACGCCTACATCTTCCAAAAGATGATTTCACAGGTCAGGCTCGAACCCTCCCGCGTCACCTTCGTGGATTTTGGGAGCGGCAAGGGCAAAGCCATGTTCATGGCGGCGGAGCGCGGCTTCCGCAAGGTGATCGGCGTGGAGTTCTCCATCGAACTGGTGGAGGTCTGCCGCAGGAACCTCGAGATTTTCAAGGCAAAATCGAAAAGCAAGACCGAGTTCGAAATCCTGCACATGGACGCCTCCGAATACGAAATTCCCGCCGACGCCAACCTGCTGTTCTTCTCCAACCCATTCAACGAGGAATTGACGAACAAGGTCATCGGCAACATTCTGCGCTCTTACGATCAATCGCCGCGCGAGACGTGGGTCGTGCATCTGCATCCGCAGGGGAATATGGCGTTCGTGCGGCATCCCCGCTTCGAGGTCAGACATGAAGCGCGCGAAGGGTATGTGCTTCGGCTGCTTCCCGTCAACTGAGGCATGGCATCCCCGTCATCCCTTTCCCGCTTGTGGGGCTTTCTCAAAAAGCCTGCCGTGACGCTCGCCCTGCGCGTGACGGTCTCCGCGCTGCTGCTGGCGTATCTCATCCGCCTTTCGGCGTTCAATGAAATCGCACGCGCCTTCAGCCGCATCGAGCCGCTTTACCTGCTCGGCTTCTTCGGGCTGTATTTCGCTTCGGTCCTTTTCACGGCGGCGCGCTGGAGAATCCTGCTCCGCGCCTGGGACATCGAAGCGCGCCTCGGCGTCCTCCTGCGCTACATCCTGACCGGGCTGTTCCTGAACAACTTCCTGCCGGGCAGTTTGGGCGGCGACGCCTACCGACTCTACTCCGGCGGACGCGACACCGGCAAACTGGAAGCGGTTGCCGCCACCATCTTTTACGAGCGCGTCCTCAGTTACGCCTCCCTCGTGACCCTGGGGCTGGCTGCGCTTTCAATCCGCCCCGACCCCGCCTCAAACCTCCCGTTCTGGCTGCTGCTCGGCGGGGTCTTCCTCGCGCTGACGGGGCTTACCGCTGTTTCGACCCTGCCCGCCTTCGGCGCCTGGGCGGAGAACTTCGTGAGCCGCTTCCCGTTTGCAGAACGACTGCGCCTGAAGGATTGGGTGCACAGTTTCCGCTTCAAGGTGCGGCATCCCGGCTTGCTGGCGGTGGTGTTTTTGCTCTCGTTTCTCATTCAGTTCACCGACATCCTTGCCTTCCGTCTCATCGGCGCTGCCATCCGCCTGCCGGTAAAATTCAGCGACCTGCTGCTCTTCGTCCCGCTGCTCTATCTGGCAATCCTCCTGCCGCTGTCGCTCAACGGCATCGGCATCCGCGAGAGTGTGTTCGTGCTGTTCGCCGCCTCATGGGGCATCACCCCTGCCGATGCGGTCGCCTTCTCATTGACGGTCTTCGCCCTGAACCTGGCGGGCAGTCTGGTTGGGGGTGTTATCTACTGGTTCGACCGCCCGGAACGCAGCAATCAACCCAGATAAAAACGTTGCAGGGTATGGCAGGATTCGTCGTTAATTGGATAAAGGCAGGAAGGTTATAATACCAAAAGGACGGTTAATTTCTGCGAACGAAGGAAAGTCTATGCATTCAGAGCAGCGCAAAGAAAATCCATTCGGCAATCGCCCGCTTCAACCGCAAGAACGTTATCGGTTATATCTTGATGAATCGGGCGATCATGTCTTTCGTGATTTCACCAATTTATCCCATCGTTTTCTTTGCCTGCTTGGCTGCTGGTTCAAAACAGATGCTTATCTCATTTTCCAACAAAATCTTGAAAATCTAAAATCCCGTTATTTGCCTCACCATCCTGACGAACCTGTCGTGTTTCATCGTGAAGACATGATGAATGCGCGCGGCGCATTCAAGGCATTACGCGATAAAACGATTCGCAATGCATTTGATAACGATTTGCTCGAAATCATCCATCAGGCAGATTTCAAGATCGTGGCAGTCCTGATTGACAAACAATCTTTACTGCAATCTTACGGCGACGGTTCGGCGCACCCTTATCACCTTGCTCTTGGATTCATGCTTCAAAGGTATGCAGGATTTCTAAACCACACGAGCCGGGCTGGAGATGTAATGGCAGAGTCTCGCGGCGGTGCGGAGGACAGATTGCTGGGAGATTCGTATGAACGTGTATTCAAGCAGGGGGTATGGATGTCAAGTGAAACATTTTTTCAGGCGGCACTTACTTCCAGTAGATTGAAATTGAAATCCAAAACTGCAAATGTGGCTGGGTTGCAACTTGCCGATTTGCTTGGTCACCCCGTCAAGCAATGGACACTGAAAAAACATGGCTATTTGGAAGATGATTTAGCCCCCTTTGCTCAAAGGCTCATGCAGATTATCGAACCGAAATTCAATCGTCACCTGTACAATGGGCGTTTAGAAGGCTATGGTGTGGTCATTTACCCCAAAAGATAAAGGAGCCCCCGAAGGGCTCCTCTACGCTCGCCCCTGCGGGCGATCCACCTCCGTTAAAACGGATTGACTATATTATACGCGGATAGGTTGGAAATTCAAGCCCTTTTCATTGCAAAATGGCAAAGAGAGCGTGAAACTCGCACAAATATCTTGAAGCCCGCGATAAGATTGTTCCAACTATGAAGAATACGCTCAAGAAGTTTTCATCCCTCGCGGATCACCCGTTTGCCGTTCCCCTCATCCTGCTGGCTGTGACCTTCCTTGCCTACGGATTGTTCTTCTGGCGGCTGGGCTTTTACTGGGACGACCAGCCCATTTCGTGGATCCGCTATCAGTTGGGGTCCGAGGCGACGACGCGCTACTTTTCCGATTCGCGCCCGGTTTGGGCGTTGTTGTATCAAATCACCGGTTTCCTCCTTCCGCAAAATCCTGCGGTCTGGCAGGTGTTCGGCATGTTCTGGCGCTGGGCGGGCGTGTACGTCTTCTGGCTGGTGATGGCGGAACTGTTCCCCAAACGCAAAGACATTGCCTTCCTCCTCTCGCTGCTGTTGTTACTCTACCCCGGCTTCAATCAGCAGTGGGTCAGTTATGTGTACTCGCACTTTTTCATCGTGCTGTTCTTCCTGCTGATTTCGTGGCATCTGATGCTGCGCGGCAAGACCCTCCCGGCGATGATCTTTTCGGCGTTGAACCTGGTCATGTTCGAGTACTTCTTCCTGCTCGAGTTCGTGCGCCCGTTCCTCCTGTGGATGACTTTCCGCGAACAAAACCTGACCTTCCGCGGGCGGTTGATGCGGGTCTTCAAAGCGTGGCTTCCCTACCTCGGCGTGATTGTCTTCGCCATCCTCTATCGCTCGCTCGTGTACACTCACCCCGGCTTCGGTTACAGCCTGACGGAGGAAATCGCCCGCGCCCCCATCGAGACCCTCGCCCAACTCCTTCAGCATGTCCTTTCCAGCCTGTGGACGGCGGCAGGCAGCGCATGGATTCAGGCGTTCCACTTCCCCAATCCTGCCGTCAACGGCTTGCGGACGAGCGTTTTGTATCTCTTCGTCGTTTTGGCAGCAGGCGGACTTGTCCTCCTCACACGGCTGGGCAGCGAAACATCCGAGACCGCCCAAAAACAGGATGCCTTCTGGCTCATCGGTCTCGGCATCGTCATGCTTCTGTTGGGCGGCGTTCCCTATTGGGTGACCAACCTGCCCGTCACGCTCGGCTTCCCCGCCAACCGCGCCCTGCTCTCGTTCATGTTCGGCGCATGCTTCCTCCTGCTCGGCTTGCTCGACCTGCTTCCGCCGCGCGTCAAATACTTCGCCGCTGTCCTTCTCATCGCCCTCTCCGCGGGCAGGCAGTTCCTCTGGTCGGTGGACTACCTGCGCGATTGGGAGTCGCAAAAGAACCTCTTCTGGCAGATGACCTGGCGCGCGCCCGGCATCCAGCCCGGCACCATCGTCCTGATGAACGAGGAATTGGAATTCAACGCCGATAACTCCATCAGCGCGCCGCTCAACTGGATTTACGCCCCGCAGACCCGCACCCGTCAGGTCGGCTATGTTCTGCTCTACCCCACCAACCGACTCGGCGCTTCGCTTCCCGCCCTGGAGCCGGGTCTGCC
>DAOUBY010000137.1:0-16805 GCA_034432325.1 Anaerolineales bacterium
GTTGTCCATGCACATGCCGACGAGCAATTGCGCCTGGGTGTACGTCTCATATTCGCGGCGCAGGTTGTGGTATTCGAGCAGAAGTCCCACCGGGGTATTGCGCCATTCCGGGAAAATATCTTCATGCGAGGAAACAGGGACGAGGCGATCCATGAGCGGGTTCTCCTTAATCGGCGCGTAACCTTATCGGATGGTTTCCAAATCCCTTGCCAGAATCTGCCGGTCTTCCGCGTCCTCGATTTGTGCCAGCGCTTCCTGTGCCTTTTCGAGATACACCTTCATGGCAACGCGGTTGTTGGCGAGCATCTCGGCGCGGGCGAGGGTTTCATACGCGTAGCCGCGGAGAAAAGGGGAAAGTTCCCTCGCGTATTGCAGGGCGAGCAGCCCGTAGCGGCGGGCGTTGTGCGGTTGTTGAATCAGACAATACACGCGCGAGACCTGCCAATAGCCGATGGACAGATTTTCCGCTCGAACATCTTCGCGCTGTGTCCAATGCCAGAGCGAGGCGATGGCGGTGTGCAGCATTTCCATGTTCTCTTCCACCGAGCGGCTTCCATCCTTCTCGATATTGTCCCAGGTCTTGTTGAAGCAATCGGCTGAGAAAAACTTGTGCGCTTGCTGAATGTCAAAATTCGGTGAATCCGCCATATTTAATCCTTTGTGCAAATGAAATAAAGATAACCGTAAACTGCGAAAGGCAGGGCGTCCGCCCTTGCTGCCCAACTGTTACTTGACCAGCCTTACCACCTGCGGTCTCGAATGGGGAACGCGTTTCAACTCTCCGCGAGCCTCCATGTCCAACTTCACGGTGGTTACATACCAGGTGACCGAGCCCTCGAATTTGCCGCGCAGGTCCTTTTCCACGGCGCGGGCAAGTTTCATAAAAGGCATCTCTTTGTTCTGGCTGAGCGTGGAAGTGATTGCCCGATGGATGACTTCATATTTTTCCCTGCTGATGTTGACCCCCTGCTTTTTATCGGGGTGAAGCGTGCGAATCGTATCCTTCATGGCACTCCTCCTCAAAGAGCGTGGGGTATTTTACACCCATCCGCGCACGTCTGCCGGCTTGATATGGATGGCGGCGGAAGATGACGCGCCGAATTGCTGTGGCGTCATCTTCACGCCTTGAATGCCCGCCCCCTACTTCAGCCTCTCCGCCACCAACTCCGCCACATCCTTGACCTGAACCTCGCCGCCGTCCGCCTTCGACGCATCGCTCATCATCGTCAGACAGAACGGACAACCGACGGCGACGGTCTTCGCCCCTGTCGCTTTGGCTTCCTGGAACCTCGCCTCATTCACCCGTCCCGAGCCTGCCTCCTCCTCCTTCCACATTTGCGCCCCACCCGCGCCGCAGCAGAAGGACTTTGCCCCATGCCGCGGCATCTCGATGGTCGTCACGCCTGTGGAATTCAACGCCTCGCGCGGCGCATCGAACTCCTTGTTGTGCCTGCCCAAATAACATGGATCGTGGAAGGTAATTAGTAATTGGTCATTGCTAATTTCGAGTTGAAGTTTTCCAGAACCCACCAGTTCGTTGATGAGTTGTGTATGATGGATGACCGTGTAATTCCCGCCAAAGGCAGGATACTCGTTTTTCAGCGTGTGTAAGCAGTGCGGACAGGTCGTTACGATGCGCTTCGGTTTGACCTCGTTGAGGATTTCCACATTCTGTGTCGCCAGCCCGAAGAAGATGTCCTCGCGCCCGGCGCGCCGCGCCGAATCGCCTGTGCAGGATTCGTTTCTCCCCAACACCGCATAGTTGACCCCCGCCGCATTCAAAATCTTTGCAAAGGCTTGGGCGGTCTTTTGCGCGCGGGCATCGGTGGCGGGAGCGCACCCCACCCACCACAAAATCTCTGGCTCGGGGTTCTGCTCGATGGTCGGAACGTTCAACCCCTCCGCCCACTTCATGCGGTCGGCTTGACTCACGTTCCACGGATTCATGTTGCGTTCCATGCCCTTGAACGCCGTTTCCAACTGCTTCGGGAAGGCGCTCTCCATCATCGAAAGATTGCGGCGGATGTCCAGAATGTCGCGCATCGGCTCGTTGCCGACGGGGCAAATATCCACGCACGCGCCGCAGCTCGTGCAAGCCCACACCGCCTCTTCGGGAATCAACTGCGTCAACGGCACGTCGGTTCCGCCGCCATAGTTCAGGTGGTAGCGTTTGTTGATTTCCAGCGCGGCGGGCGAGAGCAGTTTACCCGTGTTATACGCGGGACATACCTCCTGGCAGCGGAAGCACATGATGCAGGCGTAACTATCCATGATCTGCTCCCAGCCCAAATCCTTCATTGCCGCCGCGCCGAACTGCTCGATGGACTGGTCGTCGAGGTTGATGTAACTCAATTCGCCGATGGATCTGCGCTCGGGTTTCAACGCAAAATTGATTGGAGCAAAGAAAAGGTGAATGTGCTTGGAGTAGGGGAAGTAGGGCAGGAACGCCACCACCGCGCCGATGGACAGCCAGAACATGATTCGCTCGCCGATGAGCAGCGTCCCCGCATCCGCCCCGGACCATAAGCCTGCCACCGCCGAAATGAACGGCTGCCAACGGTCATAGCCCTTCTCCGCCACGTAGAACGACTCGCCCAACAGCCGCGCCGTGTTGTGCGTCAGAATGAACAGCGCCACAATAGCCGAGTCGCGCAGGATGCCGAAACGCGCTTTGGGATGAAGTAAAGTCGTCTCGCGCGTGGACAGAGTCGCAGGTCGAAGGAGAAAGCGGCGTATCACCATCGCCAGCATGCCGAGGAGGATTGCCACGTTCGCCGCGTCTGCGAGGAGGCGGTAGAAACCTCCTGCAATGCCGAGATGTTCGAGTAATTTGTAATTGGTAAATGCGTAGATCAAATCTGCCAGATTGATGAGCAGGAAGGAGAGAAAGCCCCAGCCGATGAGCGCATGCAGGATGCTCGTCCCGAGACGGAAGCGGAAGACGGGCTGGAACAACCCCACTTTGACGATGAGTTCGCCGAGGCGTTTCCAGAGAAGATGCCAGTCGGGCTTGCCCTGTCCGCTGGAGATGTGGGCGATGATGCGCTGTACGCCCTTGTAGGTGAAGTAGAGCGATGCGGCGGTCGCAAGGACGAAGAGGATTTTTTCGGCGAGTGAGAGCATGGTTCCTCCTTGAAGTGAAAATAAAACGAAGCCAAACCTCCAGATGGGTTTGCTTCGTCAGTGTCAACCGCTGGCGGCAGAGACGGGGTGCAACGGTTTCATGCCCGTAGTGTAGCATATTCTGCCCGTTACGGGCAATGTCACGCGGCAGTCTCGAAATTCACCAGATTGTTCCAGAGTTCGTTGTTGATTTTTTCATATTGCGATTTGACGAAATCCCAAAACAGCGATTGCGCCCGCGTGAACGGGAAGCCGATGTGGCGCGCCATGTAGATTTTGCGGCGCAGGTCCATCCCATCCACTTCCACCTTTTTCAGGCGTCCCAGCGCCAGCCCGCGTGCAGCAACCATTTCGGAGACGAAGGCGATGCCCACGCCGCGTTCCACCGACATTGCCACCGCTTCGGTGCTGCCGAGTTCCATGACGACATTCAGGCTGTCCGTGGGGATTTGGTGTTGTTTCAAACCTTCGGCAACGGTTTCGCAGGTGCCTGTCGTTTCTTCGCATTTGACGATGGGCTGGTCGAGCAGGTCGGAGGGCAGGGCGTGACCGTACTTTGCCCACGGGTGCGCGGGGTGAACGATGAGGACGATGCGGTCTTCGAAGAAGGGGGTGCAGACGATGTCGCGGTGTTCGATGAACTTGCTGGACACGCCGATGGGAATGAGGCGGTCGAGCAGCCGTTCCACCACCCCTTCGCGGCTCATCACTTTGACGCGCGGATGCACGGCGGGGTAACTTTGCCGAAATTCGGCGAGCAGGATGGGGAGCAGGTAACGTCCCGCAGATGTGGAACAGCCGATGAGCAGTTCGCCGCCGATCTGATTGTTGATTTCGTACAGGCTGTCTTCGAGCAGGCGCGCGGCAAGCAACACCTCGCGCACCATCGGCAGGATGGTCTGCCCCGCCTCGCTCAACTCGACCGAACGCCCGCCGCGGATGAACAGTTCTGTGTTGTAGGCGCGTTCCAGCGCCTGAATGCTCTGGCTCACCGCCGATTGTGACATGTGCAGCCGCTTTGCGGCGCGGCTGAAATTCAGTTCCTCTGCCGCAACGAGGAATACCCGCAGGTGGGAAAGCTCGATCATCGTTTGCCTCCAGGTTTATAAGCGGCGCTAAAACTTAATCATCAATTAATCGAATAAGTCTCCATGATGTTTATTACTAAAGATAATAAGCCAATTTGATGATAATAACTAGTGATATTTGTCACAATATGTGACTTGGTTATCTTCAGGGAATTCAGAAAGGAGAGTGCGTACTATGAACAAGAAAAAGATTGCGCTGTTACTGTTGGGGCTGGGACTGATAGGGCTGGCGCTGGTTGCCTGCGGAACAAAAAGCGCCGAAACGCCGCCCCCGCCCACGCCCATCACCGTGACCAAAATTGTGGAGGTGACGAAAGAAGTCCCCGTCACGGTAGAGCCGCCCAATCCCGCCGAGCAGGCGATGGAGTGGCTGCCCACCTCCCTGCATGGGACTGCCGCCGGCAAAGCCTACTGGTACTCGAAGGAAAACGGCGGTATGGAAAGCCTGACGGGCATTCCTTTCGATCAACTTCCCTGCAAGAGTTGTCATGCCCTGTACAACAAGGTGGAAGATAAGAAGGGGCAGCCGCGCTGCGAATCCTGCCACATCAACGACAAGTATGCGCCCGTGCAGGCAATCGTCAAACTGCCGCAATTTCCCGATGACGGACGCGCCCAAGGGTGCCTGTCCTGCCACGGTCGTCAGCGCTTCGAATATGGGATGACCAAAGCGCGTGTGGACCCGAACACGGGCGACCCGCTGCTGGACCCGGTCACCGGTCAGGCGTTGACCGAGCCGCTCATCACCGATGTTCATCGCAGCCCGGCGCCTTACGGCAAGGGACTTGGCTTTACCTGCGTCAATTGTCACGGCACGGGAGATACGCACGGCGACGGCAACTCCTACAACTCTTTGCTCGAATCGCCCAATACGCAATGCACCGATTGCCATGCCGCCGAAAAGTTGAGCGACACGCCCGGTCACAAGATTCACGGCGAAAACATGACCTGCGCCGCCTGCCATGCGCAGACCGTCGTCTCGTGCCAGGGCTGCCACATCAACGGTCCGATTTCCGGGCTGCCTGAATATCCAAACGCCCGCGTCATCGGCTGGAAATTCCTGATCGTCAACGATGAAGGGAAATACGATCTCGGCAATGTGATGGCGGCGGCATACACAACCGACAGCGGCGAGGCGAAATCCTTCGTTGCCATCGGTCCCTACTATGATCATAGCATCAGCAAACCCAAAACCCGCGAAGAAAAGGTTGCCCTGTGCGCCTCCTGCCATGCCAGCGATGTGGTGAAACAGTATGAAGAGACGGGTGTGATCACCATCAGCAAGTGGGACGAGGAAGCAGGCAAGATGGTCTATCCTACCAAGGGAGTCATTCCTGTGGTGGCAAACTACCAGGAGACCTTCAAACTGGCGTTCCCGATTATCACCAATATGGACGAGGTGGTTCAGGCGTGGAAGAACGGCACGCCGCAGGCAGAAGTGGAGAAAATGACCAAATGGGGTTTGGGCAAAGACTCGGTGGACCTGTGGCAGATGCTCTTTGCCAAACCGCTGGATAAGCTGCCGACGCAGATGCTCATCGAACAAATCGAAGCGTTCTTCCCTGCCCAGTAATCAACCATCATGCTGCTTCCCTGAAGAGCAAAAAAAGACCCGCCTTCGGGCGGGTCTCATTTTTTATGGTTGTGCGATGTCGTTCACGTACTCGATTGCCCCCTGACAGGCTGGCGCAAGATAAGGAGAAATCCCCTCGAAAGTGAGCGGCGCATTCTCCTTTTTGGCGTCTTCAAAGGCGCTGGCAAGGCATCCGCCGCCGGCGTTGTAGTTGATCAGCGTGAACTTCCACATATCCTCATACGAGATGCCCAGTTGCGCCGGCGTCTTGCGGTCGTTGTAATTCCAGACCACCTGCGAAGCCTGCTCGCAGTTTGCCATGAGCGCATGCGCAAAAACGCCGATGCTGAATTTCGCGCGTTCGAGGTCAATCCCCAGCGGACAGGTCTCACACGTTGCGTTGACGGCGTGAATCAGCGCCAGACGCAGATAGGAGCGGTTCCCCTCCCCCATGTAGAGGTATCCCTTGCCGCACGTCTCCGAATCCATCACCAGCGGACAAAACTGCCTGAAGAACGGCGGATTCCACATCAACGCCGTATCCGCGCCCTGCTCGGTCAACTGACCGAGCCCCACGTCCGTCTTCCCGCCGATGCCCGGCCAGAACTGGCTCTCGATGGCAAACAAATTCTTGAGCAGGTTGGCGGGCACGCCCGTCTCTTTTGCCGTGTTCAGGATGATTTCATCGAACTGATTTTGCCAGGCGTTGACCGCCTCACGCGCCGCCTCCTGCCCGCAGGCAGAAGCGCCGCCATCCGCCAACAGACCTCCATCGGGGCAGACGCTTGCATTCACCGCGCCGTTGCGGATGAGTTGTGCGGCAAGGTAGTTGTAGGGAATTTGCGTGCCGAGCGTCTCGCTTTGGGGAGGGGTGCTCAGCCACTTTGGCGGACCGCCCACCGGCGGCAGAACGCCCCATGCCTCCACGCAGGTCGCCACTGGCACGCCCGCCCATTGACTGCTCAACACGTCCACGAACCAGTATGTGGGCTGGTCGGGGTTGCCGGCGTCGGTTGCCGCCACGCGGATTTGCGCCTGGAACGCCTCACTGCTGTCGCCGTAACTGGAATATGCCCAAAACTGAAGCGTGAACAGGTTTTCGCCGGTCACCGGCAGGCGCAGGCGGCAAACCGGACCGCAGGTAAAACTCTGGTCGCCATACAGCCCCTCGATACCGGTAATTACATAGCCCGGCAAAGGCTCGATGCCGGTCAGCACCATAATCGGCTGCGACTCGCAAATGCTGGTGGAAGAGGAATAAACCGGGTTGCAGTTTTCCAGCGTCACCTGCACGATGGGGGGCTGTAATTTTGTGGAGATTTGTTTCTGTGCGGGTTTTTTATCCACCAGTACCACGTAGAATCCCTTGCAGTGATTGATATCCGCCTCACGGCAGGGTTGTTGGTTGATCCATTTTTCGTAAATTTCCTTGCCGCAATCCACATACACATCCCCCGGCGTGGGCATTCCTTCGTGATCCACCTCGATGTGACATGCCACATCGCTTTCTCCCCAGCGCACCATCCACCAGAAATATTTGGTGTAGTCCACGGTGGTGACGGCGTAGCGGTCGGGACCGGGCGGAGAGACCGCCTGGGAGGAGGCGGCAGACCCGGCGGAGGGAGACGCGAAAACGCTTCCCGCCAGGACGAGGAGCAGGCTCCACGTCAAAAGCCTGGTCCTCCGCCGAACCCGAATCCCGTCATCTCGTCGCATGGGTAGCAAAAGAGCCCGCCAGCATTATAGCGGACTCTCAACGCTTCGGGGAGTTTTTCGTTTGCTATTTGGTTACAGTTTTGCGCTGGGCGGCGTCCAGTTCCTCGAGCATTTCCATATCGCGCTGCAGGTTGCGGCGGCGCAGGTAGAGGCTGGCGACATACAAGCCCATGACGAGGAACGAGATGACGAACCCGGCAATCATGTAAGCGGATGTGTCGGGGGTGGCGCTTTGGAATAACATGGATGGCTCCTGTTGGGTTACATCGTTACTTTTAACTTCAATTGCTCCACCTTGTCCTGCAGGTCACCGAGGCGGATGCGGTTCCAGTACAGGTCAATGAAGATGATGGTGAAGGCAAAGAGGGCGAAGAAAAACGCCACGCGCATGTCGGCGGTCATGGCAAAGCCGCCCTGCGCCTCGGCGTTGGCGCCGCCGATGACCACCGGGTGGATGGTGCGGAACAGGCGGATGGCGAAGAAGGTGATGGGCGCGCTCAACCCGCCGATGAGGGCGTAGACTGCGCCGAAGCGGGCGCGCCGTTCGGGGTCGTCTATGCCCTGGCGGAGCATGAAGTAGGCGATGTAGATGAGTTCGGTGACGGCGGCGGTGGTCAGGCGCGGGTCCCACGTCCACCAGGTGTTCCAGGCGGGGCGCGCCCAGATCGAACCCAGCACGATGGTCAGGAAGAAAAAGATCAGGCTGACCTCGACGGCGGCGACCTGGTAGCGGTCCCATTTCAGGTTTTTGGTGGCGAGGTAGGCAACGCTGAAGACCGCCGCCAGGATGAAGCCCATCAGCGCCGTCCACGCGGTGCCGATGTGGAAGTAGAAGACGCGCTGCACCTCTCCCATTACCCGCTCGGTGGGGGCGAAGAACAGGGCAAGGTAGGTGGAAATGCCCAGCACGATGATGGAGAGGGCGTCCAAAAGGGTGAGCATTAAGGGTTTGGATTGCATGGAAACTCCTTGATAAGATTTGCGATTTGCGATTTTAGATTTGACTCCGCTGCAAAAACCTTTTCCAAGCACGGTGAATACAAACGCCACGAAGTTTCTTGACATTATCTTGCGCCAAACTCCAGGATTTTGAATTTCCTCTTTCGGAATTCCTTTGTGTACTTCGTGTCCTTCGCGGATAAAGACCTTTTTGCAGCAGACTCAGATTTGCGAGTTGTGATTGATGGAGGGTCTGCGTAGTTTGCGCTCGCTGGTATCTCGATTTTTGTGTAAAAGTGGCGCGGGATTCATCTCGCAGTACGAATTTACATAACGTTCGGTGTACGTCCTTGCGCTCTCTTGCGTAAACGGGATGCTGATAAATACACCCTGCTATTCTTCCACGACGTTATCGAATACCATGAACGCCACGGCGATGAAGATGATGTCGTAGGCGATGAGCAGGCTGAGCGGCGAGAGGATTTCCTCGAAAGGCAGTCCCTCGAGGTAGCCTCCGCTGGCTTTGACCGCCGAGAGGATGACCGGTATCACCACCGGGAAGAGCAAAATGGGGAGCAGGATGTCGCGCGTCCGCGTTTGGACCGACATGGCGGAGAGCAAAGTCCCGACGCCGGCATAGCCGATGGAGCCGAGCAGGATGACGAGCAGCAGCCCCGGCTGGAAGAGGTTGATGCTGTACAGCACGCTGTAGACCGGCAGGACGATGATTTCCACGATGAGCATGAACGCCAGGTTGCTGATGACCTTGCCGAAGTAGATGGCGGAACGATCCACCGGCGCAAGCAGGAGACCGTCCATGCAGCCGCGGTCTTTTTCGATTGCCATGGAGCGGTTGAGCCCCAGGGTGCCGGCAAAGGCAAAGGTCGCCCACAGCACGCCCGAGGTCACGGATTGACGCGTTTTGATGTCCAGTTCGAGGGCGAAGTTGAAGATGAGGATGATGAGCAGGGAGAAGACCAGCATTGCCGAGAAGAGTTCGCGCGAGCGGAATTCGGCTTGCAGGTCTTTCCACACCACGGCGGAGACGGCTTCGAGGAAACTGCCCGCCGCGGGCTGGGATGCGGTGCGTGATTCGGTGAGGTTCATGCCGCGAGCGCCTCCTTGTAAAAGGAAAGCAGGTTGCCGTTTTGCAGTCCTTCGCGTTTGACGGATGCCGCGATGACGCCCCGCGAGAGAATGTCGAAGCGGGTGGCGAGGTCTTCGGCGCGGGCGAGGTCGTGCGAGGTCATGACGACGGTGCGTCCTTTGGCGGCGACGGTCTTCAGCACGTCATCCAGCATGGCGGAGGCGTCCTGGTCGAGGCCGGTGTAGGGTTCGTCGAAGAGGACGACTTCGGGGTCGTGCAGAACCGCCCGCCCGATGGCGAGCCGCTGCTGCATGCCGCGCGAAAACGTGCGGACGAGGTCGCGGCGGCGGTTTTCCAAGCCGACCATTTCGAGGATTTCGGTAATTCGTGCGTGGGGGTCGGCGATGCCGTACATGCGGGCGTAGAAGCGCAGGTTTTCTTCGGCGGTCAGGTCGCCGTAGAGCAGGGGGAGATGCGAAACCACCCCCAGCCGGGCGCGGACGGCGGCGGCTTCGTGCGGCAGTTGGTATCCTGCCACGCTCACCTGCCCCAGCGAGGGACGCGAGAGCGAGGCAAGGATGCGCAGGAAGGTCGTTTTGCCCGCTCCGTTGGGACCGAGCAAAGCGACGAATTCCCCGCGCTGGACTTCAAAGTCCACGCCGCGCAGGACGGTTTTGAGCCCGAAGCGTTTGACGAGTTTTTTGACGATAATCATGCTTTGTGCATTCGCCTTACACGGTAGCGCGAGATTGCTCTCGCGCTGCTTAATTTATCCCATCATATCCTTCAAGATTTCCTTCAGTTCGGCGCGGCGCTTCTGGTATGCCTCGTCGGAAATCTTTTTGGCGCGGTGCAGGTCGTCGAGGGCGATGATGGCGTCCATCACATCTTCGGACGATTCGAACTCCTCTTCTTCGCTTTCTTCCTCTTCTTCTGCTTCGCCCTCCTCCTCGGTGCGTTTGCGGTCGCGCAGATACAGCCACGCGCCTGCCAGGATGAGCGCCACGCCCAACCCGCCTGCGCCGATCAGTAGGGTGGTGTTGCGGGAGACGGCGCTTTCGCCGCTGGAGGCGGTCTTCTTTGGCGCGCCGGAGATGGTGAATTCGAGCGTATCGCCCGCCTGCAAGCCGCTTGCGGTGTACGCCTGATAGTTCATGCCCTGAATGTTCTGGGCGGCGTCTTTCGTGATGCGCTCGCCTTTCACTTCCATGCCCTCCGGCACGAAGATGCGCACGTTATCCACAGCCAGCGCCAGCGGCTGAGCGAGGGTAATTTCCTTTGCAGGCGTCACTGCGGCAAAGGCGAGCAAGCCATACGGCTGTTCGCTGGGCGGCATGGCAAAGCCGTCGGATGTGCCGATGAAGCGGGCGCTGTCCTGCATGGCTTCGTAGCCGAGTCCCTCCGCGCCGACGGGGAACTTCAGGAACGGAATCTCCTGCTGCGAGCCCATGGACACCGAAACGATTTTTTCGCTGGGATTGCGGAAGGTGTAGAGCGCAAGGATTTGGTAGGATGTGTCGCTTTCCACGCTGAGGAACATGCTCAACTCGTCCATTGCCAGCGCCGAGGTGTCGCTCGTGACCTCGTAAAGCGTCAGCGGCGGCAGTTCAACGGAAGTCTGCCCTGCCTGCACGATGGCGAACTCGGAGCTCAGCGCGATGCCGCCGTAGTTCACCTCCGCCAGGAAGATGCGGTTTTCGGGCATTTCCACGTTCTCGAACGCAAACGTGCCGTCCGAAGCCACTGTGCCTTCGAGCGTCAGCACCTCCTGGGTGCCGGCGCTGGGGTTGGCGAAGTCGTGTTCGTAGCCGCGCAGGGTGACGGGCAGGTTTTCGGGGAGTGCTGCGCCGGTGCGGTTTTCGATGGAGCCGCTGACCGTGCCGAAGCCTTCGATGACGGCGGGCGCCGCTTCTGGCGTGACTTGAGCCTGCTCTGCCGCTCCGGGCGTTCCCTCAGCCGACGGCGTTCCAGCCTCAGCGGAGGCGGATGCCTGGGTGGCAGGGACAGGCGTCGGCGGGGCTTGAACCGCCTCGGTCTGGGTGGTGTAGGTCAGCGAGCGCAGGTATTCCGCCACTGCCCACATCTCTTCATCGGAGAGATTTTCTCCAAAGGCGGGAATGTCCTCGTTGCCGAGCCGCACGATGCGCGCCAGCGCCACGGTGCTCATGCCTGCCATGCGCGCCGGGTCTTTGAAGTAATCGAGGGGACAGTCTGCGCAGTTGGCTTCGAAGAGTTGCTTGCCGCGCGCAATTTCCTCTGCGGAGGTGTGCAGGGTCATGATGTAGGCGACCACGTCCCAGCGCTGCTGGTCGTTGAGGCTGGCGAAGGGCGGCATGAAGCGTTCGATCCTGCCGCGCGTGACGACGGTGTACCAGGCTGCGGGCGAGGCGGGGCGGGCGATTTCGGGCAGGGCAAAGGCGGGGACGGTGACGCCCAGTTGAATGCCCTGCGGTCCGTCGCCCAAGCCCGTCGCTCCGTGGCAGGGGGCGCATTTTTCCACGTAGATGGCGGCGCCGTTGGCGGCGTTGGGCGTGTTTGGCGGGACGAGCGCCAGGGTGGGCATGGGGGTCGGCGGGATGTAGCCGGGCGGCGGCGTCACGTCCTCGGCGAGGGTCAGGTTGCAGGCGGTGAGGAGTGTGGCGAGCAGGAGAAGGATGGCGATGCGTAATTTCATGAAAGTATCCTGTGCGTGGGATGCGCTTGCGCATACGGCGGCGTTCGAGAACGCCGCTTCCGCGTACTGGTGATGGCTTACGAAAGCGACTTTCCGCACGAAGGGCAGAATTTGTCGGAGGTCAGCACGGGTTTGCCGCACTTGGGGCAGAAGCCTGCCGATTTGTTCTTGCGGGCTTTGCGGCGGGAGGCGATGAGCGATTCGAGGTCGTCGTCGGTGATCTGGCGCGCTTTGGCGGCGTCGGCGCGGCGGGCGGCGACGGCTTTTTCGATGCGCGCTTCGGTATCCTGCGCCGAATCCGCCTGCGGGGAGTAGGAATCGATCTGCCGAAGAATGTCTGCTCCTTTTTGGAGCAGGGCGGCGCGCTGTGCGGGGTAATCTTCTTCGGGGATTTTCCCCAGTTTGTAGTCGAAGTCCAGTTCCTGCAGGGCGTTGACCACACGGTCGCGTTCGGCAAACAGGGAGGAGAGTTCGTGTTCCTCGGCTGTGATGCGGCGTCCGCCGTGTTCGAGCACGGGGGCGTACAGGTACAAGCCGACGAGGATGGCAATTCCGGAGGTGAGCAGAATGGCGGCGATTTCCATGCGTCCTCTATTCGGCGAGCAGCGGGTCTATGATGTTTTGGATTTGGCTGAGCGAGGTGAACGGACCGACCTGCACATACTGCAGGACGCCGTTGCGGTCAATGAAGTAAGTCTCTGGCACGCCCTTGATGCGGAAATACTGCGAGATGCGCGTGGCGAGGTCGGGTCCGTTGGGGAAGGTGATGCCGAATTTTTTCAGGTACACGCGCGCTTCGGGTTCGGTGTCCACGTAATCCACGCCGAGGAAGATGACTTCGCCGGTCGGCTCGTACTGTTCCCAGGCGCGCTGTAATTCGGCGGCTTCCTGTTCGCAGGGCTTGCACCACGACGCCCAGAAGTTGATGACCACCACCTTGCCGCGCAAGTCCGAAAGTTTGACTTCGCCGGCGCCTTGATATTCGTAGCCGCTGAAGAGGGGCAGGGTGAAATCGTCCACAACCTGTCCCGGCTGGATGGTTCCCTGCTGGGCGCGGTTGAGTCCCAGCGCCACGATGATCAGCAAGCCAGCCAGAAACACCCAGATGATGACCTGCACCCAGAGCGGGACGCCTTTGCGTTGTACTTCGGTGTTCGTCGGTTCCGTCATCTGCATTACTTCCTTTTCTTCAATTCTTCTTCCATGCGGCGGATGTAGTCATCCTGGGGGAGGACGGGCTCCGCTTCCTCCGTTGGGGAGGCGGGTTCGACCGCCACAGGCTTGATCCACATCCGAAACCCGCGAAAGAGCAGGAACGCGCCCAGTAGGAAAGCGAGCGCCGGCACAAGGTACGAAGCGAGGCGGTTCGGCGGTTCGCTCAACACGCGCGCGCCGTACTGCGTGACGAAGTACTGCTTGATTTCCTCCTCGCTTTTCCCCTCCGCCAACTGCTGACGAATCAATTCCCGCCACTGCCGGCACGCCTCGGTCGGGCAGACATCCAGCGGGGTGCTTTCGCACACCGGGCAGTACAGGTCCTTGGCGATTTTATTCACCTCGTCGTCGGTGGGCAAGCCGTCTTGGGCGAAGGCGGCGGCGGTAAAGATGATGGAAACGAGCAGGGCAAGAAGGAGCGCAAACAGTAATTTGTAATTTGTAACTCTTAATTTGATGTTCGACATTTCAGCCTCGGTAATTACCATTTACCAACCGCCGCCTAATCCGCTGCGCTGGTCTGGTGGGCGCGTTTTCCCGCGCGGACGGTCACACGTTCGGGGTCTTTATCGGGCCAGGCGGCGATGATGACGCCCACGAGGAAGAGCAGGCTTCCCAGCCACAGCCAATTGACCAGCGGATTGACGAAAATCTTGAAGGTGGTGCTTTCCTGATTGATGGGTTCCCAGTCAATCAGCAGGACGTACACTTCATCCTTCAGCGAAGCGAGTTGACCGGGGATGGTCATGGGCTGCTGGCTGTCGAAGTAAAAGTCCTTGCGGGGGTGCAGGTTGCCGAGCAGGTTGCCGTTCTTGTCGTACACTTCCACCACCGCCCGCGTATAGTTGACGCCGGCGCCGGGATTATCCCACGAGGCGACTTCCTTGTACTTGATCGTGTAACCGGAAAGTTCCAGCGAATCGCCGATGGCGATGGTTCCCTGCGTTTCCACCTGGAAGAGTTCGATGCCGAGAATGCCGATTGCCATCAGCATCATGCTGAGGTGGATGATGTAGCCTCCGTAGCGGCGGCGGTTGCGTCCGGTCAGGTTCCAGAAGGCGGTGAAGATGTTCTCGCCCTGCGATCTCTGCCGAGCCAGCGCGCCGCGCCCGTACTCGTAGAGCGTCACCAGGATGACCAGCGCCACGAGGAAGAAGCCAATCAGCGCAATGACGTTTCGCGTGTAGGTGAAGGCGAGGACGGCGGTTACAATCGCCGCGCCGAGCGCCGGCTTCCAGATGGCGCGTCCCAGCGTCTTGACGGTGGAATGTCCCCAGGCGGAGAGCGGCGCAATGCCCATCAACAGCATCAGGGCGGCAAAGAGCGGGGCGGTGGCGCGTTCGTAGAACGGCGGACCGACGGTCACTTTTTGACCGGTGGTCAGTTCGGAAATCAGCGGGTAGATTACGCCCCAGAAGCAGACCACCAGAACGCCCATGAACAGCAGGTTGTTGAGCAGGAACAACGCCTCGCGCGAGAGCATGGAGGTCATCTGCGTTTCGGATTTGAGCATGTCCCAGCGGTAGATGATCAGTCCCACCGAGGTAATGAGCGTGATGCCGATGAAGGCAAAGAACAGCGGACCGATGGCGCTCTGCGCGAAGGAATGCACCGAAGAAAGCACGCCGGAGCGCGTCAGGAACGTGCCGAAGATGACCAGGTCATAGGTCAGGATGATGAGCAGCATGTTCCAGTGTTTGAACATGCCGCGCTTTTCTTGAATCATGACCGAGTGCAGGAAGGCTGTGCCGGTCAGCCAGGGCATGAATGCCGCAATCTCGACCGGGTCCCAGCCCCAGTAGCCGCCCCAGCCGAGCACGTCGTACGCCCAGCGCCCGCCCAGCACGAGACCAGCGGAGAGGAACAGCCATGCCCACAGCGCCCAGCGGCGGGTGATGCGAATCCAGCGGTCATCGGTGCGCCCGGTCACCAGCGCCGCGATGGCGAAGGCGTAGGGGATGACGAAAGAGACAAAGCCGAGATACAGCATGGGGGGGTGGATGATCATGCCCGGGTGGCGCAAAAGCGGGTTCAAGCCCCTGCCATCCGAGGGGGTGAAGAGCATGCTGTTCGCCGGTTGAAGGGTGTACGGAGCAATCGCCCCGTCGAAGGTCTGGTACAGTTTGGCGAATGGGTTCTCGAAGAAGACGTTCATGCCGATAAAGAACGCCATCGTCACGCCGCCGACCACGATGACCCACGGCAGGAACTCGCGGTCGCGGTCCCATTTGCGCAGGGTGACCAGCGAAGTGAACGCCGACATCAGCCACGACCAGAAGAGGAGCGACCCCGCCTGCCCGCCCCACCACGCGGTAATTTTGAGGTAGAGCGGCATCGAGCGGCTGGTCACTTCATAGACGAACTGCACCTCATAATGGTCGTTGACCAGCAGATATAACAGCACGCCCGCGGCGAGCGTGAGCAGGGGCCAGGTGAGCAGCATGGCGCGGCGGGCGCTCTCCACCAGCGCAGGCTGTTTCTTCAAGTCGCCGTACACTGCGGCAATCACGCTGTAAAGCGCCACCAAAAACGTTACGACTAAAACGCCATATCCGAAATCTGCAATCATAAAATCTCCTCGTTAAAAAACCCTAAAGGTCTCTGCGACCTTTAGGGTGGTAAACCTTACCTGCTTGCCGCCTGTTCGGGCACCGCCTCTTCATATTTGGTGGGGCATTTGAGCAGGAGTTCATCGGCGTAGAAGACGCCGTCTTCGCCCAATTTACCGGTGACGATTGCCTGCGCCTCATGGCGGAGCAGATCGGGCTTGGGACCCACATAGACGATTTTGAGACGCGAGCGGGTCGGGTCGAGCACTGCCTGGTGCAGCGCCTCCGCCAAGCCACCCTCATTGTTGATGAGCGCCTGGTCGCCCGGCACGTGCGCCACTTCGAAAGTCAGAGTCAGGGTTTGGGGGTCGTACTGAATCGTATCGCCGATCACCGCGCCGGAGACTCGCAGATTCCTGTTCATCACGTCGGAACCTTTTGCCTTGAGTTCGTCAATGGTCAGGAAATATTCCGAGTTTGCCGCGGTGGATGACCAGATGAGGAAAACCACGGCGCCCAAAATCAGCAAGCCGCCGATGACGAATTTGTTAATTTTCATGAAGCGCCTCCAAATATGCGATAAGGTGATTTTTTATGACTGTTGAGTGCTCTGTTGCGAGGATGTCATTGCGAAGCAATCCGAAAGCCTGCCAGGAGACTGCTTCGTCGGCTTTCAGCCTCCTCGCAGTGACATGGAACAATGTTTGCGACAAAGCAACCGTTGAGTATTTTCACACGATGACATTAATTACCCGTGAGAAGTGTTCTGGACGAATGTCATAGAACCCATCCAAATTTGTCCTGACCGGGGATTACATCCTGCCTTCCCCGGCGGCGCGAG
>DAOUBY010000138.1:0-2664 GCA_034432325.1 Anaerolineales bacterium
ATTTACAAGGTAATTTCATCCCGTTTTTCTTCAGAATCAGTGTTCATCCGTGTTCATCTACGGTAAACCCCGATTTATAAAACACTCTCTAACATCATTAGCGTAATTGACGTTCTCTAACGTCAAAGGAGGCAATAATGAATCTCTTGGATAACTATGTGGCGGAAGTCGGCAAGCATTTGCCGCGCAGTCAGCGTGCGGATATCGAGAAGGAGTTGAAGTCTACGCTGGGGAATTTAATTCCCATGCTGGTATTGACCATCATCATCATCGTCTCTACGGTGGAGGTGGGTCAGATGGTGTACCGCTTGTTGAGCGCACGCCCGTCATCGCGGTAAGCGCAGCCGCCTGAAATACGAACCCCGGCCCAAACGTGAGCCGGGGTTCGTTGTTCTCCGAAGTTACGTGCCGTGAGGGGGTGGTGAAAGAGACGCAAACGCTTCGCCTGCCGTCATTTCGAGGCGATTAAAAGGCAATGGACATTTTGCCGAAGACGAACATGGCAAGCATGCCAAGCAGAAGCACTGTAAACATCAGCATAACGGAAAGGACAAAGCGCTGAGGCGCCGTCATGCCGAGAAAGTTGCCCTGCCGCCTTTTTTTTGGCGCAGGTTTGAAAACAGGCGTCTCAATTTCCCCGGCTTCTTCGAAGCGCGTATCCTGTTTTTGATCTTCTTCGTACAGGTTATCGTCAGCAAGGTCACGCAGGTTATCGAACATGATTTACCTCGGGGCAGAGTATATCACGCGAACAACCGCAAACGCACATCCCCGAAACGTACTGGCACGATTTTGCCATGGTCGTCGCGAATCTTCAAACTGCCGTCCGACTCCAGCCCAATCACCTTGCCGGAGACGGATTTTTCGCCTCCCATCTCCACCCGCACCTGTTTGCCGTAGTATGCAAGTTTTTTCTCCCACGAAGCGAGGAACGAATCGGTGCCCATGTGCGGGCGCAGGGCAATGATGTTGGCGAGGATGGCGTGAAGCAGAACGGTGCGGTCGGGGGCGTAGCCGAGCATGTTTTCCAGGCTGATGGCGGGAAACCCCAAAATGTCGGTGGCAGGAACCGATTCCTTTGCCACATTGACCCCCATGCCAATCACGATGCTTTGCACCTCGTCTTCGAGCCAGGTGGCTTCGATCAAAATGCCCGCCGCTTTGCGCCCGTTCAGGAGGATGTCGTTGGGCCATTTGATCTGCGGGTCGAGCCCGAGCGTTTGTAAAACGTCCGAAAAGGCGAGCGCGGCAAGTCCCACGGTCCGTGAAAGAAGCGGCTTTTCTGCAAAAGTGGGGCGCAGGATCAGGCTGAACGCCAGCGCCGTCTGGGGAGGCGTGAACCAGCGGCGGTCCAGTCTGCCGCGCCCCAGGGTTTGTTCATCCGCGACGATGAGTGAGAGGTCTTTGGCGCCCTGCCTTGCCCATGCCAGCGCCTCGTCGTTGGTGGAGCCGATGGAGTCGAAATAGCGGATTGCGCCCAGGTTGAGGTTGGCGAGTACCGATTCGAGTTCCTGCTGATTCATCGTCATGGTTGATTAGGGTAACACAAACCACGGGTTGATGAACCCGCCGCCCTGGCGCACTTCGAAGTGCAGGTGCGCCCCCTGCGAGTTGCCGGTGTTGCCCGCCGAGCCAATCCACTGACCGGCGGACACGCTCTGACAGACGCCCACGCCAATCACGCTCAGGTGGGCATAGACCGTGGAATAGCCGTTGCCGTGATCTATTTGAATGACGTTGCCGTAGCCGTAGTTCCAGCCGCCCGCCGCCATGGTGACCACGCCGCTGTCTGCCGCGTAGACCGGCGCGCCTTCGCCGGCGGCAATGTCAATGCCGAGGTGACCCGACCAGTAATCGTTGCCGGAGAGGAAATGATTATCGGCGGGCCAGACGAATGCGCCGCTTCCCACTGCGCCGCCCGGGCAGGCGCTCTGACTGGTGGATGACGTGCCGGAGGAACCCTTTGCAATCGTCGGAACCAGCCATTGCACGAATTCGCGCTGTCCGCCGGGGATCATCACCCAACTACCGGAAGTGATTTTCGGGTCGGTCAGGTCAATATCGTTGCCTGGGAAATTCAGGATGTCTTCGGGGTTTGCCTTGAATTCCCTTGCCACCGATTCGAGCGTGTCCGTTTCCTTCCACTGATAGAAGATGCCGTCGGTGGGAGGAATGCGCAGAACCTGCCCCGGCTTCAAACTGTGCGGATCATCCTGCAGCACATCGTAGTTTGCCCACAGAACGGTTTCGGGTTTCACCTTGAATTTTTCGGCGATGGCAAAGACCGAATCGCCGCGCACCACGCGGTATTCGACCGGCTTGTAACGCGGCTTATCGGCAGGGGAATTCGTTTTGAGTTGAATGTCTCTGGGGATGGAAGTAAACGCTTCAGGACCGCCCAGGGCTGGCATTGCCACCTCGGGCGGATTCTCGTCTGGAGCCGCGGTGGGGACCGGCGCAGAAGCCTGAACCACACTGGTGGACTGTTTCCACGCAAACGCGCCGAAAACGATCCCCGCCACGATGACCAGGGTCACCAGCCAACTGATGATATTGAAAACGTTGGTTTTGAAAAATGACTGCACTGAAAAAACCTTTTCTTACCACGAAGAACACAAAGACCACGAAGTTTTTTTAAATCATCTTGCATCGAATTTCAAGATT
>DAOUBY010000139.1:0-43427 GCA_034432325.1 Anaerolineales bacterium
CGGCGTAGATGTTTTGGAAGGCAGAAGCCAGCGCCTCGCGCACCGCCAGCGGCGCGGTCGATTCGCTGGGGATGAGAATCAACTTGCGGGCGTGCCTCTCCGCCTCGAGTTGAGTCAGATCGAAAACGTCGGAATCGAGTTCGGCAAGTTTGCCGCGGAAAAGGTGATCGGACATGTTGGTCTCCTGGGTGGATAGTCTGATAGTTGGATAGTCAGATAGTCACATAGTCAGATGGTCGGGAGTCGGATAGTGACGATAAGACTATCAGACTATGAGACCATGAGACGATAAGACTGACAAGAATTGTAGGACGGGAAGCGGGAAGGGTCAAGCCCATTTAGGAGGATGTGACAAAAGTCACTGGTGATTGTCCAAAAATCGGTATTTTGCCCGCCTGTCCAACTTGCACCGATTTTTGTCTTTACGATGTACTGCCTGCAAGGGGTTGCTTGTTCCAAACACGGCAGTGCAAACGACGTGGATAATCACAAGAAAGACATGCTTGAAATTTTTAAAAATTTTTCCTATAATTTATATGAGTAAGAGAGTTTCATTGGTAGTGGATTTGCCCCCCAAAAACCTATATCGAATCCAGGAATCCAGTTGAATAATTGAGCATTGCGGCATTCATCCCTGTCAAGGTAGTTAGGCGGCAGTGAACCAATGCTCTGATGTTGGTCGCTCAACCCGCGTTGCGGGCTAGGGCATTGGGGAGCCAATAGCGAAACCGGCCTGTGGTGCCGGTTATTTGTTTAAGCCAAAAGGAGGCTGACATGCTACATTTTTCAAGTTTAATTTCACTGAAACACCGTTACCATTACAGTCTCTCCATTGTGGTGCTGATTATCTTGCTGACTGCTCTGTACATACCTGGAGTAGGTACGGCATATACGGAACCTGAAACAACGATCAAATTGACATCCAAAGGAGCGCCTGAATGCAGCCGCGATAGTAAAGTTAGTTGTATCTCATGGTCTTTCAAGCCTGACCAGTCGCAGGATATTCCGTTTGTCTTAGATTGTAAAGGAGATGATGTGTACTTGCCTCTCTTACGAATCTTAACTCTACTTTTTGGCATTGAAATTCCCTCTTACGTCCCACTTCCCCCCACTTCTGTATCTCTATGTGGTTTCGCTATAGGTTCAAAGTTTGATGTCATTGAAAATCCGCCGCCTGGATCGTCTGATCAGATTACGACAACAACACATCAGTATGATGGCAGGCAAAAAGTGGGCGTAATTAAAGTCAAAGCAGGCTACACATACACTCTGACACTAAAGGCGCATGGTCGCGACTATCGTGACTTTTTTGAACGCTATAATGTGGGAACCTTTGATACCTTTGTAGAATTACGTTACCGGGAGTTGGATCCAGCCGATGATATTTGCCCCAATGCCCTTGATTTCGGTATTCCCTATGCAGGGAACCTCGAGTTCAGCGGCGACCATGACTGGCAACGGATTAATTCTCCTGTAAGTGGCACAATGGCGCTGATACTCGATGTGCCGCCCGACAAGGATTATCAGCTAGAGATTTGGAGTGATAACTGCTTGAAAAAATTGGAGGCTTCGGAAAAAGGCACGGGCTTCGATGAGCAGGTTGTCATGAAGGTGGATCAGGTTTCCTACCGTGTTCATGTCTATGGGAAAACGCCTGAAGACTTCGGTTCATGGTATGGAGTGTCAGCGTTGTGGGATTTGGATGACAATCAATGGGAGAATGCGGCTTCCTTCACTTTGCCAATTGAGGGAGGCAATCTTGAATACAGCGGCGATCACGACTGGCAGCGGATTTATGTCCCAAGCGAGGGAGGTTCGCTGGTGCTCGAAGTCCCAGAAGGTAGAAACTATGAATTTGAACTATGGCGGGATGATGTGAAGGTACAACTGGCGGCATCAAAGAACGAGAGCAGCTTGGATGAACATATCCCGCTCACGCAGGGTGGATACTATCGCATCCACACCTATGGATTTGATCCCGCAACGGATTTTGGCGCCCCTTATCGGGTCTTTCTTGTGCCAATGATCAACATTCCCGTTCTCGATACATTTGACCGTGCAGATGGACCTCTTGGCACGGATTGGTTGGGCTTTAAGAGCGCCTATCGTATCCTTGGCAATCAAGTAGATGTGCGGCGTAATGGTCCACTCTATTGGAAGGATGCCTTCGGCGTTAACCAGGAAGTCGCCGTAACCATCCGCGAAGTGGACCCGGCGGGATTGGAGCAGGATCTGCTCCTGAAAGTACAGGGGCAATACGGTCCCAATTGGGGCGAGGGTGTCATCGAAGTACTCTACGATGCAAAAGCCAATACTGTGACCGTCTGGACCTTCCGACTGGACACTTTGCAATGGTTTAAGTATTCATCCATTCCGGTTGTCTTTATGAACGGCGACCGGTTTGGAGCCCAGGTACTGGCAAACGGCAATGTATTGATCTATAAGAACGGCCTTAGGATAGGCAGGATAACCCTGACCCCCGCCGACCAGGCTTTCTTCAATTCGAGGGGTGGGTATATCGGTGTCTGGTTCATTGATGCCCGAAATGCCTTCCTTGACAACTTTGGAGGTGGAGATATTGAGATACCCTAAAAGACTTGTGAAAACGCCGCATATTCCCAGACAGGCAGGTCAAAAACAACCCTGCCTGTCTGTTCATTCTCTTACTTTTTATCATGGTAATGTATCTCTCAAAAAGTCCCCCTCACGGCTATTTTGTTTTCTTATCTGCATAATTTCCACACAACCCTGTCACAACTTCATAACACCCTTGCGCTACGATATGAGCAAGGTTGGACGCGGTCCAGCCAATTTTACAAGCAAGGAGATGAACAATGAAAAACAAGATGTTGATTGTGATTGGCGGTTTGCTCGCCGCTTTGCTGGTCGTCGTCGTGGTGGGCGCTACCACCGTGTATGCGCAGGAGCCGGCAGGTTTGCTTCAGCACGGACGCGGACCCGGCGGTCACGGGTTCCGTCTCAGCGATGCGGAACTGGAAGCGGTTGCCAACGTGCTCGGCATGACAGCGGATGATGTTTCGTCGGCGCTGCAAGCCGGAAAGACGCTTCTGGACCTCGCCACTGAGAAGGGCGTCGCCATCGAGGACGTTCAAGCCGCCCTGCAGGCGGTACGCGTCACTGAGATGAAGGATGCCATCGCCCAGGCTGTCAAGGACGGAACGATGACCCAGGAAAAAGCCGACTGGCTGCTCGAAGGCTTGAACAAGGGCTTTATCGGCGGCGGCGATGGTTTGGGCTTGGGCCGCGGTTTCGGCATGCACGGACTGGGATTCGGCAGAGGCGTTGGCGAATGCCCATTGGTGCAAACCCCAGCCTCGAGCGGTCAATAGAACCGCCGGCGGGTGAATCAAAACAGGTGAGGCGTCTCCTCCGCCTCACCTGTTCGTTTTAATCGCCTGACGTTACGCATTTCATTCGTGCCGCGACATTCGTGTCGCCTGAAACCGCGAGATACCCTTCGGCAGGCTCACCTGTGCCTGTGGCACTGGCGCAGGCAGGGCGAGAATCTCACGCCACCGCGTAAGGTGAGTTATTGAAAAGGCAGCGGATCGCGAAAATCGTAAATCCCATCCTTCACCCCCCACCGCTTCTTACAGCCGGGACATTCGAGATAAGCGGCTTCCTCCTTCAAAGGAGACGTTCCGCAATCGGGACATTTGAACAACTCCAAGACGGAGAACGCCCGCTTCGGACTCCCCCCAGCCTGCCCCTGCAAAACAGCCTTCACAAACACCGACGGCGTCAACTGCCACCATGCCCCCGTCCACTGAAGCAGCGAATCGAAGAAGACCAGCATCCCCGTCGGGGCGAGGCGTTTCAGGATGCCCACGCGAAAATGTGAAAGCGTGAGCGTCCGCTCGATGGTGAAACCCAGCCCTTCCAGCCATCCCCGCACAGCCTTCGGGTGAAAATCGAAATTCAACCTCACGAACTCGACCGGCTCCCGCGTGAACGGACTCCACTTCTGCCTGCCGAGCAGGTAGCGGAAGATTGCCTTGAGATTCTGCTTGTTGGCAAACTCCAGGATGAAGGTCCCGCCGGAGGCGAGGACGTTTTTCACCTGCGTCAGGGCGCGCGGGGCGTCTGCCATGTGATGCAAAACGCGGATCATGGTTGCCGCGTCGAACGTCCCCCCCACAAAGGGCAGGCGGTAGGCATCCGCCGCCACGTAGAGGTACCTGTCTGATTTGCCGAGGCGCGCCTGCGCCTGCTCCAGTTGGGTGCGTGAATAGTCGAGCAGGACGATGCGGTCAAAGCCGTGGTAGCGGGGGGTGTTTCGTCCGGCGCCCGCTCCCAGTTCGAGCAGGAGGCGCCCGCCGGCGGGCAGCAGGCGCTTGATGGCAATGGCTTCAGTGCGGTCTTCGTATTCGCGCCCGCCTTTATCCCAAAAGGAAGTCTGGTAGTCGGAGCCTTCGTAGTTGCAAACGGGAGGGTGAGTCATGAGTCTGATAGTCGCTGGCTTGAGCGCAACGGCGGATGGTCGCGCATCAAAGTAAAAACTTGGACGGCGGGATATTGTACCCCACCGCCCGAGTTTTTTGCCTTTTTGACTCTCGACCATTACAGCGCAAAGTCCGACTCTGGAGAGCGTCTCTTACGCTCCTCGCGCAGGCGGATGTTCTTCCGCGGCGCTTGCCTTGGCGGGCAAGTGTAACGTCCGCCTGCCTTGTGTTGTATACTCAGTACTTCACGAAAGTGCGTATTTGGCGGTCTCTACCGCCGAATTTGCGCTAGAGAGCGCAAGTTACGCAGGGTTTTCGTGATCTACTGATCACTATTTGACCTTTTGACTATTTGACTCGCTCCCGTTGAAACCGCGTCCGATGGCGCGGTAGGTGAAACCCAGTTCGCGCATGCGGGCAGGATCGTAGATGTTGCGCCCGTCGTAAATCACCGGGGTCTTGAGCAGTCCTTTGACCTTTTCGAGGTCGAGCTGCTTGAATTCGTTCCAGGGGGTGACGACAATCAGCGCGTCACAGCCTTCCGCCATTTTGTACATGTCGTCAAAGATTTCGACGGCAGGCATGAGCGGAGCGGCGGTTTCGCGTGCCACCGGGTCATAGCCGCGCACCTGAGCGCCGGCGGCGATGAGGGCATTGGCGATGTCAATGGAGGGGGCGTCGCGCATGTCGTCGGTGTTTTCCTTGAACGCCAGCCCCAGCAAGCCGACGACTTTGCCCTTGAGGCTGCCGCCGAGCATGGCTTCCAAATGTTTGGAAACCTGTTTGCGGCGGTCATAGTTGACGTTCATGACTTCGTTGAGGATGCGGGGGTTGAGTCCCTTTTCCTTTGCCATGTAGGCGAGCGCCTGCACGTCCTTGGGGAAGCACGAGCCGCCCCAGCCCAAACCGGCGTCGAGGAAGTGCCGCCCGATGCGGGCGTCGTAGCCCATGCCCGCCGCCACCTCTTTCACGTCCGCGCCGACGCGTTCGCACAGGTCGGCAAGTTCGTTGATGAAGGAGATTTTGGTGGCAAGGAAGGCGTTGCTGGCGTATTTGATCATTTCCGCCGTGCGCAGGTCGGTGATGACGATGGGGGCGCGCAGAGGCAGGTGCAGTTGGGCGACCTTGTTGGCGGCTTCCTTATCGAGCGAGCCGATGACGTTGCGGTGCGGGTTCATAAAATCGGCAATGGCGGAGCCTTCGCGCAAAAACTCCGGGCAGGAGACCACTGCAAAGTCAATCGGCTTGGGCTGGGCGTTCCTCACAATGTCTGCCACCCAGTCCCCGGTTCCGATGGGAACCGTGGATTTGTTGATGATGATGAGCGGGGCGGTCATGGCTTTGGCAATGGAGCGCGCGGCGACCTCCACGTATTGCAGGTCGGCGTTGCCGTCCACGCCGGAGGGAGTGCCCACAGCGATGAAGGCAAACTCGGTGCCTTTCAACGCATCCTCGTAGGAGGTGGTGAAAGACAACCTGCCCCCTTTCACGTTGCGCCGGACCAGTTCTTCGAGCCCCGGTTCGTAGATGGGCATGACGCCCTTTTTGAGATTTTCGATGCGCTTCTCGTCCACGTCGAGGGCAACGACGCGATTTCCCAAATCGGCAAAACAGGCGGCGGTGACGAGACCGACATACCCTACGCCGACGACACAAATTTGTTTCATAGCGAATTTCCTCTTTGTTTCATGATGTATGGAACAGACCGATTACGAGACGGAAAAATCCCCGATTGGCTACATTTTCACAAATCCTGCGAAGACCCCTCCTGCCCCTTTTTGAGCCGCGCCGCAAGCAGGGCTTGCTCCACAATTTCCAAAAAGCCCTTCATGTGAATGGGCTTGGCAACATACCCATCGCAGCCTGCCATCAGGGCGCGTTTGCGTTCATGCGGCAGGGTGTGGGCGGTGAGGGCGTAGAGCGGAATGGATTTGGTCTCTTCGCTCGATTTCAAGGTCTTCGCCGCTTTCCACCCATCCATTTCGGGAAGTCCCAGGTCCATCAGAATCAGGTCCGGCTTTTGGGCGCGCGCCGCATCCACCCCGTCCCGCCCGTTGATGGCAAGGAACACGTCGTACCCCGCCCGTTCCAGCACGAGGCGCACGATTTCATAATTATCCATATTGTCTTCAACGATAAGAATACGTCCCTTGCTCATTGAAGCCAAATATACCGCGTCTCCCGCATCCGGGCAATAACGTATAATGGCGGTATGCGCCTTCTTTTTGTCGTAGATGCCCGTTCCCCCATCGCCATGAACTGGATTCGTCATTTTGCCGAAGGCGGGAAGGATGAGGTGTACATCGCCTCCACCTTCCCGGTTTCATTGGATGTTTCCATTCAGCGGCTGGAAGTCATCCCTGTTGCCTTTTCCTCGGTTAAGAAAGCGGGGCAGCGCCCGGGCGGCGCTTCGCGGACCGTGAGCCTGCGTACCGCCATCCGGCATTGGTTTGGTCCGCTGACGGTGTATCGTGCAGCGAAAAAACTGCGGGCGTTCATCGAGGCGGTGAAACCCGACCTCGTCCACGCCATGCGGATTCCCTACGAAGGCATGCTCGCCGCCGACGCATACAACGGGGTCCCGCTGGCGGTGTCCATTTGGGGCAACGACTTCACCCTGCATGCGCCGTCCACGCCGCTGATGGGTCACTACACACGCTGGACGATGCAGGTGGCAGACGCCCTCCATGCAGACTGCCACCGCGACGTGCGGCTGGCGCACGAATGGGGGTTCGGGGCGAGGAGGCTCAGTTTGGTGGCGCCGGGCAACGGCGGAATCCGAACCGATGTCTTTTTTCCGCCGGCGCAGGCGGTGGAGGCGCCGGTCATCCTGAATCCGCGCGGGGTGCGTCAGTACGTTCGTAACGATTGTTTTTTTCGGGCAATTCCGCTGGTGTTGAAGAAACATCCCCATGCGAAGTTTTTGTGCGCGGCAATGGCGGGCGACGGTCAGGTTCTGCAATGGATTCGAGAACTGGGAATCGAACACGCCGTGGAACTGCTTGCGCCCATGCCCAACATGGAGATGGCAAAGGTCTATCGCCGCGCGCAAATCCTCGTGTCGCCGAGCATTCACGACGGGACGCCAAATACCCTGCTCGAAGGCATGGCTTGCGGATGTTTCCCCGCGGCGGGCGATCTGGAATCCATCCGCGAGTGGATCACGCCCGGCGAAAACGGCTTGCTGTTCGACTCGAACGATCCGCAGTCCATCGCCGAAGCGCTCATCCACGCCATCGAAAATAAAAACCTGCGGGAGCAAGCCGCAGGTTTGAATCGGGAAATCATCGCCGCCAGGGCGGAGTACGCGAGCAATATGCAGAGGGCGGAGGAGTTTTACAAATTGGTAATCGGTAAAAGGTAATTAACTCAAGTTACCAATCGCTATCATCCCTCGCGCGGCGCGCGCATTTCGTCCAGCCGCTGGCGCAGTTCGATTTTGCGCTCGTCGGCGGCGTGACGAATCTCTTCCATGAAGCTCTGTCCGCGTGCGCGGAGTTGGGCGCGCAGTTCTTCGCCCGGTTCGGGCGTCAGCAAAAGGGCAATCACCGCTCCAACCAGCCCGCCGACGAAGATTCCAATCAAAAAGCCGAATATTCTTCTCATGATGTTTCTCCTTTGTTTGTTCGTTCGCTGCAAAGTCTTCCCCAACCAGATGGTAGTGAAACAATTAGTCATAGCCAACTTCGCATCGAATGACACGAATGCGGCGAATTTTTCTTCGAGAAATTCGTGAAATTTCGATGCAAAAGAGAACTGAGCGCTATTGCAGATAAAGTTTATTATAGATGAAATCCGCTTTTTGTGGAATAATCAAAGCGCCGGGTGTATCCCTTTCGGAACGCCACGGTTTTATTCTCAAGGCTGTTCAAGGCGCGGCAAACGAGGGGATGACCGCAACAAAAACGGCTCCTACCACATGATTGGAGGATACCATGTCCACACCTGTTCCCGTTTCCACCGGCGCGTCCTCTGCGGCGCGCAAAAAAGTGACCACGCTTGCCTTCCGCCAGAAGAAGGAACGCGGCGAGATCATTACGATGCTCACCGCCTACGATTACCCCACCGCGCTGGCGATGGATAAAGCCGGAATTGATTCCATCCTCGTCGGCGATTCGCTGGGGATGGTGGTGCTCGGCTATGAAAACACGCTGCCGGTCACCATGGAGGAGATGCTCCACCATTGCCGGGCGGTGGCGCGCGGCGCAAAGACTGCCCTTCTCGTCGGCGACATGCCGTTCATGTCGTATCAGGTCTCTGTCGAGCAGGCGGTGCGCAACGCCGGGCGCTTCCTGCAGGAAGGCGGCATGGACGCGGTCAAACTGGAGGGCGGGCGCGAACGCGCCGACGCCATCCGCGCCATTAGCGGGGCGGGCATCCCGGTGATGGGGCATATCGGTCTGACGCCGCAATCCATCCATCAACTGGGCGGGTTCCGCGCCCAGGGCAAGACCACCGCCGCCGCAAAGCGCCTCGTGGAAGACGCCCTGCTCCTCGAAGAAGCGGGGTGTTTCAGCATCGTGCTTGAGTCGGTGCCGGCGCGCCTGGCGGAACTCATCTCGAAGCGGCTGACCATCCCCACCATCGGCATCGGCGCCGGCAGCGGCTGTGACGGGCAGGTACTGGTGACCCACGACCTGCTCGGTCTGTTCGACCGCTTCACGCCGAAGTTCGTCAAAAAATATGCAAACTTCCACGCCGAAATGCAAAGAGCATTCGCCGATTACATCGAAGACGTGGAAACCCGCCGCTTCCCCGCCGCGGAGCATACCGTTGAAATGGACGACCGCGAGTGGGAAGGTCTGCTGAAGGAATTGGGCTGACGCGCCTCTTGACGGGGACGGCATGAACATTCTCATCGTCGGCACCGGCGCGCTCGCCTGTCTCTTCGCCGCGCGGCTGGCGCAGGCGCAGCACACCGTCGCGATGCTGGGCACCTGGCAGGAGGGAATTGAGGCATTGAACCGCGCCGGCGTGCGGCTGGTGGACGCGCAAAACCGTGAAAGGCGTTTCCCCGTCCGCGCCGCCAGCGACCCGCGGGAATGCGCCGGGGCGACGTATGCGATTGTGCTGGTCAAAGCCTGGCAGACGGAACGCGCGGCGCGTCAACTGCGGGATTGCCTGGCAGAGGACGGACTTGCCCTCACCCTCCAAAACGGACTCGGCAACCGCGAAACGCTCGCACGGGACCTGGGAGCGGGGCGCGTCGCCCTGGGCAGTACCACCACTGGAGCCACTTTGCTGGGGCCGGGGCTGGTCAAGGCTGGGGGGGAGGGAGTCGTTTCGTTGGAACAGAAGCCGGCTCTCGGTCCGTTGGAGGATGCGTTGAGGTCGGCAGGGTTCAATGTCCAAACGGTGGAAAATCCCGAAGCGCTGATTTGGGGCAAACTGGTCATCAATGCGGCAATCAACCCGCTGACGGCGCTTCTGCGCGTGAAGAACGGCGAATTGCTGGAGCGTCCGTTTGCGAGGGAGGTCATGCGTGCGCTGGCGCGCGAAGCCGCCGAAGCCGCCCGCGCCGAAGGCATCTCGCTGCCGTTCGATGACCCGATTGCACGGGTCGAGGAGGTGGCGCAAAAGACCGCCGCCAACACTTCATCCATGCTGCAGGATGTGCTGCGCGGCGCGCCGACGGAGATTGACGCCATTTGCGGCGCGGTGGTGCGGGCAGCGGAGAAACACCGCCTGAGCGTGCCGGTCAATTGGACGTGCTGGCAGTTGGTGAAGGCGCTCGAGGCTTCGCGGCGGGATGAGGACAAAGGGGCAGTCCTTCCATCCTCCTGACATGGTAAGATAAAGCCCAAACGAAATCACTGCCTGGAGGCGTTTCATGCGCAAATGGCTCATTCTTTTCACGCTGACGGTTTTGCTGTTTCCATCGTCTGCCCATGCACAGCAAAGCGGGACGGTAAAGCTGGATACGTTGAGCGTCATGCTTTGGTCGGAGTACGATCAGCCGAGCATGCTCGTCATTTACAACTTCACGGTCACGGAGGATACGACCGTCCCCGGAACGCTGGATTTGCGTTTGCCCGCCGATGCGAACATTACGGCTGTGGCATATCAGAGCGGGGGCGATTTGCTGCTCGCGCAATATAAACCCATCGCCGTGGCGGATGGGAATTGGCAGGCAATTCAAATTTTCCTGACGGAGCGCACCACCTATCACATTGAGTATTATCAGCCGCTCCAGCGCAGCGGGGAGAAGAGGTCGTTCACGTATCAGTGGACGGGCGATTATGCCGTCAATGAATTCAATATTGATGTGCAGGTGCCAGCCGACAGCAGCGGCGCCAAAACCGAGCCGGTCATTCCGTTGATGCAAAGCCAGGCGTCCCTCAGCGGCGGCGCAAGGCTGAACGCGCTGGCTGAGGGTCAAACCTACCAACTGAAATTGGAATACTCCCGTTCGAGCGAAACCCCGCTGGCAACCCCTGTTTCTCAGCAGGTGGAGCCGCTCAGCCCGGTGAATGAAAGCACGGACGGACGGGCAACGCTCGAAAACCTGCCGCTGATTCTCGGCGGCTTTGGCGTTGCCCTGATACTTGCCGCGCTGGTGTATTTCTTCCGAGGGCAATCGGCTTCGGCGCGCTCTGCCAAGCCGCGCAGACGTTCGCAAAGGCAGGAGGAGACAAGCGCGCCGGCGTACTGTCCCGAATGCGGCACGCGCTCCCAGCCGGGCGACCGCTTCTGCCGGGTGTGCGGGAGCAAGTTGCGCGGGAATTAGAGGAATTATTGCCAATACGGAGATTGCTTCGGGCGAATGCCCTCGCAATGACAGAGAACAAGATGACGGGCGCAGTGCGCCCGTCATCTTCTTTACTTCCCCCAGGGGTGAACTTCATCCTTACGGACGTTTGTAGGTTGACACATTACCGCCCAGATCGGCAATCGAGTCGATCAAAATCTGGGCGATGAATTTGCCGTTGTGCACAAAGGCGCCGGGATCCTTCTGGTAGTACTGGTAGTTGAAGGCGGCTTTGAGCAGGCGCGGCGTCCACGCGGCGAAGCCCTTGCCATCCGCGCCGAAGAAGTACGGGTAGGCGGCGGGGTTGTAGGTGATGGGCGTGCCTTTGCCCTCGGCATACGCCTGAATCTGGGCATAGAGCGCATCAGCCAGCGTGTCGAGTTCAGACTTCACGCCTTCGGTGACGTCGCCGTCGCCGTCGTAGTCGTGATCGCCGATGCGATAGGTCTCGACCTCGGTGCTGCCGCCGTGACAGCCGGCGCACGCTTCGACCTTGGGCTGGAGCGCATGGACGTTGTGGCAGTCCTGGCATTTGTTGAGCGGGTGTTCAGTAAAGGCGCCCGCGTAGGTCTTGCCGTCGTACATGTAAGCGCCCTGCACTTCAGAGCCAAACAGGGTGGCGCCGGCGGCGAAGTAGTGAATGTTGCTGAAGCCCAGGCGTTTGCCTTCTGCGGGACCCGAGTCGTCATTGGCGGCGCCGGAGCTCTTGATTGCGCCGTCCACCGTGACCTTGGAGGAGCGACCCTGGTGGCACAACAGACACAGGTTGCCGTCATCGGCTACGAATTTGCCTTCTGCATCCTTGCCGCCAAAGCTGACTTCGGCGCCGGAGGGGAATTTCACAGAGGCAACCGCGTAGCGTTCGGGCCAGGCTTCTTCGTTGTGGCAGGTGGTGCACATGAAACCGTTGGACGGCTCACCCGCAATGTTGACGCCGTTCTTCACGAAGAAGGGCAAGCCTTCAGCGGTATGGCAGCGGGTGCATGCGGCGGGGACTTCACCTTCGGCGTCCCAGTGGCGGAACGGTTCGGTGTTGCCGGCAAAGTGACCGGGGTCGTTGCGGTTGAGGGCGCTCACGTCACCGCCGAGGTCTTCGATGGAGTCGATCAGCAGTTGGATGACGTATTTGCCGCCGTGGGCGAATTTGCCCGGGTCTTTCTGGGCGAGTTGATAGTTGTAGGCGGCTTTGAGCAGGCGCGGGGTCCAGTTGGGATACGCCTTGTCGTCTGCGCCGAACCAGTAGGGGTAGGCAGCCGGGTTGTATTTGATCTCGGCGCCGGCGGTGTTGACGGCGTACTTCTGGATTTCAACCAGCAGCAGATCCTGCAAGCCCTGAAGTTCGTAGTAGATGCCTTCCTTGGTGTCGCCGTCGCCGTCGTAGTCGGAGGCGGAGGAGACCATGCGGATGTTCTTCAGGTCGTCCACGCTGGTGACGCCTTCGTGGCAGAAGGCGCACTGGTCAATTTTGACCTGCAGGGTGTGCGGGTCGTGACAGCCGGTGCAGGAGTCGTAGCCTTCCACATGGCGGAACTTGCCGTCGTAGGTCTTGCCGTCGTACTGGTAACCACCCTGGACAACGCCGCCGTAGAGGGTGGCGGCTGCCGGGTAGTAGTGCACGTTGCGGAAGCCGAAGGGGCGGTCATTGACGGGGGCGGGAACGGCATCGGGGGCGTCCACTGCGTTGTAATCTGCAATTGCCTTATCCACGCTCACCTTGGATTCGCGTCCCTGGTGGCATTCCATACAACGGCTGTCGTCTCCGGCGGTGATGGTCACGCCGGAGGGGAAGGTCACTTCGGTCTTGGTCAGGGTGACGGGGTTATGGCACGCCACGCACTGAATGCCAGCGACCTCTTTGGCAGGCACAGCCAGGTCAACCTTGCCCGCTTCGGAACCATCCGCGCCCAGGAAATCCTGATACCCCTGGGTGCTGTGGCATTTGGCACAGGCAGTGGGCACTTCTGCCGGATCTTCATTGTCCCAATGGCGGAACGGTTCGGTATCGCTGGCGTTATGGGCAGAGCCCTCCCACGCAGCGAGATACGGCACTTCCACCGCGGGCTGCGGGGCAACCTCTTCCGTCGGGGCAGGAGCGGGAGGCTGTGTGGGGGGGGCAGGCGCTTCGGTGGGTTCAGCGCCGCAAGCGGTGATGATGACAACCGCCAAAAGCAGAGAACCGAGAAGCATTAAAGTCTTTTTCATCGAATTGCATTTCTCCTTTCAGTGGGTTTGTGGAAAATTCATCAATGTTTTTTTGGCCGGGGGTTTCACCTCCTTGCTAAAGTGCGACAATCAGTCGTTTTAATCTGAAACTCATTTTAATATAAGATGTTACCATAGATAAGAATGGATGTCATTTGCCAGACGGATAAAAGTAACAGATTTCACAAAACAGGTAACATTCCCAAAATAAGGAAAAAATACAAAATTTACACAAATCATGCAGTTCAGCAGAAAAGCGCTCCTTGCTTGCATGCTGTGCGAAGACAGCTGCATTCATCCCCCCATGTAAGCGTTTGAACGTCCAGCCGCGCGGGTTGTACATCGAAAATTGTAAAGTAACGCGAGATTAATCTCGCGCCACTTTGCACAAACACTGAGAACTCCCCCTTCTGCCGATTGATAAAATTTTGCGGGGAGAAAAACAGGTCAGGCGCGCGCCGCCGCCAGTTGCGCCTGTGTGTATGCCAGGCGTTCGAGGGCATAGCGTGCGATCTGACGCGTGAGGGCATAGCCCAGGTCGTGATCTGTTTCGCACAGGGCGCGCAGGGCGTTCGCTTCGATTTTGATGGCGGTGCAGGCGGTGTCGGCGCGGACCTGCGCGATGGCTTTGTACGGCTCGCTCAGGGCTGAGATGCCAAACGGTTCGCCGGGGCTGACTTCGCCCACCAAAAATTCCTTGCGGAGTTTGGGGTCGTGTTTGTCCTGCGAGACGGCGAACAGGTCGAGGTGACCGCTGGTCAGCAGGTAGAGGGCGTCCACGGGGGCGTCGGCTTCGAGGATGTCGGCGCCGGCGTCGTAAAATTCCTCCTCTGCGATCATGGCAAGTTCGCGCAATTGGTCGTCTTTGAGGTCGCCAAAAAAGGCGTGTTTTTTCAAGAGTTCGGGGGAAATCATGGGGTCTCCATTTTCGAGCGGATGGGTGCAGGCGCGGCGGTGATTTCGTCAAGCAGGCTGAGGACCATTTGTGCCGCAGCAGGGACGGCGCGGGCAATGTGCGGGCTGAGTTCTTCTTTGAAGTCGTAGACGTGTTCCGCTTCGATGGCAACGACGTGGATGTGCCGGTCTTCGGGCAGGGGTTCGCCCATGCGGCGTCCCAGTTGGAGGGCGCTTTTGAGCGAGACATCGTGCGCCGAGGCGCTGTGACCGTGGGTCAGGTCGTCCAGGTCGGCGAGGGTGAAGTGGACGACTTTGCCCGCAGGGTGTTGATGGGTGTTGAGCGAATCGACGAGGATGACGCGGTCGAAGCCGCTCAGGCGTTCCATCAGGCTGAGCCCTGCGAGGGAGTAGCGTTCTATCGTGACTGGATCAGGTTTCGGCGGGGAAAGACCCGGAAGCGGCGCGTCGCCGAGGGGAATGCCGCTGAGTCGGCTGACTTCTTCCACAACGCGCCAGCCAACTCCGTCATCCCCCAAAATAGGGTTGCCAAGCCCAACGATGAGAGTCTTCATAGTCTGATAGTCTTTCGTCTGATAGGCTCATCGTCTGATAGTGGACTATCAGACGATGAGCCTCGTGACTATTCGACTAACGCTTCAACACATCCACTACCTCACCATCCACATTGCGAATGGTGATCTCGAGAGGCATCTGTCCGGGAAGCGAGTGGGTGGCGCAGCCAAAGCACGGATCGTAGGCGCGGAATGCCATTTCGACCATGTTGAGCAGTCCGTCGTTGACCTTGCCGCCTTTGATGAGGGCGCGCGCGGCTTTGTTGGTGGACATTTGAATGGGGGCGTAGTTGTTGGTGGTGCCGACGATGAGGTTGACTTTGGTGAGCAGTCCCTTTTCGTCGGTCCAGTAGTGATGCGTGAGGGTGCCGCGCGGGGCTTCGACGATGCCGACTCCCTCGGTGGGGATTTCGGTCGGTTTTTTGTGGACGTTCGGCGAGGTGATTTCGGGGTCGGAGGCAAGTTCCACCCAATGTTCGGCGGCGTAGAGCAGTTCGATGAGGCGCGCCCAGTGGATGGCGAGGCGGTGATGCACGGGCTTGCCGCCCAGGGTGGCGTACATCTTTTCGTAGTGTTCCTGCGCGCGCGGGGTTGCCATGCCGTCGGCGGCGTTAAGCCGCGAGAGCGGGGTGGCAAAATACACGCCGCTGTCCTTGCCGTCCACAAAGCCTTTCCAGCCGACGTTTTTGAGGTAGGGGAATTTGAGGTACGTCCACGGTTCAACGTGCTCGGCGATGTGGTGCATGTAGTCCTTTGGCTCGTATTTGACGAACTCGCTGCCGTCGGGGTCCACCACGCGCACTTTGCCGTCGTAGAAGTTGACCTTGTTGTTTTCGTCCACCAAGCCCATCGAGTAGGTGCGGTGGTAGTACACGTCGCCCAAAATCAGGTCGAGGTAGGCTTTGTTGGAGAGAACGATGTCGTTGAAGGCTTGCAGGCTGAAGAGGGCGAAGTCAATTGCCCAGCGCCCCATCTCTTCGATTTCCCTGCGTTCGTCCTCGCTCAGGATTTTGGTCACGCCGCCGGGGATGGCGGTGGCAGGATGGACTTTGCGTCCGCCGATCATCTCGACGACCTTATGTCCGTACTTGCGCATCTGGATGACCTTGCCGCCGATCTCCAGCCCGACCTTGTGGATGACGCCGAGAATATTCCGCTCCGCCGCCGGGGCATCGGGACCGACGATGAAATCGGGACCGCCGAGGGCGTAGAAGTGGGTGGTGTGGTCGGTGCAGTAAAACGCCATGTAGAGCAGTTCGCGCAGGAGTTTGGCGGTGCGCGGCGGGTCCACGTGATAGACGGCGTCTGCGGCTTTTGCCGCCGCCATGTGATGCGCCTCGGGACACACGCCGCAGATGCGGTTGGTGAGCAGGGGCATTTCCTCCACCGGGCGCCCGACGCAGAAGCGTTCGAAGCCGCGCAGTTCGGGAATCTGGAAGTAAGAGTTGGCGACATCTCCGTTTGCGTCGAGGAAGATGTCAATCTTGCCATGTCCTTCCAGGCGGGTGATGGGGTCAATGGTGATGCGTTCCATGCCTGCCTCCTAGTGACCGTTTTTCTTGAACGCCGGCGCGCCCGCTTTGAAGAGCGAATCTGCCAGGTTGAAGCGGTAGAACTGACCGGTGGGATCGGGGATGCCGTCGAGGATGCGCTCAATTTCCTCCGGCTCGTTGGCGTCTATGACGGAGGCGAAGGCGGTGATCAGCCGCGCGCCGTAATCGAGGACGCCTTCGGCGGGACCGTAACAGCCGATGCACTGCGCTCCCACGCGCGGACAGCGCGCATCGCACCCGCTTCGTGTGGCGGGACCGTTGCACGGAATCCCCTGCTCGAGCAGACACAACTCCGCGTCCGCCGGCGCCACCTCCTGAATGCGGCGAAACGCCTTGATGGTCTTCACATTGCGTTTGCGCGGACATTCCTCACAGACCGTCGAGCCGCCCGCGCCGATGACCGAGCCTTTGGGCGGCAGTTGCGCCTTGCCCTCCAGCACTTGAATCACCAGGTCAATGACTGCCGCGATCTGGTGACTCTCCGGCGGGCAGCCGGGCATGGAGTAGTCCACATCCACCACCTGCGCCAGCGTGTAAACGCGGTCTTTCAGGGCAGGGATGGTGATTTCGCCTTCGGGCACGCGGGTGACAGGCTGAGGGTGAATGCCCTGCGGGTTGTCGGTGGAGAGGGTGTGGTAGGCGGTTTCGAAAATCTCTCCCAGCGGGGCTAAATTTGCCAGTGCGGGGATACAGCCTTCGGTGGCGCATGAACCGAACGCAACGAGCAATTGCGACTTGCGGCGCAGGAGGTGCGCCATGTGCTCGTTCTCTTCGTTGCGGATGGAGCCGTTCCAGAGCGTGAGCAGGATGTCGCCGTCGGGAAGCGCTTCCACATCCTTGACCTTGGCATCCACCGCCACGGGCCAGAAGGCAACGTCGAAGTGGGAGTCCACATCCAGAATTTTTTCGCCGATGTTGAGGACGGCAATTTCACATCCGCCGCACGAGCCGGACCAGTACATTGCAAATTTCGGCTTGCTCATGCTGTCACCTCCATTGCAGGCTGTTCCACTGCGTGACCGCTGCCTGCCAGTTTCCTGTTCCAGCCCAGGGGACCGAGCGTGCGAATCTCTTCGACGAAGGTGTTGATTTCCTGGGCAAGTTTCAAGCCTTCGGCGGCGCTCGCCCAAACGAGTTTGACGCGTTCGGGGGCGATGCCCATGCCTTTCAGCACGCGCCGCAGGAGCAGGTAACGCCGCAGGGCTTTGTAGTTTTGCTCGATGTAGTGACACTCGCCGGGGTGGCAGCCGGTGATGAGCACGCCGTCGGCTCCGCTTGCCAGCGCCTTCATGACGAAGGTGGGGTCGAGGCGCCCCGAACACATCAGGCGGATGAGGCGCACGTTGGGGGCGTACTTGATGCGGGCAGTGCCAGCCAGGTCGGCGGCGCGGTAGGAGCACCAGTTGCAGGTGAAGCCGATGATGACGGGTTCGAATGTTTCGCTCATAGTCCTCTCCTCATACCGCCAGGTTGACGTCCATCAGCAAGCCGTCAATCTGCGCAAGGATTTGTTCGCTGCTGAAGCCGGTGCCGCTGATGGCGCCCGCCGGGCATGCCGCCACGCAGGTGCCGCATCCCTGGCAGAGCGCCGGGTTGATTTCGCTGACCATGCGGTCTTCGTGGAAGAGGATGGCGTTGAACGGACACAGCCCGTTGCAGATGCGGCAGCCGGAGCATTTCTCCTGGTCAATGCTGGCTTTGATGGGTTCCAGCACCACTTCCTTCTGCATGATCTTGTTCAGCACGCGCGCGGCGGCGGCGGCTCCCTGCGCCACAGAGGCGGGAATATCCTTGGGACCGGTGGCGCAGCCGGCGATCATCACACCCTCGGTCATGGTCGAGACCGGGTCGAGTTTGGGGTGCTTTTCGATGAACCAGCCGTCGGAGGAACAGCCGACGCCGAACAGGTGGCTGGTCTCTTTGGCGTCGTGACGCGGCTCCATGCCGATGGAGAGAATTACCATGTCCACCGGGATGCGGCGCTGTTTGCCTGCCAGCGTATCCTCCACCTGAATGATGAGTTTGCCCTCCTCGCGTTCGTTGCGGGCGGCGTTGGTCACCTGGGCAACCTTGCCGCGCACGAAGAGCGTCCCTTCCTCCAGCACGCGCTGGTAGAACTCGTCGTAGGCTTTCATGGGCGTGCGCATGTCAATGTAGAACTCATACACCGTCGCGCCCGTCCGTTCGCGGACGAGGTGGGCAAACTTCAGGCTCTGCATGCAGCAGATGCTGGAGCAATAGTTGTTGTAGTTCTTGTCGCGCGAGCCGACGCAATGGATGATGCCGACGGTCTTGGGCTGGGTCTTGCCGTCGCGCAGGACGATGTTGCCGCCGGTGGGTCCTGCCGCGTTGCTCATGCGCTCGAACTCGATACTGGTGAAGACGTTCGCCAGCCGCCCGTAACCGTAATTGCTGACGCGGCGCGCGTCGAACAGGTCATAGCCGGTGGCGAGGATGATGTTGCCCACCTGGATGGTGACGTACTCTTCCTTCTGGGTGAAGTCAATGGCGTTGGTGGGGCAGAACTTCTCGCAGGCTTTGCAGGTGCCTTTCTGAAAGTAGGTGCAGTTGGGCGCGTCAATGACCGGGTACTTCGGCACGGCTTGTGCAAAGGGCGTGTAAACCACCTTGCGGTAGCCCAGCCCCGCCTCGTACACGTCATCCACCACCTTCTTGGGGCATTTCTCCACGCAGATGCCGCAGCCGGTACACAGGTCGGTGTTGACGTAGCGCGGCTTCTTTTTTATCGTCACCGTGAAGTTGCCCACATAGCCCGCCACGTGCGTCACCTCGCTCCAGGTCAACAGTTCGATGTTCGGGTGTGTGCCAGCCTCGAACATGCGCGGGGTCAGGATGCACGCCGCGCAGTCGAGCGTGGGGAAGGTCTTGTCGAACTGCGCCATGTGACCGCCGATGGAGGGTTCACGCTCCACCAGATAGACCTTGAACCCGGCGTTGGCGATTTCGAGCGCCGCCTGGATGCCGGCAATGCCGCCGCCGACGACGAGCGTATCGGGGTGAATCGGCACGCGGATTTCTTCGAGCGGTTCGTTCTTTATGACCCTTTCAACTGCTCCGGCAACCACAGCCTTTGCCTTCTCTGTGGCGACCGCCTTGTCGGTGTGCACCCACGAGACCTGCTCGCGGATGGACGCCAGTTCGGTCAGGTAGGGGTTGAGCCCGGCGCGTTTGCTCGCGCCGCGGAAGGTCAACTCGTGCAGGTGCGGGGAACAAGCCGCCACCACCACGCGCTCCAAGCCCAGTTCCTTGATGTCCTTCTCGATCAGTTCCTGACCGAGGCTGGAGCACATGAACTTGTAATCGCGCGCAATGACCACCCCTTCCGCGCCGAGGGTCTTCTCCGCCCACTCGCGCACCTGCTCCACATCCACAGTATGGGAGATGTTCGTGCCGCAATGGCAGACGTACACTCCAACTCTCGGTTTGTTGCTTCCGGATTCGGCGCTCATTGTTCTGCCTCCTCAGCGTTGCGCGGCTTGCCTTTGACGTTCTTCAACAGACGCGGCGGCATGGGCAAGCCTTCTTCCTTCTTGCGGCGCGGCGCGGCTTCCTCCACCGGTTCGGGAATTTCCACGCCGATGCGCGCCAGCGCCTCCTTTGTGCTGGTAATCTCGGTGCCAAAGCCCAATCTTTCGGGCGGGAAGCCCAGCGCCAGACCGATGAGTTGCGTAAAGAACACAATCGGCATGTGGTAGTGGGTGCCGAAGTAACGGTTGGTCTCCGTCTGGTAGGCGTCAATGTTCATCTGGCACATCGGGCAAACGGTTACCATGATGTCGGCTTTGTACTTTTCGGCGGAGGAAATCAGGCGGCGGATGAGCTCGTAGGCGGTTTCAGGACCGATTTGAGTCATGTGACCGCCGCAGCATGTGGTGGCGCGCGGGAAGTCAATCACCTCCGCGCCGATGGCTTTGAGCACCTCCACCAGTTCGATGGGGTGTTCGGGGTCAGACCAGCGGCGGTAATAGTCGGGGCGCGGCACCATGCATCCGAGGTAGGGGGCGACGCGCAGTCCCTTGAGCGGTTTGACCACCTTCGCCTTGAGCACATCCAGCCCGATGTCGTTGATGATGACATCCAGAATGTGGCGGATATCGAGCGTGCCGGGGTCATAGTGCAAGCCGCCCGCTTCCAGCGCCTGATTGACCTTTTCGCCCAGCGCCGGACGTTCCGCCATGTAGTAGTCGGCTTTTGCCAGGTTGAGGTAGCAGGCGGAGCAGGGCGCGACGACGGTTTTGGCGCCGTTTTTCATTTTTGCGGCGAGCGCCAGGTTGCGGGCAATCAGCGAATAGGCAGGGATGAGGTTGATGCCCACATATTCGGTGGCGCCGCAGCAGTTCCAATCTTCGATTTCCTTCAGGTTGATGCCGAGCGGTTTGGCAATCTCCAGGAGGGAGTCGTAATAGGCTTTGGCGCTGCTTTCCATGGAACAGCCGGGGTAGAAGAGATAGTCGCTCATGAGGTCAGCTCCAGTTCCTTGGCTTTATCCAAAATCGCCTTGAGTTGCGGCATGCCTTTGATCTTTTTGGGGGTGATGCTCATACGTCCCTTGGTGAGCATGCCCAACCCCATGGTGCTCATACTCACCAGGCGCAGGGGAGCGTGTTTGAGGTAGTGCCGCGTTGCCAGCCCAAATTCAAAACTACGCCCGTACTTCTCCACCATATCCACAAAGGTTTCGGAGAATTCGGGCGCAGTGGCATCGCGGTATTTCTTTTCGCGGATTGCCATGGATTTGAGCGTGTACATGACATCGGTGATGTGCACGTTTTGCGGGCAGCGCACCACGCAGTGATAGCACGAGACGCAAATCCACGGGGTGTTGCTCTGGAGAACGGCGTCGCGCATCCCCGCCCGCAGCATGGCGAACAACATGCGCGGCGTATGATCCATCTCTTCGGCTGGCGGGCATGACCCGCCGCACGAGCCGCACTGGATGCACATCTCCAAATGCGAAACCCCCGCCGTTTTCATGCTGACCTCTTCCAGCAGGGAAAGGTCTTCCTCCTGTATCAAAGCAGTTCGGTAGGGTTGGGTGTCTGTCTGGGGCATTAAGCACCTCCATGCTTTGCAGTTCGCTCTGTCATTTGTTTCCTGATGACAGATTGCCCGAATACGATGACAATTGATACGGTACTATCCCCCCTTGTTCATTTTTTCCATTTCCCATTCAAATACTAGTGAAAAATGTCACAATATAAATTGCTAATCGTCACACGCACAAAACGTCCCGAAGGTTTTTGGAAAGAACCTTCGGGACGGTGCCCAACGCATTCCATCTTGTCATCAAGGTGGGGTTGGGATAAGCCCGCCTTTGTCATGTCGAGCGCAGTGAGTTGCCCAATTCAGGAAATTAACCGCAGAGATGCTGAGGTCGCAGAGATTTTTTGGTTTTCTCCGTGTTCTCTGCGTTTCCGCGTAATCCGTGTTCAAAAGGTTTTGGCTCATGTGTAATTCGCGTGCTGACGGTGTTGCACATTCTTTGCAGATGAGCCAAGGTTTTGACTTCAACCGAACTCTAAACTCCAGTTAATCGGGCGATTGATGATTATTTTTGTTGAATGTTGCAGCGGGCTGGCGCACAAAGGCATAGATGGTGAGCATAACGATCAAGCCGATAAGCATGCCCAGCGCTTCGGGAAGCCGCTGCGCCGTCTCGGCAATCAACCCGCGCCCGCCGGCGGTGACGCTCTGCCCAAATTCCACAAAGGACTGTGCGATCTGGCTGAAGTGGAGGTCCACATACGCCACGCCCGCAAGGGCAATGACCGTGAACGGCAGGGCAAGGGCGAACATCCAGAACACCCCTGCAAACGGCACCTTACGCATGGCAGCCTCCTTTCTTGTTTTCATCCACTTTCAGGATAGCGGAAGGAGGCGCTCGTTTCAATAGGATGTATAAGTCATTTTTATTGTAGTGAATTAACCCTACTTATGGCTTGATCAACCCTTTGCGGATGGCGTATTTGACCAATTCACTGCGGCTGTGCAAACCCAATTTGCCCATCAGATTTTCGCGGTGACGCGCCACCGTATGGACGCTGATGCCCAGGAGGGCGGCGATTTCATCGTTGTTCCTGCCCTCCGCCAGAAGCGCTAACACCTCGCTTTCGCGGGGAGTCAAGCCGTTGAGGGTTTCGTTTGCGCCATCCTCGCCGCTGTGCGAGAGGAAATCGCCCACCAACAGTTTTGCCAGCGAAGGGTAGATATACACCTCCCCACGGTGCGCGGCGCGGATGGCGGCAATCAGTTCATCGGGCGCGGCGCGCTTGGGCACATACCCCGAAGCGCCCGCCTGAAGCATCTCGAAGAAGTATTGCTGGTCTTCGTGAATGGTGAGCGCCACCACAGCCGTTTCAGGATGCGCCGCCTTGATGCGCCGTGTGACCTCGATGCCAGAGAGGTCCGGCAGGGTGATGTCCATGATGACCACCTCCGGCGCGAGCGCCTGAACCAGTTCCAGCGCCTGCCGCCCGGTATTTGCCTCCCCCACAATCTCCATATCGGCTTCGTTTTCCAGGAGCATCCGCAAACCGCTCCGCACCACCGCATGGTCATCCACCAGAAGCAGATGAATCCCTGACATCCTTCTTCTCCTTTAAGGGCAAAGCCACTTCCACAAGGGTTCCCACACCCGGCAGGGATGACAAATGGCACTCCCCGCCAAGCAGCGCAGCGCGTTCGATCATGCCCAACAGCCCCCAGCACGGACGCCCGCTTTGACGAAGCGTCTCGTCCACATTAAAACCGCGCCCAAAATCCTCCACGCGGATGCGCACCTCATCTTCATCGAAGACCACCAGCACCTCTGCCCGCTTCGTCTCTGCATGACGGATGACATTCGTGAGACTCTCCTGAACGATGCGAAACAGCACCGTGCGGACATCCACCGACAAAGGCGCTTCATCTCCTCGACTGGAAACCGTCACCGCCACCCCGAACCTTTCCCTCACCTCTTCCGCGTACCAGCGCAGGGTGGGCAGAAGACCCAAATCGTTCAACTGCGGCGGGTGCAAGCCGCTGACCAGATTTTGCAAACTCAACAATCCATCCCTCACAACGCCCTGCAACTGGCGCGCCTGCGCGCTGACCTTTTCCGGCTTCGAGGCGTTGCTCGAAATGGCGCTCAACCCCATACCCAGCGCGGTGAGGGTCTGACCGAGTTCATCATGCAGTTCCTGCGCAATGCGCTGACGTTCCGACTCCTGCGCGCGGACGGTGCGATGCAGTAACTCATCGCGCAGTTCATCGAGATGACGATGTTCCTGCTGCTGCGCCTGCCGCAGACTTTCGATGTGCCGCCGGGTCTCCTCCTCGAACGCCCGCAGGGAACTGATGATACCGATGGCGGCGATGCACGCCATCACCGAACGGAATAACTGAATGGGAAAACCGAACCAATCGAGGAAAACCTCCGAATTGAGAAAAGAGGATGGAAACACGTTGCTGGGCGAGGCAAATAACTGCCCAATACCGCCATACAGCCCAAAGGCAACCGCCGCCGCCAGCACATCCCTGCCATAACCCTGCATGCCTGCCTGCCGGAATTTCCGGCGCTGCAAAAGCAGCCCCCAGGCGGCGAGCGCCGCGCCGGGGATTGCCAGCGCATAACGGGTGTACACATCCAGCGCCGCCAGCCGCACCTCCACCGGCTCGGTTTGATAGAGCCAGATCAACCCGACGACCCAGATGCCGGCAATAACGCCAATCAACTGTCGGGAAAGTTGCTTGTGCGCTGGTCCCGCAATCAGCCGTGCGCCAAATGAGATGAGAAAAAGAAAGGAAACGGCAAGAAGCGCCACCCGTCCTTCGCCAATGTAGCGGTAAAGAAACGCATTTTGAAGTTCGGGATGGATGAGAAGAAACATTTCCACCCATTCATGTCCCCCGTGAATCAGCCCAAAACCAGCCAGCGAGCGCAGGGCAAGGGCGAAGTCCGAGTCAGACGAACGGTCTACTTCCAATAATACAGCCAGCCCCATGCTGAAAAAGGACAGACCGTAGAAGAAGTAGACCGTTATGATGTCCACAGGCAACCTGCCCGGCAAATATTCCGCGCAGTGAGCGCTCTCTGCATGGACCAGACGGGAGAGAGCGCTCAATACGGATTTGCAGGCGATTTCAGTATACCCGCCGCGGGGCTGCCCGCTAAGTTATTTTGTTCGTCAAAACACCTGTTATTTTTCCAGTCCGCCGGCGTTGATCCATTCCTTGATGAGGGTGAGTTCGTCGGGGGTCAATTGGGCATAGGGATGCTTGCCGCCTTCGAATTTGGTGATGATCAGGCTGTTGGCGGCATCGCCGGGGATGAAGAACGGTCCGTCCACGCCGCCCTTGAGGGCATCGGCATAGGTGGAGAGGTTCAGCCCGCCCGAAGCGCCCGCTCCGTGACAGGTGAGACATTTGGCGGTAACAAGCGGCGCGATTTGCTCCTCCCAGGTGGGGCTGGCGGCAGCCGCTTCGGGAGTGGCAGAAGGCGGTTCGGAAGCAGAGTCCGCTGCGGGGGCGGTGGGAAGCGGCGTTTCCGTCGGCGGGAGGGTTGGGGTGGCGGTGGGCTTCGGGGTGGGAGTCGGCGTGGGGGTGGAGGTCTGTCGTACAAAGACCGGCACGGTTTCACTGACCACCGGCAGTACGGCGGTGGTCTCGTAACCGACGAAGTAGTAGAAGCCGAAACCAAAGAGTACCAGGAGGACGGCGGCAATGGGGGTATAGACGCGCTGGCGCTTTTTGATGATTTCGGGCGGGATCGGCTCGTGGTATTTGCCCGATTCGATCAGCGCCAGTTCGGCAGGGTGTTCGTGCTCCATCTCTTCGCGGGTGAGCGTGCCGGTGAACATGCTCTTGTTGAAGTGTTTGATGTGCACGTGGTAGAAGTGCCAGATGATGATCGCCAGCACCGCCAGCAGCGCTTCGCCGCCGTGAGCGGCTTTGGCGGCAGGCACTGCCTCGCCCGGCAGAAAGCGCAGGGCGGAAATCGGATTCCACATGATGAAGCCGGTCAGCCCCATGACGATGGTGCCCCAAATGAGCGCCAGGTATTCCATCTTTTCGGCGTAGGAGTACCGCCCGTAGTATGCCTTGTGCTTTTTGCGCCCCAGGTAATACTGGATGTCGTGAATGACATGCTGTAGGTCGTCTATCCACGGAATCATGCTGATGGGGTAGCGCAAGACCAGCACGCGGTAGGTCACATCCAGCACATGCACCACGCTGACAATCATCATCACGATGGCGGAGGTGTGATGGATGAGACGGGAGGTCTCGATGCCGCCAATCAGGCTGAAGAACCAGATGCTGAACGGAGTCAGCGGATATTTCTGCGGCAAGCCGGTCAACGCCAGCAGGGTGAAAGAAATCAGGAAGACGATGTGCTGAATCCGCTGAAGCGGGTCGAAGCGGATGTATTTTTGCGGCTCGGATGGGCGAGGGGTATCAGTCATGGGAGGTCTCCTCTTCATCCGATGAGTTCGATTCATCCGCCGCTTCCGACTCGGCCGCGGGCTGTTCCGCTTCGAGCGGCTGTTCAGCCGCCGGCGGTTCTTCGGCAGGTTCCGCCATGTGCGGTTCCTCCTGCGGCGGCTCTTCGGAGGGTTCTCCTTCCAGCGGCGCCGCCCCTTCCGGCTGTTCGGTCGTTTCTTCTGGTTTCTCTTCGGGCTGGGCGGTTTCTGCCGCGCTTTCCACGGGCGGCGGCGTCTTCTTGTAGCGGTTGATCAGCGCGCGGCTGAAGTCCATGACGACGAGCAGGAGCATCGGGCCCAGCACGGCAGGGATGAAGAATTTGTAGAACAGGTTCACATAGTACACGATGGGATACTTCTCCGGCGAGGGGATGTAATGCGACATCCACGCTTCGGGGAAGTTCGCCGTCGCGCTCGGGTGGCAGACCCGGCAGCGCGCCAGCAAATTCTCGCGCACCACCAAGCCCTTGTTCGGGTCGTCTGCGCGGGCAATATCATGCACGCCATGACAATCGGTGCAGACCGGTTTGTTCGTGGGCTGGTCGGGGAAGGTCTTGTCGAACAGCACCACCGTCGTGCCGTGAAAATCCGCCACATAAGTGTTCAACACCTGCGTGGAAAGACCGTACTTCTTCATCAGCGCATTATTCGTATGACATTCCGCGCACAGGAACGGGATGCTGTTGCGGAACGAAGCCGTCAACGGGCTGGAAATGTTATGCACGCCATGACAATCCGTGCAGGTCGGCACATCCAGGTTGCCGTCCTCGGTCAGCGCCTTGCCGTGCACGCTCTCCTTGTACTGGTCGTAAATTGCGCTGTGACACTGGGCGCACGTCTGCGGAATGTGCAGGCGGGCGTAACCGAGCAGTTTGCCGGTCTCGGCATTCGTCAGCCGCTTTTGCGTATGCGGGTTATGACAATCGGTGCAGACGGCGGCATCCGTATTCCCGGCGGCAAGCGCGTTCTGATGTACGCTGTCGAGCGTCAGGTCGAACTGCTCCTCATGACAATTCTTGCAAACCGTGTAATTGTCGAGCCTGAACTGGCGCAGCGTCTCCGCAGTCCGTTCGGGGTGAGGGAAGCCCTCGATGTCGGAGTGACAGGTCACGCAGGTCACATTGTTGGAGCCGTGCGTGCTTTCTGCATACGCCTGCGGGTCAATCGTCAACGGCAGGGGCTCGCCGCTCTCCAACTGGACGCTGAATCCTGCCTGGGAATGACATGCCAGACAGGCATCATTCTCCGCCTGAAGAACAGGAGACTGCCAAACCGCCGCATCGCTTTCGGACCTCGAACCTGCTGCGGCTTCCGAAACAGCGGCTCCCCCGCTGATGAGGAGAACCGCCACGCCCATAACAATAAGGTAAATTCGTAATCGCTTCACTTCTTCGCTCCCGGACTGGCTTTAATCGTTCCGGCGGTCAGGCGTTCATATTCCTTCTCATGGAAGGTGCGCATTTCCTCCTCGCTCAGCCGCCCGGTGAACATGCTCAAATTCGTGCGCTCGATGTGAACATGATAGACATGCCAGATAAGGATAAAGATGGCAATGACCACCGCCTCCGTGCTGTGCGCGAGTTTGGCGGCTGGCACCACCCCGCCCGGCAAAAATTTGGTAAAGAACACCGGGAACCAGATGATGAACCCGCTGACTCCCATGATGAGCACGCCGAAGAACACGAACCAATAGGTCACCTTTTGCTCGAAGTTGTAACGCCCGAACTTCGGCTTGTCATTCCGCAGAAACAGCAAATACTGAATCATGTGAGCGGCGTCGCGCACGTCCTGCCAGGTGGGCAGGAGGTCGCCGGGCAGGCGGCGCTTCGACATCAAATAGACGATGCGCCCGAAATGATACAGCGCCTCCAGCGCGAGAACGATGGCGGCAATATGATGAATCTGGCGGATCAATTCCACGCGATCGGGCGTCGAGAGCAAATCCTGGCTGATGGAAAACTCGCGGTACTTCTGCGGCAGCCCGGTGAGCAGTAAAACCAGCCCGCTCAACAACAGGATGGCATGTTCCCAGCGCTGCGCCGCCGTGAAGCGCGGGAAGGTCCGTTCGTGGCGGACGGATGACAGAGGGATGGGGGCTTTTCCGCTCATGACAGGTTCCTCCTCACGCGGTCAACAGTAGCGCGGATGATTTGCAGGACAACGTAAATGATGCACACCCACAGGACGAAAGGCACGAACAACTTGTAGAAGCGGTCCACATAGAAAAGGAAGGGGGTGCGTTCGAGGCTGATTTCGTTGTGACCGGTCCAGGCGTCGGTCCAGTTGGGACCCGCGCCCGGATGGCATTTCTGACAGGTGGCAAGCAGATTGTTCGGGTTCACGCTCGATTGCGGATCGTCCGTCGAGCGGATGTCGTGGATGCCGTGACAGTCGGAACAGACGGCGCTGTCGTGCCAGATGGTGGGCCACTTTGCCTTGTACACCGACACATCCACGCCGTGCCACGACCGTTTGTAGATGCTGTAAACATCGGCGGATAACCCATACTTGCTCATCAACTCTTTATTGGCATGGCAACCGGCGCACAACTCCGGCTCCGCCACCCGGAACTGGGCAGTACGCGGATCCTGAATGTTGTGCACGCCATGACAATCGGTGCAGACCGGCACATCGGGGTTTTCCTCCGCCATTAACGCCGCGCCGTGAACGCTCTGGCGGTAGGTATCCACGATTTGGGTGTGGCACTGCCGGCAGGTCTCGGAAATGAGCGAGCGCGGTTCATCCGGCGGGCGAACGTCGTGTGCGCCGTGGCAGTCGGTGCAAATCGGCGCATCGAGATTGCCCGCCTCCGCCGCTTTGGCGTGCATGCTGTCCTGCGCTTTTTTGTAGTTGACTGAGTGGCATTTCTCACAGGTCTGGTAATAGGCGCGGGATAGTTCGCGGGCGGTTTGATACTTCAACTCGGGATGAGGGTATTCCTTGATGTCGGTATGACAGGCTTCACATTCAATTCCAACAGCGCTATGCACGGAGTGATCCAGATTGTCCTGAGAGATGTACAAAGAAAGCGTTTCGCCGCTGGGAAGCGTGACGCTCAGGTTGGGGTCGCCATGACAGGAAAGGCAGTATTTCTCGGTCTCCTGCGCCGAAGGCACGGCGCTGGCAGGCGAAGCCGATAACAAACTCAACAGCAGGACGAAGACTCCTGCCGCAAGAAACCAGAATGCCTGACGATGGATGGTACGCGTTGCCATGTGTCAGCGCTCCTTCTTCTTGGTCTTATTCTTTTTTTTCTTTTTCTCATCTTCTGATGAGGGCTGGTCATCGCCGTTTTCTTCATAGCCGCTGGGCGGTTCGGGCGTCTCGGCAACCAATCCCAATTTACGAAGCAGGTAGGATATGCCAAACAAAATTGCCAGCGGCACCAGACAACGCAGGATGAACAGCAAAGCCACAAACAATGGACTGGCTGAAGGTTCGTTCATCGTTTTTCCCTCCACGGCGGATTGTTCCAGCCGCCCGCAACGCATGGACTGGTCATTGCATTCTCCAAAGATAAGCGTGGGATTAGCAAGAATAAGTATAACTTAACTATTCAGCCCAGATGATGAGTAAATGTAATGAACTTTTTACTGCTTCCTGCATAAATGACTGAACTGATGCAGCCAAAAAGCAGGGAGAAGCCAAGGATTTTAGTTCAAATAGTTACGCAGTACTCTGTAAGAAGAATGGCGGAATTTTGTGATTCCGCCATTTGCCGATTACAAGGTTGAACAACCGGCTCAATGATCCTTTCGCTCGAAGAGAGGCAGAAAACGCACTGCCAGGGTGATGACGGTCAAAGCGTAGCCAATCACCAGAATCGCCACGCCCCATTCGATGGGCGCAGGAGTGTACCTGCCGATGGGCAGTTCAAACGCCGTGCCGGGAGAGTAGGAAAGCGGAACAAACAATCCGCCGACCGTCACGTTCCAGCGGTGGACGATGATGCCAATCATTGCCGAAAGCGCTCCCGCCACCGCCGCAACAGGATTCTTGTTGAAGCGCGGCACAAGGAACAAGACGGCTGGAACGAGAATCCCCAAAATCACTTCCCCAACCCAAAAACTGAAGGTGTAAGGTGTCTGCTGTTGAAGGAGCGTAAACGACTTGCTGACGCCGGGCGTACTGCCGTAATAGGTCACTGCCGCCATATCCCAAAACTTGATGTAGCCATACGCCAGCAGACCGACCCCGCTGAAGCGGGTGATGATTCGCAGGACATCGTGCGGGACGGTGCGCCTGCCGAGAATCCATTCCAAAACGTAAGCGGCGCCCACAGTCACCGCCGGTCCCGCCGCAATGGCAGACAAAACGAACATGATGGGCATGCTCGGCTTGAACCAGATGGGACGGGATTTGATGACGCCGTAGGTGGCGCCCAGGGAGGATTGATGGAGCAGGGAAATCACCAGTCCCAGCGCGGCGAGAAACGGCGTGAATTTGTGCAGGGCATGTCCAAACGCGCGCAGGCGGGTCCAGCCGTTGAAGAAGGGGGCATCCACCAGCACCGGCGCAAATTCGGTGATCAGGATCAGCAGGTAGATGGTGATGCACATGGTCACTTCCCAAAGCACCGAGTGCACGTTCCAAAACACCCACGGATGCCAGAAACGGTCGGGGCGCCCGATGTCCATCAACAAGGTCACCATGGCAGAGGTGTAACCGGCAAAGCCAATCAACACCGCCAGGCGGATGACCGGTTGTAAACGTTTGATGCCAAAGATGTACACAATCGCCGAGAGGGTGAAAGCGCCCGCTCCCAATGCAATGGCAGAAAGGTCAATGGTGATCCACAACCCCCAAGGCACCGCGTCGCTCAGATTTGTGATAACAAGCCCTTTGAGCAAAACCTGTATGGCGGCATAGAGACCGATCGCCAACAGAACAACCAAAAATCCCATCCACAGCAGGAATGCCCTGCTGAAGGGAAGTTGAAACGATTTGCGGGGCAAGGTTGACGTGGTCATGCTAGAGTCCCTCTCTGGGCGGGATGTAGTACACACTGGCATCCGTTCCCAGTTCATCGCGCAGGCGCAGGGTCGGGTTGGAGGCGATGAGTTGGGAAACCCGGCTGTTGGGGTCTTTCAGGTTTCCAAAGACGCGCGCTCCCACCGGGCAAATATTGACACAGGCAGGGGTCGCTTCGCGATCCACACCGGGTTTGAGACCCTTTTCCAGCCCGGCGTCTATGCGGTGAATACAGAATGTGCATTTTTCGACCACACCGCGCGGACGGCGCTCCACTTCCGGCGTTCCCCAGGCTGGCACATAAGGGTTTTCCTCGCCGCGGCGATCCTTCCAGTTGAAGCGGCGCGCATCATACGGGCAGGCAATCTGACAATAGCGGCAGCCGATACAGCGGTCATAATCCATCACCACCAGCCCATCCTCACGGTGATAAGTCGCCTTGACCGGGCAGACCTCCACACAAGGAGCGTTTTGACAATGCAGGCAGGGGCGGCTGAGAAAGAACGCGTGTCCGGCGGATGTCTTTTCCGGGATGACGATATTCCATGGCTCTTCGGGGTTGACGTCATTGGTGGCGGTGCAGGCGCGCATGCAATACTCGCACCCAATGCACTGATCGAGATTGATGACCATGCCCCAGTGATATTGCCCCGTCTGCGCGCCGTGACCGGCGTAATTCTCCCCTTCCAGCTGCCCCTGCTTCAACTGCCCAAACGGCGAAAGCGGACCCGTCGTCAGGAGAGGCGCGGCAATGATGGACCCCGCCGCTGCGGCGGCAATTTTCAGCACATCACTGCGCGTCAGTTCGACAACGACCTTCTTCTTAGTTTTCTTTTTCTGTGTCGTCATTTTCTTCGACCTCCACATATCGAATCCGCTGGCTGACCACCCACGCCGCCACGCCGCCGACAATCAATCCCACGATGGCGCCCTGAATCAGACCCGTATAAAGGCGGACTGTATTCTGCGCTTCCAGACTCTGGATGGTCTGCTCCTGTTCGCTGACCAGTCTTTTCAACTCCTCGGCGCTGGGCGCATCGCCGGTTTGCTGACCGCTGAGCGAAACGATGGTGTCGCGGGTATGAACGGTATCCTTGTGACAGCCAATGCAGGCTTCCGAACCGACCACAAAGGTGTGACCGGTGGCAAACAAACCGCCCGTCATCGCGGCGCTCGAAGCGGCAGACATGTGACAGTCACTGCACGAAAGCCCGGAATTGGCGTGCGTGCTGTGCGTAAAAGAAGACCCCGTGTCCTTGTGACAGTTGGTGCACAACTCGGTCACCGTCGCCGCACGCGGCTCCTGTGAATGCGGGTTGTGACAGGCTTCGCAGTTCAGATTGATCTGCCCGTGACGGCTGGCTTGCCATTCATCTGTAGTCGTTTTGTGGCAGGTGGCGCATAGCGTGTAATCCGGCGTAATCGGCATGGGCTGTTGGGGATGCCCCGCCTGCATGGGACCATGGCACGCTTCACATGCGACGCCTTCTTCAGAATACTTCCCGGTGTTGGCGTCAAAGCCTGTGGTATGGCACGCCAGGCAGGATGGCGAGGCTCCCTGCTTGACCCAATCCTCCTGAAAGACGGGAGAGGAAAACGCCTGCGAATGCAGTGTGCCCGACCATTCCTTGTGAATGTCCTCATGGCAGGCGGCGCATGTGTTGGAAGTAACGTACTTCGTCCCTTCCTGCAAGGCAGGCGCCGGGTCGGCGGCGGCAGAGACCGGCTTTGCAGGGTTCATCGCCACCCCAATCGCAAGGCAAACCGCAAAGACCGCCAAAAACGTCGCCCAAACCGGTGTTCCAATATGCCGTACAAACTTCTTCATCGTTTCATTCTCCTATTCGGCGATTGATGTGCCTGGCACACGAATTAAGACTAACATGGTTGAATTTGTGAAAAATATCACAATTCTCCAAGCCTATTCTAACCAAGAATATGAATTTATATAGTGTGGAACATCACAAAATTTATATGATGGAACGGCATGTCATCACCCCTGCTAATGGAAACGTTGAAATATGCCCTGGCGGTGTTCCCCCTATCCATCAACCGTTATTTGCGCCTCAACCAATAGCGGATTTCCCTGCCCAGCGGGTAAAGCGGCAACAAATCCACACGGTACCCCTTGCCTGCATACTCCTGCATCAGGTTCGCGGCTTGCCGCAACACCTTTCTGTCCAGTTCCAGTGGCAGGGTCATCAGCCTGGCGATGGCAGGGTGCGGATAATTTCCCATCACGCGATGATAAACGCGAAATTCCAACTGCCAGGCGTCCAGTTCCCCATACACCGAAAGCGCCGTAAAAAGCCCCTGCTGCAAATGCCGCACCTCATGAATGATCAGCGTTTTGATGCGCAGGTCATCCAGCGGAGTGTTGTAACTGTAATAATGCGAATTCAGGCGGATGTTCCCAAACACGGTCCAGAACGCGCCGACATTTTGCCGCGCCTTTTGGAATCCGATCTTCGTCCCACGAGATTGCAGGAAACTGACCGCTGCGCGTCCCTCCCCGCCCAAACCTGCCACAGCGTCACAAAGCTGATCCAACCAGACAGTGTGTTCCATTCTCAACTCCTACGGATAAAAGGACAGCAGCCTGCGCTCATCTTAACGGCGCGATCCTGTAAATGCCGCCATCTGCGCTCTCGTACACGGTCCCGACCTCCGCGATTTCCCGCAACTCCTCCACAGAATAGACATGAGTATACTCATTCGGCTCGATCCAGAGGATGTAAGACTCCTTCCCCGCCTCGAACAGCGACGGCAGGTAGGTCTCCAGCGGAATGACCGCCTCCCCCGCATTGGGATGGCTGGTTCGCCGCGGGGAAGACAGCGTCACATGCCAGGTATGCACAGCCACCCCGGCAGGATAATTGCTGAACACCAGATACTCCCCCGCAGGCTTGTACGCCAGCCAATAAGCGATCACATCGTTGTCATGCCACTCCCTTGACGTGTACCCGGCGCCATTCTCACGCTGAAATTGGATCGCAGTCACCGACCGCATCTCCGACAAGCCTAGAACAGCCAGAAGCGAAAGGAATGCCAAGGCATGCGTCAGTGACGGCGGCAGTTTGACGCGGAAAAATTCCGAAAAGAGGAGTATTTCCATGGCGGTCAACGCCAGCGCCACCAGCGGAATGAAGACCGGCGAAGCAAAACGGCTGTCGAGCGTGTTGAACGAGGTCAAACTGGCGATCACAAGTAAAAGAACCGTATAGATGCCGCCAAAAAGGAATAAGGGCGTTGCAATTGATGTGTCACGATTCTTGCGTGACTTCCAAACGACCATTCCACAAATGATGATGCCAGCCCACAGCCCCCACATCCCAACCTGCGTACGGAAGGGATGATCGTACAACTCCGACTCAGGGACGAACCACGAAAGGATCGAAAAGGTGAACCAGTAAAAATTCTCGAACAGGTTCGAAGGGTCGTTGCGGACGACTGCCTCGACAGGCAGGCTCAATGCCCAGAGTCCCACCGGCAGAAGGGACAAGCCGAGCAAGGCTGTCCGTTTCAACCTGTCAGCGAGGGGCGCGCGCGAATACTGGAGAACAACCCAGGCGGCGGTCAGGAGCAGCGCCACCGCAATATACCGCTGGAGCATGGCAAACGCGCTGACGACGATCATCCAGCCAATTGTCGGCAGGCGGTTTTCGGCGATGTAGGAGGCGCACAGGTACACCATGCTCAAGGTCAGGGCGATGAACAGGTAATCTGAACCGACGAACTGGAACAGCATGGTCAAGCCAACGCCGGTCAGGGCGAGGGCATTGCCGAGGAAAGCCAGGGCAAATCTCTGCGGGAAGAGACGCGTGAACAGCCAGGCTGTCAGGGCGGCGATCCAGACGAAGGTCAGGAGTTGAAGCGCGAGGGCGGTTTCGAGCGGATCCATCCCGCTAATCCGCTGAATAATGGACAGAAGCGCGGGGTACAGCGGGGGCCACAGGACATAGCGCTGTCCGAGAAAGGAGATCAAGCCGTCGCCGCGCGTCAGGCTCAGGCTGGTGAACAGGTATTCAACCGAGTCGCGCGAGGTGCCCAGCCCGAACGAGGAAACGCTCCACCACAGGGCGGCGCCCCAGAGCAGGCTGACGCCGAACAGGATGAACGATCTCGAAAGGTGAGGCGGTTTCATCACAATGACCGAATTATAAATTACGAACTGATGTTACGCAGTTTCTCCGCAGTGCGGCACATCGTCCCCGAATGGGGATTCTTATCGCCTGAAACTGCGAGATATTGCAAATTCGGTACTTCACGAAAGCGTATTTGGCGGTCTCTACCGCCGAATTTGCGCTAGAGAGCGCAAGCTACGCAGGGTTTTCGTGATCTACCGAATTTATCTGTGTTCATCTGTGGTTGGAACATGAATTTCAAAACACTCTCTAACGCCAACGAAAACCACCCGGCGCATGAGAGAACGCCCCCTGCGCCTATCTGTGAATAGAGATTGATTTGCCGAACACATCCACACTCCCAGGCCTCATCATCAAAGCCCAGTCCGGTTTCTTTACGGTGGAAATGTCGCCACGGCGCCACGGCGGCGCCGGGCAGGGCTTATTTGTATGCCGTCTGCGCGGCAAACTCAAACAGGGACGCCCCACCGGCGACATCGCTGCCGTCGGCGACCGCGTGCGCATCACCGTCCTGCCGGATGGCAGCGGGGTGATCGAAGAGGTCGAAGAGCGCAAGCGGGCTATCGTCCGGCTCGACCCGCGCCCGCAGGGCAAATATCAGCAGGTTTTGCTTGCCAATCCCGATCAGGCGGTGTTCGTCTTTGCGTGCGCGCATCCCGCCCCCCGCCTGCGCATGCTCGACCGCTTTCTCGTCATCGCCGAAAAACAAAACGTGCCGCCTCTCATCGTCGCCAACAAAACCGACCTGGTGAAAGACCCAAAGGAACTCTTTGGCTTGTACGAAACCATCGGCTACCGCGTCATCTACACCTCCACACAAACCGGCGCCGGGCTCGACGAACTGCACGAAGCGCTGAAGGGTAAAATTTCGGCGCTTGCCGGTCCCAGCGGCGTGGGCAAATCCTCTCTGCTCAATGCCATTCAGCCCGGGCTGGGGCTGGCAGTGAGAGAAATCAGCGCAGCGATGGGCAAAGGCAGGCATACCACCGTCGCCCGTCAGATGTTCCCGCTCGAAGGCGGCGGCTACGTTGCCGATACGCCCGGCTGGAAATCGCTGGCATTATGGGATACCCAGCCCGAAGAGATGGATGCCTATTTCCCCGAACTTCGCAGCCTTGTGGCGCAGTGTCAGTTCAGCGACTGCACCCACATCCACGAACCCGGCTGCGCCGTGCGCCGCGCCCTCGAGGAAGGTAAAATTCACCCGCAGCGCTACGACTCCTATTTGCGATTGCGCGCAGGCGAAGAAGGATGAACACAAACTGGACTCTGACCGGTCATGAGTGGGCTGTGGACATGCTGAAAAAGCACATCATCCACGGGACGACCCGCCATGCGTATCTTTTTTCTGGACCTCCGGGACTGGGCAGGCGCACCCTGGCTTTGCGCTTCGCCCAAGCCTTGAACTGCCCAACCCCCGCCGCCCCCGGCATCCCCTGCGGCTCGTGCCGCGACTGCCGCCAGATCGAATCCATGCACCACCCCGACCTGACCGTCGTCCAGGCGGAGACCGAGGGCGGCATCCTCAAAGTGGATCAGATTCGCGAGTCGCGCAAGTTGCTTTCCCTCAAGCCGTATCAATCGAAATACCGCGTTGCGCTCTTCCTGCGCTTTCACGAAGCGAACGACAACGCCGCCAACGCCCTGCTCAAAACGCTCGAAGAAGCGCCCTCCTACGCCGTCCTCATCCTCACCGCCGACAACCCCGAACAACTCCTGCCGACCATCGTCTCGCGGTGCGAAGTGCTGCGGCTGAGACCTCTCCCCCTCGCCGAGGTGCAGCGAGACCTGGAAAACACCGGCGTGGAAAGCGGGCGCGCCAGGCTGATTGCCCACATCTCCGGCGGACGCCCCGGCTACGCGCGGCGGCTGGCGCAGGACGACGCCCTGCTCGGTCAGCGCGAGGAACGCCTGAACGACCTGCTCTCCCTGCTCCCTGCCTCGCGTGTGGAAAAGTTCAAATACGCCGAACAGTTATCGAAAGATAAGGACGCCATGCGTCAGGCAATTTTGTTCTGGCTTTCCTACTGGCGCGATGTGATGCTGAGAACCGCCCATGCCGAGACGCCGCTCGTCAACGTGGATCGCAACCTGGAGATCGAAGGTCTCGCCGGACAGTTGGATTTGTCCACAACGCGCAAGACGGTTGCCAGCCTCGAAACCGCCCTCGAGCGGCTGGAGAGGAACGTCAACCCGCGCCTGCTGGCGGAAGTGCTGCTGTTGGATTTGCCGAAAGTGTAGTTGACGTTCTCCAACGTCAACGGAGGAGGAGTACAACATGTGCCGAAGCATCAAAACATTGCGCCATGCCGAAATCCCCGCCACGGAAGAGGAAATCCGCGCGGCGGCGCTGCAATACATTCGCAAAGTGAGCGGCTACCGCAAGCCGAGCAGGGTCAATGCCGAGGCGTTCGAGCGGGCGGTGGAGGAGGTCGCTGCGGCGACGAGGAAGATGCTGGAGGGGTTACAGCCGGCAAAATAAAAGAGAAGCGGATTGGCGAAAGCCATCCGCTTCTCTTTTACTCAATTGCTGCCCGCAACTTCCGCGCCAGTTTGCCAAAATGGGCGGTGTAGCGCATCTCATCCTCGCGCGGACGGGGCAGGTCCACCTTCATGTCCATTTTGATTGTGCCGGGGCGCTGGGTGAGCACCAGGACGCGGTCTGCCAGAAAAAGCGACTCGCTGATCGAATGCGTCACCATGATGACCGTTTTCTGGCGCGCCTGCCAAATGCGCGAGAGTTCCGTCCACATGCGTTCACGGGTGAGCGCATCCAGCGAACCGAAAGGCTCATCGAGCAGGAGCAGGTCGGGGTCATGGATGAGCGCGCGGGCAATTGCCACCCGCTGAGCCATCCCGCCGGAGAGGTCGCGCGGGAGCGAGTCCTCGAATCCCTGCAATCCCACCAGTTCGATCAGTTCGCGCGCTTTTTTGTGGGCGGCGTTGTTTCCTGCGCCGTGAATCTCCAGCGGCAGCATGATGTTTTGAATCACCGTGCGCCAGGGCATCAGATTTGCCTGCTGAAAGACCATGCCGATGCGCGGCTGTTGTTTGCGCGCAAATGTGACCTGCCCGCTGGTGGGCTGCAGCAAGCCCGCCACAATCCGCAGGAGGGTCGTCTTCCCCGAACCGGAGGGACCCAGCACGCAGATGAACTCGCGCGGATGCACGTCGAAGGAGACGTCGCGCAGGGCGCGCAAACCGCCGTTCTCGTCGGGGAAGACGGTGGTGAGATTGCGGATGGTGAGGATGGGAGCGTGAGTCATGCGGTGTGAAATGACCGCTTGCCAAGTACTTCTTATTGGTCGGTAACTGGCAAGCGGCAAGTGGTAATCAGGGAATGAACTCGTTCGTGAACGCCTTGCTCAAATCCAATTCCTGCGTGAGCAAGCCCATGTCGAGCAAAACAGCCTGCATGTTCGCCCATGCCTGCGGGTCGGAGTAACCGAGGCGCTCTGCCTGCCATTGCTCGAGGGAGGTGTCAAGCACCTGCTTCTGCACCTCGGCATCGAGATCGGCAAAGTTGGGGATGTACGCCGCGCTCAGCGTGAACGCTTCATCGGGATGGTCGAGCGTGTATTGCAGTCCCTTCAGAAACGCGCCGACGAACGCCCGCACCGTTTCGGGATTTTCCGCAATCATCTTTTCGCTGGTCAGCAGACCGTTCGCGGCAAGTTGAGCGTAATCCGCCACGCGGATTTCGGTCACGGCAATGCCGCGCGCCCGCAGTTGAATGGGCTCATTGGCAGAATAGCCCACCACAATATCCTGCGTGCCTGCCGCCATCGTTTCCACCTGATTGAAGCCGATGGCGTCCAGCGTCACGTCTGCCTCGGTCAGTTTGCCCGCGTTCAGCAGGGCGCGCAAACCGATGTAGTTCGCCCCGAACAGACCCGGCAGACCGATCTTCTTCCCTTTCAAATCCTGCGGCACAATCACGCCCGCCTCGCTCTTCGCCACCACCGAAACGGGATACTGCTGATACCACGCCGCCACATACGTCACGGGCAGTCCCTGCGCGCGCGCCAGCAAAACCTGCTCGCCCGAAACCACCGCAAACGGCAATTCGCCCGCCGCCACCAGTTCCACCCCCTTCGTCTCGAAGGAATAATCGAACTCGATTTCGAACCCCGCATCTTTGAAATACCCCTTTTCGACGGCGACATAGAACGGGGCATACTGGATGTTGGGGATGTATCCCATCGGCAGGCGGACCTTGGTCAACGCGCCCGCTTCATTCTGGACCCCGGACCTGGCGCACCCCGAAATCACGATTGCCAGCCCGAGCATGAGAAAAACAAACTTGCGGAACATTTTTTATGAAACTCCTTGTGCGAATTTTTTGCGCGAGCGATGTTCTCTACCGCCGCTGCATTTGCGTTAGAGAACGCCCGTCACGCTATTTCTCCTGCCATTTCAAAAATTTGTTCTCCAAAAATCTCACCATCCCATACAACGCCAGCGCCAGCGCAATCAGCGTGAAGACCGCCACGAAGACCATCGGCGTATCGTATTGGAAGTCGCCCACTTGCAGCAGAAAGCCAAGACCCTCCTGCGCGTCCACCAGTTCGCCGACGATGGCGCCGATGACCGAGAGCGTCGCGCCGATGCGCAAGCCGCCCAGGAACACGGGCAGAGAGGCTGGCACTTCCACCTTCCACAGAATCTGCGCCCGCGTGGCGTGAAGCGAGTGCATCAGGTCGTATAAAGCCGAGGGCACCGCCCTCACTCCTACAACGGTGTTCACCAGCACGGGGAAGAACACAATCAGCGCGCAGATGACCACCTTCGAGAGGATGCCATCTCCCAGCCAGATGACCAGCAAAGGCGCAATGGCAATGACGGGAATCGCCTGGCTCGCCACCAGGTACGGCGAGAGCACCTTCTCCAGCGAACGCGACTTGGCGAGCAGATAACCAACCACCGTGGCAAAGGTCACGCCTGCCAGCAAGCCGAGCAGAATCTCCGTCAGGGTGACGAGGGTGTGGCGCTGCAGGCTTCCGTCACCGGCGGCGCGCAGGAAACGCGTCCACACGCTGAGCGGCGAGGGCAGGATGAAGTTGGGAATGCCGCTGTAAAGCGTGAAGAGATGCCACCCGAACAGGAAGGCGGGTATGGAAAGAAAAACAGGAGCAATCTTTTTTGTCATGCGTTTTACTTGCCAATCTTTCATCCTTCTTCTTTTGTGCGGCTTCCTGCGCCGCTCCTTTCGACGCGGAAATAAAAAAGGCGCCTCGAAGGTTCGGGGCGCAGAATCAGGACTCGGCGAGGTCTGAACCGAATGAAAGTCCCGAAAACATGGCGCGTTTTCGGGACAGTCGAATCAGACTCGTATAGAGCGTAAGAGACCTTCTTCTATCCAGACTGTTACTGTCGGCTCCGGAGTTCCACCGGATCATGCCCGCTTTCCCAAAGAGGAAAGACGTTCCACCCAAACAGGCTCGTGGGCTGTACCACCGATCGGGAATTGCACCCTGCCCCGAAGGTTTGTATTCAGTTGTTGCCCGGGCAATTGACGTTGGTCAATTGTGCGGCGCGTGTATTATAACATCTACAGCGCGTACAGCGCGCCGTATTTGGTGCGGAGGTAGCGGATGTACGGTTCGATGGTGAGCGGACGGCCGCTGGCGCGTTCGATGATTTCGGGCGCGGTGTACTTGCTTCCGTGGCGGTAGATGTTTTCGCGCAGCCAGCCGTGCAGGGTGCTGAAGCTGCCTGCCTTCATTTCGTCGGGGATGGAGGGGTGCGCCTTGAGCGCCGCTTCGTAGAACTGCGCCGAGAGGATGTTGCCGAGCGTGTATCCCTGGAATGCGCCGCCGATGACGCCGCCGTACCAATGCACATCTTGAAGCACGCCGTCGCGGTCGTCGGGCGGGACGATGCCGAAGTCCTGTTCGAAGCGTTCGTGCCAGGCTTCGGGCAGGTCGCGGATGGAGAGCGTCCCTTCGAGCAGCTGCAGTTCGAAGTCGAAGCGCAGCATCACATGCAGGTTGTAGGTGACCTCGTCCGCGTCGGTGCGGATGAGCGACTTTTCGACTTTGTTGATGGCGGCGTAGAAGGTATCGAGGGAAACGCCCTTGAGTTGTTCGGGGAACTTCGACTGGAGTTTGGGGTACATGTACTCCCAGAAGCCGCGGCTCCTGCCGACGATGTTTTCCCACAAGCGCGATTGCGATTCATGCACGCCTGCGCTTGTTCCGCCGCCGAGGGGCGTTCCCTCGTACGACGGATCGATTCCCTGCTCGTACATGGCGTGACCTGCCTCGTGCATGTTGCTGAAGAGACAGTCGCCGAAGTCGTCCTCTTTGACGCGCGTGGTGATGCGCACATCGCCCAGCGAGAACTTGGTCATGAAGGGGTGATGGGTCTTGTCAATGCGCCCGCGGTTGAAGTCGTAGCCAAGTTGTTTCACCACCTCCGCGCCGAACGCCAGTTGGTCGGCTTCGGGGTAATGTTTGCGCAGAACGGAATTGTCGGCGGGCGGCTGGGAGGTGATGGCGCGCACGATGGGCACGAGCTGCCCGCGCAGTTCGGCAAACAGGGCGCGGACGCTCGAAGCCTTCATGCCGTAATCGGCAAAGTCAATCAGCGGGTCGGCGATGTGTTCGTAGCCGGGGAAGAAGTCTGCCAGTTGGCGGCTCAGGTCGAGGGTCTTTTCGAGGTTGCCGCGCACGCGGGCAAAGTCGTTGGCTGGGCGCGCCTCCGTCCACTCCTGGTAGGATTTGGCGGCGTGTTCGTTCAACTCGCCGATGAATTTGGGCGGCAGTTTGAGGGCGCGTTCGTATTCGCGGCGCGTGACGCGGATCAGGCTGGCGTCATCCGAGTCGTAGGGCAGGCTTTCCTCGTAGGGACGCAGGTCGTCGAGCAGTTTGCCGATCTTCTTGTCAATGAACTTTTCCTGCGCCATCCGCGCCATGAGGGCAGATTGGCGTCCGCGCGCCGCGGCTCCGCCGGGCGGCATGTAGGTTGCCTGATCCCAGCCGAGCAGGGCGTTGATGTGGTTGAGGTCGCCTATTTCGAGCAAAAGGCTTTTGAGTTGCTGAAGTTTCTTTTCGGGCTTGGTCATGGGGTCTCCAGTCTGTGATGGGGTTGGGCTTATTGTATCAACGGTTGGCAGTCTGAAATCCCTCCCGGGTAGTGAAAAAAAGCAGGTCATGTTCCGAACATGACCTGCACACTCTTACTTCAACTGCGCTCTGATTTTTTCCGCCGTCTCCTTGTAGGCGGCGAGTTTGTCGCGCTCCTTTTGGACGACGGGAGGAGGCGCTTTGCTGGCAAAATCGCCGGCGAGGAGTTTTTCGAGGCGGGCAATGTGCGCCTCGGTCTCTTTGAGTTCTTTTTCCAGCCGCGCCCTTTCTTCCGCCGCATCCACCATGCCAGCCAGCGGGAGGTAGATTTCCACCGCGCCGACGACGAGAATGGCGGAATCTTTGGGCTTGTCCGAAAGTGATTGGTGAATGGTAATTTGTGAATGATCGAGGCCGGCAAGCGCGGCGATGACAGCCGCCTGGCTTTGAAGCAGATCGAGTTTGCTGCCGGCGGAGAACGTTGCCGCGATTTTCTTCGAGGGAGCCACGTTCTTCTCGGCGCGCAGGTTGCGGATGGCGCGCACAATCTCCTGAATCAACTCGAAATCGGCAATCTTCGCTTCCTCCCAGCCTTCGGGTTCGCGCGGTTCGGGGAAGCGGGCGACGATGAGCGCTGGGGACCAGTCGGCAGCGAGGTAGGACAAAATTTTGTTTTGTTCAAGCGCCTCGCGCAAGTGACCCCAAATCTCCTCGGTGACAAACGGCGTGAAGGGATGCAGCAGCCGCAGGCAGATGTCGAACACGCGCGCCAGCGTGACGGCGGTCTGCATTCTGGTTTCATCATTCCGCAATTGTTCTTTGGCAATTTCCACATACCAGTCGGCGAAGTCAGACCACAGGAAGTCGTAAATTTGCTGCCCCGCCTGCCCGTATTGGAAGTTTTGGAAGTTGCGCTCCACGTCGCGAATGAGACCCTGAAGGCGCGCCCAAATCCAAGAGTCGGCGAGGGTGTAATGCCTCCCCTCTTTCTCTCCCCCCATTTTCCCCGAAAATGGGGGGAGATGGAGGGGGGTCTGAACCGCTGATATAACGAAACGCCCGATATTCCACAACTTATTGGCGAAGTTGCGGTTGGCTTCCACCTTCTTCACCGAAAGGTTCATGTCGTTGCCGGGCGTGGAACCCACCAGGAGCGTGAAGCGCAGCGCGTCCGTGCCGAACTCGTCCATCACGGTGAGCGGGTCAATCACGTTGCCCTTCGTCTTCGACATCTTCTGTCCGTGTTCGTCGCGCACCAGCCCGTGTAAATACACGGTGTGGAAGGGAACCTGCCCGGTGTACTCCAGCCCGCTCATGATCATGCGCGCCA
>DAOUBY010000140.1:0-4591 GCA_034432325.1 Anaerolineales bacterium
AATCTTGAAATTCGATGCAAGATGATTTAAAAAAACTTCGTGGTCTTTGTGTTCTTCGTGGTAAGAAAAGGTTTTTTCAGTGCAATCAATCTTGCAATTGCAGCGCTTCGCGCAAATCGAGAGCGCCTTCGTACAAGGCGCGCCCGATGATAACGCCCGCCAAGCCAGCCTCTTTCACGGCGCGCACGTCGGCAAGGGTATGCACGCCGCCCGAAGCAATCACCTCCAGTCCGCCGGCGTCGGCGATTTCCCGCGTGGCGGCGAGGTTCAAGCCGCTCCCCAGCCCGTCGCGGCGGATGTCGGTGAAGATGACGGTGCGCAGGCTCAAGGCGCGGAGATGAAGCGCAAGGTCGAGGGGACGCACGCCGCCATCCGTCTGCCAGCCGCGCGTGCGGACTCGTCCATCGCGCGCGTCAATTCCCACCGCGATTTTCTCCGCGCCAAAGCGAGTCAATGCCTGCGCAACCATATCGGGATTCTCGACTGCCGCTGTTCCCAAAACGACGCGGCTCACGCCCAGGTCGAGGGCGCGCGCAACCGCTTTCAGCGAGCGCATCCCCCCGCCAAACTGCACGCGCGCGCCGCATTTCAGAATGTCTTCGAGCGCCTGCCGGTTGAGTACGTCGCGCTCGCCGAAGGCGCCCTCCAGGTTGACCACGTGCAGCCACTCGGCGCCTGCCTCCAGCCAGCGGCGCGCCGTGCCGGCTGGGTCGTCGCTGTACCATGTCATCCGCGCCGGGTCGCCCTGTTGCAGCCGCACAACCCTGCCGCCGCGCAAATCAATGGCAGGATAAACAATCATGCCGCCTCCAAAAAGTTTCTCAAGATGCGCAGCCCCACCGCCTGGCTTTTTTCGGGATGAAACTGCACGCCAAACAGATTTTCGCGCCGCACCGCACAGGCAAAGCGGACGCCATAGGCGGTGACCGCGAGGACCTCGGACGGATTCTGCGCCTGGCAATAATACGAGTGATTGAAGTAGACATACGCCCCGGAGCGGACGCCGCGAAACAGCGGCGCTTCTTCCTGGACTTCGAGCTGATTCCACCCTGTGTGGGGAATCTTGACTGAAAGCGAATCGGCAAAACGCGTCACCCTGCCCGCCAGCAAGCCGAGGCCGGCGTGCGTTCCCATCTCCTCGCCGGACTCGAACAAGGCTTGCATTCCAACGCAGATGCCCAGCAAGGGGACGCTGCGCTTTGCGGTTTCTTTTATGGCTGCGTCCAAGCCGCGCGCCCGCAGTCCGTTCATAAAATCGCCAAAAGCGCCCACGCCAGGCAGGACGATTTTTGCGCCGCATAAAACATCTTGCGGGTTGTCGGTCCGTTTCACGCTTGCGCCGAGGCTTTCCAGCGCCTTTTGCACCGAGCGAAGATTCCCGGTGCCGGCATCTATCATGATGATTTCCTCTTTCATCCTATAACGTTCCCTTCGTAGAGGGCGTCTTGCCGGCGCGCCGCGCGTCGCGTTGTGTCGCCGCATCCAAGGCGCGCGCCCAGGCTTTGAACAGCGCCTCAGCCTGGTGATGGTCGTCGCGTCCGTACAGCACGCGCGCGTGCAGGGTACAGCGTGCAGTCACGGCAAACGACTCGAAGAAGTGCGGGAACAAGGTGGTGGGAATGCCGCCGACGCCGGGCGTATGCCATTCCGCTTGGATGACCGCATAGGGCCGCCCGGAAAAATCCACCGCCACATGTGCCAGCGTCTCGTCCATTGGGGCAAAGCAATCGCCCATGCGGACAATGCCCTTGCGATCGCCGAGCGCCCGGTCGAAGGCTTCGCCCAGCGACAGCGCCACGTCCTCGACGGTGTGATGAACATCAACGTGCAGGTCGCCCTTTGCCTGCACCGACAGGTCGAACAGCCCATGCAAGGCGAGTTGAGCCAGCATGTGGTCGAGAAAGCCGATGCCGCTGGAAATGTCATGCGCGCCGGCGCCATCCACATTCAGGGCGATTTCGACGTGCGTCTCGTTTGTTGTGCGCGAGAGGGTTGCAGTTCGCATGGTTCCTCCTGAAGGTTCAACGTTGAGCATGGAGCGCCTGCATCAATCTGTCTGTATCCTGCGGGCGTCCCACGCTGATGCGGATGTGGTCGCGCAGACCCGGTTTGTCGAAGTAGCGGATGAAGATTCCGTGTTCCTGCGCCAGCCGTGTTTTGAGCTGCGCCGCATCTTTGCCAATCACGCGGCATAAGATGAAATTCGATTGGGTCGGGTAGGGTTTCAAATACGGAATCTCCTGCAAAGCGGCAAATAAGCGCGCCCGTTCTGTTTTCAGCAGTTCGACGATTTCAGCCAGTTCGTCTTTGTGCGCCAGCGAAACCTGGGCAGCCACACTGGCAGCCACGTTGACGTTGTAGGGCTGTTTTGCTTTCCACAGGGTGGGCGTCAGCCAGGCTGGAAAAGCGCCATACCCAACACGGAGCCCAGCCAGCCCCGCCCACTTGCTGAACGTGCGCAGGACAACCAGATTCTCGCGCATTGGCACCTGATGAATGCGGCTCAAGCCTGCTCCAAGGTTTTCACCGGCGAATTCGATGTAAGCCTCATCCAGCACCACCAGCGTCGGCAGGCGCAAAATGTCCTCCATCACAGCAGGGGGGATGACTGAGCCATCCGGGTTGTTGGGCGAGGCGAGGAAGAGCAGTTTGGGACGATGGTTTTCGACTGCGGTGCGGATGGCTTCCAGGTCGAGCGAGAAATCGGGGCGGCGCGGCGCCTCGACGCAGCGCGCCGCATTCAACGCGGCATCGAAGGCATACATCCCAAAGGTGGGAGGGCAAGAGAGAATGCAGTCGCCCGGCTCCAGGAAAACGCGCATGAGCAGGTCGAGCAGTTCGTCGGCGCCGGCGCCCGCCAGGAGGTGGGCTGCGTCCACACCGGTGAATTTTTCCAGCGCGGCGCGCAGGGCGCGGCTTTCGGGGTCGGGATAAATGTGCGGAAACTCCAGCCGCCCCAGCGCCTCGCGCACTGCCATCAGCGGTCCGTAGGGGTTTTCGTTGGCGTCCAGTTTGACCATTTGAGCGGGCGCACGTCCCAGGCGCGCCGAGAGGACCTCGAAAGGTTCGATCGGGGTGTAGGCAGGGAGAGGGTCGAGGTGCGGGCGGATGTTCATCGCTTCAACTCCGCTAACATGGCTGTGTAGCGAGGCGGCTCTTCCTCGAAAATGTATGTGACCGGCGAAACGACAATCCCGCTGCCGCCGATGGCGCGCAACTCACTGATGGCTTGCGGAAGATGGTCGCGGCGCACCACCACTGTGACCGAATGCCAGCCGTGATTTGCTTCGCGCGTGATAATGGGGCTGATGGTGGGTCCTTGCAAGCCGCCCACAGTGGTTTGCATGAACATCTTTTGGGCAATGGCTTCGGGGTTTTCGCCGCGCATGTTGGCAATGACCATCAGGTTGTCTTTTGCGCGCAGATGCGCTTCGATATATTCCAGCAGGCGCTGCGCCATCTCCAGCGCCTGGGGGCGGCTCTGCAAGGCTTGGCGGTTGGCGATCAACGCTGCCTGGGAGGGTTGGATGACCCCATCGGGCAGGGCGCGCAGGCGGTTGTCTTGCAAGGTCTGTCCCGAGGAAACCAGGTCAGAGATGATGTCTGCGTAACCGATGGACGGGGCAGCTTCGAGGGTCCCTTCGGCGGCGATGAGCGTGTGAGGGATTCCATGTCTGCTGAGAAAGCGCTCGGTGAGGACGGGAAATTTGGTCGCCACGCGCAAAGGATGGGGCAGCGAGGCTGAAAACGCTCTGAGTGAGGACAGGTCGGTCACCTGTTCCCACATTTCAGGAACAGCCAGGGTGAGCGCGCAGTGGCCGAATCCCAGCGCATCGTGCAGAACGAGGATACCGCCGTTTTCGCCGCGCTTTTCTTCGATGACGTCCAAGCCTGTGATGCCGAAGTCAACGCTGCCCTGCCGTACGCTGACGACAATATCGCCCGCCCGTTGAAAGAGGACGCCCAAACCGGGCAAAGCGGGAATCTCCGCCTGGTATTGACGGGGGTTTTGTTTGAAGACGGTCAGTCCGGCTGCAGCGAGGAAGTGCAGCGCGCCTTCTTGCAGGCGTCCATTCGAGGGCAGGGAAAGGCGAATATTGCGGTTTGGCAGCATGATAAATTCCTTCAGGTTGGGATAATAAAAAAACCCCGGTCTGACCGGGGTTTTGTGCAAAGGGTGAAACGAAATCAGCCTTGGATGCGCAACGAGACCGCCTGGTCAGTCAGGGGGTGGATGAAATGATGGTGATGCAGGTGCGCAAACAAGGTGTTCATTGAGTGGGCAGTATACCAGCGGCGAGGAAATCTGGCAATGGGGGTTGTATCAAATCTCGCCAGGGTGTCATACACACGATGACGGGCATGACAGATCAGCGCCCTGCCCTGGGAACTGACCTGTCAATCGGGAGTGAACGTGAAAGCGCTGGCTTTATGCCTCTTCGTGATGTTTCCACCCCCGCAGCAGGTAGACTCCATACACCATCAGTAACGTGACCTGTACCACATCCAGCGGGATGGCGGGGAAGTTGGTGTATTTCAACGCCAGGTCGTGCAGCGCGTGCAGAATGACGGGGAACCAGATGGTGTTCGT
>DAOUBY010000141.1:0-6230 GCA_034432325.1 Anaerolineales bacterium
ATAAGCCGCGCGCAAAGCAGGGCGAAAACATCCTGTTTATCCTGTCTATCCTGTTATACAAAGCGGCGCAAGCGATAATGAGAAAGCCATAGAATCCAGTCTGGCAGGAAACGGTGCTTGACCGCAAAACGTTGTAAAATAGGACTTACGCGTAATCGTCGTTCTTACGCGTAATCGTCGTTCTTACGCGTAATCGGCGTTCTCTAACGCCAATTACCTGTCCAGCGCGTTGGAAAACGCGCTCCACGCAAAGTTTTGCGTAAGTCCTGTAAAATAAGGCTGAGAAAGCGGCCCGGCAGAAAGGAGAATTACCTATGCCCAAACAAAGACTCCGCGAACTGCTCGAACAACTGCGCGAGGAACTCGCCCGCACTCCCTCCGTGGACGAGAAAGGGCGCGAAATGCTTGCCCGCCTCAACGCCGACATTCAGCAATTCCTCGACCCGAACCGTGAAAACCCCGAGTCCCTCCTGGAACGTGTGCAGGCGGCGATTGACCATTTCGAAGTAAAGCATCCCGCCATCACTGCCGCGCTCTCTCAAATGCTCAACACCCTCAGCAACGCAGGAATTTAACCGCTGTACAAAAATGAAGCGGACGAGTGAACCTCGTCCGCTTTTTGTTTTCAACGGAAGCGGCTATGGTTGGGATTATGGCGCTGGAGTTGTAGGCGTTGCAGTTTCCGTTGCAGTGGGAGGCGGAGTGTTGGTGACGGTAGCGGTGGGCGCGACCGTAGTGTTGGTGGGCGTGCCTTTTGTGGGCGTGAGAGTCGCGCCGCCGACAACAATGATGACGTACACCTCATCGCCGAAGAACTGTCCACCCGCGGTTTGCATGCGCCAGTTGCCGCGCAGGGCGCCGGTTTTGTTCGTCGGGGCGGTCATGGCAACGGAAATGTCAATTTCGGTGTTCGCAGGGACTGCCGAAGGAAGGGTGTAAGTTGCGCCGTTCATCTGCTCCCCGCCGACAAACGTAAACTTGAAGCCTGCCTCCCAGGCGCAGGTGCCGGTGTTCCTCACCCGCCAGGTCTTGGTGAAGGTTTGTCCCGGCGCCATGGGCGTGTTATCGGGAATGGTCACGTCGCTGACGAAGCGTAGTTGATAGCAGGATTGAGTGGGCGAAGCCGCCGCTCCCTGCGTGACCGCCGGCAGGGTGATTGCCGGGCTGGTGGAAAACGGCGCGAACGTGGGAGAAGCCGTCAGCGTGGGGAACGGCGTTTCGGTGGGCGCGGCAAGCGCGGTCTGAGTCAGACCCGCAGAGAAGGTTTCGATTGCCTGGGTTTGAATCAAATTGGGGTCCAGCGTTGGAGTCGGCTCCGCTTTGCCGCCTCCGCAGGCTGTCAACAAGAGCAGGCTGGCGAGCAGAAAAATGGTCAGTTTTTGTTTCATCGGTACTCCTTTTCGTGAGCCGCTATTTTAAGCGGGTTTGTCCGGCGTTAAACGTACGATTCCCCTACGAAGTTCCTATGCTTCACATGCTATAATCCCCCCGATGATTTATCTGGATTACTCTGCCACAACCCCCGTGGATGCGCGTGTGCGTGAAGCGATGACCCCGTATTTCTCCGATTTGTTCGGCAACCCTTCCTCGGTGCATCGTTACGGACAGCAAGCCGAAGCCGCTGTGGATGCCGCGCGCGAGACGGTGGCGCGCGTCCTCAACTGCCGCCCCGACGAAATCATTTTCACCTCCTGCGGCTCGGAATCGGACAACCTGGCGATTCGCGGCGCGGCGTATGCCATGCGCGAGAAGACCGGCGCCCGCTGGATTCTGGCTTCGCGCGCCGAACATCCTGCCGTGACGAAAACCTTGCTGCAACTGGAAAAATACGACGGTTTTCAAATCGAGTGGCTGGAGGTGAACGCTCAGGGCATGATCACGCCCGACGTGGCGGCGAAAGCGATTTGCGGAGAGACCGCCCTGGTCTCTGTGATGTACGCCAACAACGAAATCGGGACAATCAACCCGCTTCGGGACATCGCCGAAATCTGCCGCGCCAACCGAATCCTTTTCCACACCGACGCCGTGCAAGCCGCCGCATACCTTCCGCTGGATGTGCAGGAACTGGGCGTGGACATGATGTCGCTGGGGGCGCATAAGTTCTACGGTCCGAAAGGAGTCGGCGCGTTATACGTCCGCAAGGGAACGCCGCTGGTGCCGCATCTGACGGGCGGCGGGCAGGAATTTGGTCTGCGGGCGGGGACGCAAAACGTGCCATACATTGTCGGTTTTGCCGAAGCCTTGCGCCTGACGCACGAGGAGCGCGAACAGCGTGCGGCACACGTGCAGCCGCTGCGCGACAAAATCATCGGGACGGTGCTCGAAACCATCCCCGATGCGCGGCTGACCGGCGACATGACCGCCCGTTTGCCGCATCACGCCAGTTTTGTCTTCAAGGGTGTGGACGGCAATCTTCTGCTCACCCTGCTCGATGCGGCGGGCTTTGCCTGTTCCTCCGGTTCCGCCTGTAAGACCGGCAACCCCGAGCCAAGCGAGGTGATGAATGCCATCGGTCTTTCGCGCGAGTGGGGACTGGGGTCTCTGCGGGTGACGCTGGGCGCGTGGACAACGGCGGAACAGGTCGAGGCGTTCCTTTCGGCTCTCCCCGGGCTTGTCGAAAAAGCCCGCCGCCTGGGCAGGTCATAAGATGACAAAGGTCGTTGTTGCCATGTCGGGAGGAGTGGATTCCTCTGTTGCCGCCGCCTTGCTCAAAGAGCAGGGGTTCGAGGTGGCTGGCATGATGCTGCGCCTGTGGAGCGAGCCGGGCAAGGAAGACTCCAATCGCTGCTGCACGCCCGATTCGATGGCGCAGGCGCGGCGCGTGGCGGCGATTTTGAACATTCCCTTTTACGTGATTGACGCGAAGGATGTCTTCCGCGAGACGGTGGTCGAATATTTCCTCGAGGGATACGCGCGCGGCGAGACGCCCAATCCCTGCCTGATCTGCAACCGCAAAATCCGCTGGACCTTTTTGCTGGAGCATGCCCTGGCGATCGGAGCGGAGTACATGGCAACAGGGCATTATGCAAGGATACGGCGGGACGGAGAAACGATTCAATTGTTGCGGGCGGTGGATCGTTCGAAAGATCAGTCTTACGTCTTGCATGTACTCAGTCAGGAACAGTTGAAGCATGCTCTTTTCCCGGTCGGCGATTACACCAAGACGGAGATTCGCGCCATTGCCGAAAAGCACGGGCTTCCCACCGCTTCGCGCAAGGACTCGCAGGATTTGTGCTTTCTGGCGGGCGAAGACTACCGCAGCTTCATCCGGCGGAATGCGGCGGAGATGCTCGAGCCCGGTGAGATTGTGACGCGCGCAGGGAAGCCGCTGGGCGTTCACAGCGGACTGGCAAATTACACCATCGGTCAGCGAAAGGGGCTGGGGATTGCCTCTTCTGTGCCGTTGTATGTCATTGCCAAAGATGCGGCGCGGAATGCTCTGGTGGTTGGCACGCAGGAGGAGCTGGGGACGTTGGAGTTGACTGCCCATCAGGTCAATTGGTTGAGCGGGGAGGCGCCTGCCGAGCCGTTCCGCGCGGAGGTGAAGATTCGCTATACGGCAAAAGAGGCTGAGGCGTGGGTGGAGCCGATTGGGGCGGATCAGGTTCGGGTGCGGTTCGAAGCGCCGCAGAGGGATGTCACAGCCGGGCAGGCGGCGGTCTTTTATCGGGGCGATGTGCTTGTCGGCGGCGGCATCATCCGATGATGGATTTGCGCGCAGCCCAAATGTATGAAAGATTGCGGGAAGACAGCAGGAGGAATTCTTGCAATACGTCTTGTAACCTTGTGATTTCATTCCCCTCATGACTGTGCCTTCGCTTTTGCTTGCCCTGCTCCTTACCCTGACATACGGCGCGTTGTATCACTTGCTGCGCGGTGGAGGGTTGGGGCGTTTGATTCTGTATTTTGTGTTGAGTATGTTGGGGTTTGCGGCGGGGCATCTGATTGGCGCGTGGCGCGGATGGGTATTCCTGCCGCTGGGCTTGTTGAATTTGGGGATGTCCTCCGCGGGCAGTGTGCTGTTTCTTCTCGTTGGCGATTGGTTCAGCCGCGTGGAGGCGAAATAAAGCACGGTATAATCCACCCCCGTTACCGTGACCACAGTGTAAGAAAGCGAGAGTTGATTTGAACGAAAAACGAAGCCTGATAGATTATTTTTGGATTGGCGCGCGCGGGTTTGCCATGGGCGCGGCGGATGTGGTGCCAGGCGTTTCAGGCGGGACGATGGCGTTCATCCTCGGCATTTATGATGAGCTGATCGAAGCCATCCATGCAGTGAATGGCGAGTTTGTGCGGCGTTTGCTTACGTTTCAGTGGCGGGCGGCATTCGATGGGTTTCCGTGGAAGTTCCTTGTGTCGCTGGCTCTGGGTATTCTGACTGCCATCCTGGCGCTGGCGAATATCCTGCACTGGGCGCTGGAGAATCACCCGGTGTACATCTGGGCGTTTTTCTTCGGGTTGATCCTTGCTTCGATTCTTGCCGTGCGCCGGCGGGTGCGGCGCTGGAGTGCATTCAATGTCACCGCGGCGGCGACGGCGGCGGCGGGGGCGTTTGTTCTGGTTGGGCTTTCGCCATCGGAGACGCCGCATACGCCTCTCCTGCTCTTTCTGAGCGGGGCAGTTGCCATCTGCGCCATGATTCTGCCGGGGATTTCCGGCGCGTTCATCCTCGTCCTTTTGGGCAAGTATTCCTACGTCCTTTCCGCCGTCAAGCATTTCGACATTTTGACCATTGCCCTCGTGGGGCTGGGCGCAGTGACAGGCTTGCTGGCTTTCGTCCGGTTACTGCGCTGGATGCTGCACCGCAATCACGACTTGGTTGTGGCAATTCTGACCGGCTTCATGGTCGGTTCTCTGCGCAAGGTCTGGCCCTGGAAGACCCTTGAGCCGCTCGGAGATGGATTTATACGGGAAGTGAACTTCATCCCCGCAGTTTTCGACGCCGAAACCGGCGCCGCCCTGATCTTGATGGCGGCGGGTATTGTCCTTGTTTTGGTTGTGGAGCATTTTGCCAATCGCCCTGCAGCGGCGCAAGGCTAGACGCCTCGATTGAAGGAAAATTATGGAACAAATTAAATTTCTGATAGACCTGTTTTTGCACCTCGACGAATATCTGGCGCGCATCATTCTGGATTACGGAACGTGGACGTACGCCATTCTCTTTTTTGTCATCTTCATGGAGACCGGTTTCGTCGTCACGCCGTTTCTGCCCGGCGATTCGCTCCTGTTTGCCGCCGGCACCTTTGCCGCGCTCGGCTCGTTGAACGTCTGGGCAATTGCGGGGCTGTTGTTTGTTGCGGCAGTGCTGGGCGACGCCGCCAATTACACCATCGGTCACTACCTCGGCGAGCGCGCCTACAACATCAAATGGATCAAGAAGGAATATCTCGAAAAGACCCATGCTTTCTTTGAAAAGCACGGCGGCAAGGCGATTTTTCTGGCGCGCTTCGTTCCCATTGTGCGTACCTTTGCTCCGTTCGTCGCCGGCATCGGCAAAATGACCTACGGCTACTTCGCCACCTATAACATCGTGGGCGGCGCTGTTTGGGTGACGCTTTTCACTCTGCTGGGGTATTTCTTTGGTAACCTAGAATTTGTCAAGAAGAATTTCGAGTTTGTGATTGTCGCCATCATTTTGATTTCGGTCGTGCCAATGTTCGTGGAATGGTGGAAGGCGCGGCGCGAGGCGAAGGCGGCGCGCATCAAAGCAGAGACGCTCTGAGGCGTCTCGTTTTTTTATGAAGCGGCTCGCGGTTGGTTTTGCCGTTTTGGTTGCCGGCGTCATTGTCCTTGCCGATCTGGGCATGCTCGGCATCCTGAAGTTCCTCAATGGGATTCCCTGCGCCGACAAAGCCGGGCACTTCCTCCTCTACGGGATTCTCACCCTTTTCATTGACCTCGCCCTCTTTCGTGCGCGTCCCAGCCTGGACCCGAACCTGCTTGCATTTCAATCTGCTTTGATCCTCATCCTGTTCATCGGTCTCGAGGAATTTTCCCAGCAGTACTTTCCGAGCCGTTCGTTTGACCTGTGGGATTTGCTGTTTAGTTATCTGGGGGTGGTCTTCTTTTCCCTGCTGGCATTGAAACGAAAGCGTAGTTGGCGTTAGAGAACGCCAACTACGCGATTCTCAAAACGCCAACTGCGCGATTCTCAAAACGCCAACTGCGCGATTCTCAAAACGCCAACTGCGCGATTCTCAAAACGCCAACTGCGCGATTCTTTTGGAACG
>DAOUBY010000142.1:0-2989 GCA_034432325.1 Anaerolineales bacterium
TCCCTCCATTCGGCGCCCGCTTCTTTGAAGACTTTGTCCAAGCCTTCCTGCTCGGCTTGCTTTTTGACTTCCTGCGAGCCTGGCACAACCAGCATGCGCACGCCGTCTGCCACTTTGCGTCCTTTCATGACGGCGGCGGCGAGACGTAAATCGGAGATGCGCGAGTTGGTGCAGGAGCCGATGAAGACCACGTCCACTTTGTGACCGAGCAGGGGTTGACCGGGCTGGAGTCCCATGTAGGTGATGGCTTTTTCGAAGGCGGCTCTTTGCGAGGCGTCGGCGAAGGAGTCGGCGGTGGGGATGCGCTCGGTGATTTTGATGCCCATGCCGGGGTTGGTGCCGTAGGTGATCATGGGTTCGAGCTGGGAGGCGTCGAGGGTGACGGTTTTGTCATAGACGGCGCCTTCGTCGGTGGGCAGGGCGCGCCATTTGGCGAGGGCTTTGTCCCAGTCGGCGCCTTTGGGGGCGAACGCGCGCCCGTGGAGATATTCGAAGGTGACGTCGTCGGGGGCAATCATGCCGGCGCGCGCGCCGCCCTCGATGGACATGTTGCAGATGGTCATGCGCTGTTCCATCGTCAGCGAACGGATGGCTTCGCCGGTGTATTCGAAAACGTGTCCCGTCCCGCCGCCGACGCCGATTTTGGCGATGAGCGCCAGGATGATGTCTTTGGCAGAGACGCCGGGCGCGAGCCTGCCTTCCACGCGCACTTCGCAGGTTTTGGGCTTCTTCTGCAGGAGGCATTGCGTGGCAAGGACATGTTCCACTTCGGACGTGCCGATGCCGAACGCCAGCGCGCCGAACGCGCCGTGCGTGGCGGTGTGACTGTCGCCGCAGACGATGGTCATGCCGGGCTGGGTGCGCCCCAGTTCGGGACCGATGACATGGACAATGCCGCGATGAGGACTATCCATGCCGTGCAGTTCGATGCCGAATTCGGCGGCGTTTTGTTCGAGCATTTTGATTTGAGCCGCCGCCATTTCATCGGCGATGGGAACGCCCACAGGCGTGGTGGGGATGGAATGATCCATCGTCGCCAGGGTCTTGTCGGGGCGGCGGACTTTCAGCCCGCGGCTGCGGAGCCCGGTAAAGGCTTGGGGGGAGGTCACTTCGTGGATCAGGTGCAGGTCAATGTAAAGAATCGCGGGGGCGCCTTCCTCCTGCGCCACAATGTGAGAATCCCAGATTTTGTCGAAGAGTGTTTTAGGCATGGGCTTCCTTTGGCTACGTCATTGCGAGGAGCGCTCTTGTTCTTTGCGACGAAGCAATCCCCAACAGTGCGGGAGATTGCTTCGGGCGGAGGAGCGCCGCCCTCGCAATGACATTTTTCTTTTATCCCAGCATCACGCCAAAGTCATTCGCCACGCGTTCATGGGTCTCGGTCTGCGCGACGATGAGTTTGTTCAGCGCGTTGATGTACGCTTTGACGCTGGCAACGATGATGTCGGTATCCGCGCCGTGACCGCCGTACACGCGCGGATATTCGGTTTCGCTCTGCGCGTCCATCGTGGTGTGACCGTTCTTCCCCTGAATGCGCACGGTCACTTCGCCGAGCGCGTCAATGCCTTCGGTGATGGCATGAACGTTGAACTCCAGCAGCGTGCAGGGAACGTTCACGATGGCGTTGACGGCTTTGTACGCCGCATCCACCGGCCCCGTGCCCATTGCCGCATGGGTGTGGATGACGCCGTCCGGTCCGCGCAAACGGACGGTGGCGGTGGGCATGCCCATCGTTCCGCAGGTGACTTGCAGACCGTTCAACAGGTACACGTCGCGCGGCTTGTAGAACTCGTCGGCAATCAGGGCTTCGAGATCAAGGTCGGTGATGACCTTCTTGCGGTCTGCCAGTTCCTTGAAGCGGGCAAAGGCTTTGTCGAGTTCGACTTCATCGAGCGAGTGTCCCAGTTCGGCAAGGCGGTTGCGAAGCGCGTGGCGACCGGAATGTTTGCCCAGCACCAGTTTGGTCTGGTTGACGCCCACATCTTCGGGGCGCATGATTTCGTACGTCGTCTGATGTTTCAACATGCCGTCCTGATGAATGCCCGCCTCGTGGGCGAAGGCGTTGGCGCCGACGATGGCTTTGTTCGGCTGCACGGGAATGCCCGTGTAATTGCTGACCAGTTTGGAGATGCGCGAGAGTTGGCGCGTGTCAATTCCGGTTTCCAGCCCAAAGATGGGATGACGCGTCTTCAGCGCCATCACCACCTCTTCCAGCGAGGTGTTGCCGGCGCGTTCGCCGATGCCGTTGACCGTCACCTCCGCCTGACGCGCCCCGGCGCGAATCCCTGCCAGGGTGTTCGCCGTCGCCAGTCCCAAATCGTCGTGGCAATGCACCGAAACCGTGATGCCCTCGTGCATGCCGGGCGTATTTTCGATGATGCCTTTGATGAGCGCGTAAAACTCGTCGGGCGTGGTATAGCCCACCGTATCGGGTATGTTCAGCGTGGTCGCGCCTGCCTTGATGGCTTCGCCCAGAACCACATACAAAAATTCAGGGTCAGAGCGCCCGGCATCTTCGGGGCTGAACTCCACATCGTCGCACAGCGATCGCGCATACGCCACCATCTCTGCCACGCGCTGCACCACCTCTTCGGGGTCCATCTTCAACTTGTGCTTCATGTGAATCGGCGACGTGGCAAGGAAGGTGTGAATGCGCGGCTTTTTGGCGGACTGCACCGCTTCCCATGCCTTGTCAATATCGGATTTATTCGCCCGCGCCAGCGCCGCAATGACAGGAGCCTTCGCTTCGTCCTGACCTCGAGGCGGATTGCCCACTTCGAGCGCTATCCGTCTGACGGCTTCGAGATCGTCCGGCGAGGCGGCTGGAAACCCCGCTTCAATGATGTCCACGCCGAGCCGCGCCAAATGATGCGCCACTTCCAGTTTTTCGGCGGAGGTCATCGTCGCGCCGGGCGATTGTTCGCCGTCGCGCAAGGTGGTATCGAAGATTTTGACGTAGTTGTTCATATTTAGTCTCCTTGTCGGATAG
>DAOUBY010000143.1:0-5063 GCA_034432325.1 Anaerolineales bacterium
CTGAAAAAACCTTTTCTTACCACGAAGAACACAAAGACCACGAAGTTTTTTAAATCATCTTACATCAAATTTCAGGATTCTGAATAGCGCCTTTTGGAATTCCTTTGTGCACTTCGTGTCCTTCGTGGATAAAGACCTTTTTGCAGTAGACTCATCGTTAATACCCCAGTATGTTTAGAAAATCCACTGTGATGCGCGCCGTGGCGCCCCAGAGCAGCTCACCGTCGTAGGGATGGTAGGCGATCAGCGGGCGCTTCGAGTCGGACCTTTCGAACTGCCAGCGGTTCGACGGATTTGCCAGCCACCCCAGCGGAATTGTGAACACCCGCGCCACTTCGTTTCCCTCCACCCGCAGAACGGCGGGCCATTTGACCACCCCCACCACCGGCGTCACGCGGAAGTACGTGATGGTGATGAGGTTGGCGAGCCTGCCCAGAATTTTCACATCCTGCGGATGGATGCCGATCTCTTCCTCCGTTTCGCGCAGGGCGGTCTCTTCGGGAGTGGTTTCGCCGTCATCGCATGCGCCGCCGGGAAAGGAAACCTGTCCCTTGTGCGACTCGACCTTGTCGGTGCGGCGCGTGTAGAGCAGGTGCCATTCCTCGTCCTGCCAGACGAGCGGAACCAACACCGCCGCGCACTTGAGGCGGGTCTCGTCGGTGAGAGTCACTTCAGAAAAGCCGTCGGACGAAGGTCCGGCAGACTGAAGCGCTTCACGCAGGCGCTGGGCGATGAATTCTTCGCTGAGGTGGAGGGTCATGGGCTTTCGCGGACAGGGCTTCCGCAGTAGCCGCATTCGGCGGTTGCCTCGTCCAGCCACTCGATTTCATCCGGGCGGAGCGGCGCGCCGCAGGAGGGGCAATGCGACGGCAGAGCGGGGCGCGTGGCAGGTCTTTCAGCGGAGAAGCCCGCAGGCAGAACGGAGGCGAGCCAGTCTGCCATTGCCCGGCTTTCTTCTTTCAGCCCATGTTCGTTGAGTTCGGCGACCGTTTGCCGCCCAAATTGATTCAAGCGCTGAAACTGTCCGCGTTGAGCCAGGATCTCCAGCCCGCGTTTGAGGGAGGGGATGCCCAATGCGGCTTGTCCGGCGCGGATGCGGGAGCGCCCGGCTTGCAGGTAAAACAGCGGGGCGCGCGGACCGCCGCGTCCATCCGCTGCGCGGGCAATCTGCTCGAAGAGTTCGGCGGCGCGCCCGTATTCTCCTTTCGAGAAGGCAAAATTTGCCTCCTGAAGAATCGGCGGGATATTTTGTGGAAGCGATTTTCGAATGTGACGGCGAAACAGACGACGCATGAAACTTTCTCCTTGACAGAATTTTACCTGCTTGCCCTCTCCACCAGATAGACGATCGAAACATACTCCCTGCCCGTCGCCTCGGACATGCCGATTTCGCAGGGGATGTTGGAGGAATAGTATCCGCCGTACTCGCAGGCATTGACTTCGGCGGATTCTTTCTCGGCGGCGGAGGCGGTCAATTCGGGGAAGAGCAGACCGCGGTCACCGGCGAAGGCGCAGCAGCCAAGATTCAGCGGCACACTCGCGGACCTCGCGCACTGTTTTGCAATCTTGAGCATTTTCTCGTCCAAGCCCAGGCGGCGCAGGGAGCAGTTGGGATGCAGGACGACATCTTCCTCCACGGGGTGGAGGCGGAGTTTGGGCAGGATATAGTCGTGCAGAAATTCGACGCCGTCGAGGATGGTCAGGTTTTGCCAGAGGGCTTTGTCTTCCTCGTTCAGGTCGCTGCCGCAGGTGCGCAGGGAGTGGGTGCAGGAGGTGGTGTCAATGACAATGGGATATTTTCCCTGCTCCGACCACTCCCACATGGCGAGAAGTGTTTTGTGAAGGGCGGCTTTGTATGCCCGCGTGTATCCCTTTGAATGGAAGGGCATGCCGCAGCAGTGACCCGTCACGTTTGCGGGGAGGTGGAGGCGGATGTTTGCGCGGCCGGCAATGACGATGAAGGTTTCGGCGAGAGATGAGTAATTGGCAACTGGTAATTGGGGCTGCCCCAGTTGGCGCGAAATGCAGGAGGGGAAGTAGATGCAATCTTTTTCACCACGAAGGACACGAAGGGCGCTAAAATTTTTAGCGCGGTGAGGGATCGAACCTTTCCACTTTGGCAAAGTGGTCTTCGAGATTTTTTCGGCTGCTCGTATGACGGAATTGAGTCCGTCCACGCCGATGACTTTTTCAGCCGCATGTCCAAGCGTTATGCCGATGCCAATGGAGCTCTCTGCAAGGGCGAAATGATCTGCAATCCATTCCGCTGGCTTTTCGTTTGCTGCCATTTCCGCCCGCAGTTTCTTGATGTACTCTCCGGTGTTGATGCCCACAGGGCAGGCGGCGGCGCACAATCCGTCGGCGGCGCAGGTTTCGATGCCAGCGTAGAGAAAGTCGGTCGAGAGCGAGGCAGCCTCGGGTGAGTCTGAAGCGGCGAGGCGCAGGGTGGCAAGTTCACGTTGAACGACGATGCGCTGCCGGGGAGTCAGAGTCAGGCGGCGGCTGGGGCACTTCGACTCGCAAAATCCGCATTCGATGCACTTGTCAATTTCGGGCGCGACCATGGCGATGCTTTTGACGTGCGTCACGTGCGCCTGCGGGTCGGGGTTGATCATCACGCCGGGGTTGAGCATGTTGTCGGGGTCGAGCAGCGATTTGAGGTCGCGCATGACCGCGTAAGCCTCCGCGCCCCATTCGGTCTCGACGAACGGCGCGGTGTTGCGTCCCGTGCCGTGTTCGGCTTTGAGCGCGCCGTCGTATTTGCCGCTGACGACGCGCACGAGGTCGTCCATGAAGGCGGCGAAGCGGCGGGTTTCGGCTTCGGTGTTGAACGACTGCGCGATGAGGAAGTGCAGGTTGCCGTCTTTGGCGTGACCGAAGATGACGCCCTCGTCGTAGCCGTGTTGGTCGAAGAGATGCTGCAGGTCGGTGACGCCGCCGGCGAGCGATTGGATGGGGAAGACGATGTCTTCGGTGAGGAGTGTGGTGGCGGGCGGGCGCATCGCGCCGACGGAGGGGATGATGCCCTTGCGCAGTTTCCAGAGGGATGCCTGCTCGACGGGGTCGTCGGTGAAGCGGACGTCGTGAATCAGTTTGAGGGTCTTGAGGACGCGCTGCGCTTCTTTTCCAAATCTGGAAATTGATTCTGCGTCTTCAGCCTGATACTCCACGAGGATGGCGGTCGCTTCGCCGGGCAACTGCTTGAGGATGGCTGGCGCGCCGGGCAGGTCTTCGACGGAACGCAGCGAGGGACGATCCATGATTTCGGCGGCGCGCGCTCCCGATTGCGCGAGCGGATGGATGGCGTCAGCGGCGTCCTGGATGTTTTTGAAGTAGAGTTGTCCTGTGTATTTGTAGGTGTACTCGGGCAGGGTGTGGAGCACGGCTTCGGCAATGAAGCCCAGCGTCCCTTCGGAGCCGATGAGCAGGTGGGTGAGGATGTCGAGCGGGGAGTCGAAGTCGAGGAAGGCGTTGAGCAGGTAGCCGTTGGTGTTTTTCATTTGGTAACGGCGGCGGATGCGTTGGGCGAGGGGTTCGCGCTCACCCCTGCGCCCCTCTCCCGTTTTTGGGAGAGGGACTGGGGGTGAGGGCGATTCGAGGATTCTTCTCTTGAGTTCGAGCAGTCCTTTGGCGATGTGCGGCTGTTCGTTCTCGAAGATTTGATGGGCGTTCGGCGCGGCGCTGTCGAGCGTGAAGCCGTTGGGCAGGACGAAGGTCATCGAGTGGATGGTGCGGTAGGCGTTCTCGGTCACGCCGCAGCACATGCCGCTGGAGTTGTTGGCGAGGATGCCGCCCATCATGCAGGCGTCAATGGAGGCGGGGTCGGGTCCGATGCGGCGGCGGTGAGGTTTGAGCGCGCTGTTGAGGAACCCGCCCACCAGTCCGGGCTGGGTACGGATGAGTCTCGCATCGTCTTCGATGCTGTACCTGCCCCAATGCTTGGAGATGTCCACGAGGATGCCGTCGGTCACGGCTTGCCCGGAAAGGCTCGTCCCTGCGGCGCGGAAGGTCATGGGGATTCTGTGCTGTTGGGTGAATTTGAAGAGCGCCTGAATTTCCCCGATGGAGTTCGGCTGTACCACCGCCTGCGGCACCAGCCGAAAGTAGGAGGCGTCGTTGGCGTAGGCGATGCGGTCAATGAGACGCGCTTTGATGCGGGACGGGTGGATGAGTTGCGAGAGGCGGGAGGCGAGGTCCATACCCCCATTGTACATTTATTTGAAAGGGCGCACAAAGATGATGCGGTTTGCTAATATTTGCGATTGCCAAACGACTCGTTCAGGTCGGTGAAGAGGGTTTCCGCCTGGTAGGTTCGGTCGGTGACGGGGCTGAGGCGCGCCGCCATGCTTTTGGTGATGAGAGGAATGGGCTTTCGCCCGTAGAAGTGTTTGTGATAGAGGGTGTTTGCCCCGGCTTCGTCCCATGCCCAGTTGAGATGTGTGTACCGTGAGGCGTCGAAGGGGCGCAGGTAGCCGGTTAGAACCTTGCGCTTGTGAATGCTGACGTAATGTTCGAAGTAGGTCATCACCAGTTCGCGGTAGTTTTTGTAGACCGGCTCGCGGAAACCCAGAAAGATGTAATTGGTCTTTGCCACGGCTCCCCAGCGGCCCTCGATTTGGTACAACGCCAGGACATGATCGTCGTCCACGCCGGGGTCGGGGACGATGTCGAGCAGGAGCGGTTTGAATCCGATACGCCACAGGCACAGGGCGGCGAGGAAGCCGCCGTCGAGGCAGTGACCCTGATTGTCGAGCATCACGTTGAGGGGGGAACGGTCGCGCTCTTCGCCTTTGTAGGTGATGGTGTCGAGGTAGTTTTGGATGGCGAAGGGCGTATCGAGACTGCGGAACAAGCGGCGAAGAGGTTCGGGCAGGCGGGATTCGAATTGGGCGATGAAGTCCATGGCTTTTTTGGAGCGCATTATATCGCAGTGCGGATTTTACTTTGTCAGGACTTACGCAAAACCTTGCATAGAGCGCGTTCTCTAAGAGAGTGTTTTATAAATCGGGGTTTACCGTAGATGAACACGGATGAACACTGATTCTGAAGAAAAACGGGATGAA
>DAOUBY010000144.1:0-16087 GCA_034432325.1 Anaerolineales bacterium
CGGAATTCATTCCGCAACCTAAAGCGACATGAATGTCGCGCCACAAAATCTTCGCGGTTGTGATAGTTTTTCAAGAGCAATTCTATAGAGCGCGTCCTCTAACGCGCAGACTGGATCATCAACGTTAGAGAACGTTGATTACGCGTAAGTCCTGGAAGTTTTATTTTCTTCCAACAGGGATGGTGGGACTGTTGACCGGCAGGACGATGAAAAAGGTACTCCCCTGCCCCACATTGGATTCGACCCAAATGCGCCCTTGGTGAGCGTCTATGATGCTTTTGACAATCGCCAGCCCCAAGCCTGTGCCTTCCTGACCGTTGATGTTCCGCCCGCGGTAGAACTTGTCGAAGATGTGCGCCTGGTCTTGAATGGGGATGCCGGGACCGTTATCGGAGATCTGGATGATGACCTGGTCGCCTTCAGGACGGATGGAAACTTTGACCTCCCCGTCGCGATTCGAGTATTTGATGGCGTTCCCGACAACGTTATCGAGTACCTGCCGCAGGCGGATGGGGTTCGCCCGAACAGGAGGCAGAGACGGGTCAACTTCGGTTTGCACTTTGATTTGCTTGGATTTGATTTGCCCCTGAAGCATGTCCAGGGTGTAGCGCAGGAGTCCGTCCAGCTGCACCCATTCGCGGCGGGTGTCCAGCCCGGCTTCGATGCTTCCAATGTCCAGCAGGTCGTTGATCAGGGCTGTGATGTGCTGGACGCTTTCCTGAATGCGCTTGAGGAAATCCTTTTGGTTCTCATTGAGGGGACCCGCGCGGGCAATCAGTTCGGTATAACCGATGACGGAGGTCAGGGGAGAGCGCAGATCGTGGGAAACGGTATGCACCATCTCATTGCGGACGCGGTCCACTTCCTTCAGGTAGGTAATATCCTGCATGGTGATGACGCAACCGATTTCCGGAATGGCAGTGTATTGAGCGCTTGCCACCCGCCCATCGGGAAAGTTGATTTCGTGGTACTGAAGGGGATCGTTGTTGTGATTGCCGGCAATCAAGGCGCGCAAGTCGGGATGTTGAATGACATCCAGCACGGGCTTTCCAATGACCGCCTGCCCGTCCAACCCAAAAGAGGCGCACATGGCGGGATTGACCAGCAGGATCACGTTGTCTTCATCCAGAATCATCACATTGTCGTGAATGCTGTTGATGACCGTTTCCAGGCGGGAGCGCTCCGCTTCTGAAATTTGCGCGCGTTTTTTGAGGGAGGAAGTCGTCCGCTTGACCTCGCGGCGCAGCCAATCGCCGACACGGTTTGCGTGTTTGAGCGCCCCCTCCACAATGCCCACGATGTCATCTGTCCGCAGGGGCGGGGCAAGATACCCATTGATGCCAAGTTTGAAAACCCGCTTGGCAAATTCGGGCGTTGGCTTTTCGCTGTAAACCAGAAAGGGCAGCGTGGGAAAACGCTCGAGCAGTTCCGCGATCATCTCCAGCCCGTCCTGACCGTCGAAACGCTCGCCCACCATCAAAAGAGCCGGCGTGGTTTCCTGCAGCAGGCGGCTCAAGGCGCTTGTATCCGCCGCAATCGCCGTTTCATAATTGACGGCTTGCAGGGCGCGATCCATCAACTTCAAAGTGTGAGAGCTGTCGAGCGCCAGCAGGATAAGGTCTTTTTTCGGCATGAGATTCCGCAGAAATTTTACTTTGTTTTGGGCGTCATGGGTACTGCGGGCATGGTTCTCTCCGCCGCGCTGGAAAGTCTCTGCAATGCGGCGCGGGCGGTTTGTAATGCCTGCCGCTGATCGTTGGTCAGCGCGCCGGGCATCTCCGTCAGAAGCAGGTCCACCGACTGCATCACTGCGCGCACTTCCTCCGTCACCGTGTTGCGGACGTTTTCCAACACAGCATATTGCCGTTTTTGGGCTTCGCGGGCAGACTGCACCGCTTCGTTCAGGGCGCGGAACAAACGGGCGTTGACCAGCGAGATCGAAGCGTAATCTGCCACCGCTTCCAGCAGGGTCTGTTCCGAGGCGGTGAACGGCTTCGCTTCCCGGCGCACAACAACCAGCATGCCGATCACCTCCAACTGTACCTTGATCGGCACCACACACACCGACTTCCCCAATGCCGCAATGCGGAATTTGGCGAGCGGATCGCCCTCCATCGCCAGCGTTTCACCCGAAAGAGCCACCAGCGCGCTGATGCCGTCTTCCAGCGGCATGTTCATGTACTTTGCCCATGCCGGCGGCAGACCCCGCTGCGCGGCAAGAATAAACGACTTGCTCTCCCGCTCGCGCACCAACAGCCATGCCATATTTGCGCCGGTCACCTGCGCCGCTCCATCCACCAGTTTTTGGAACAAAATGCGCTGGTCGGCGACCGAGACCACCGCCTTGCCCAAATCAATGATGGCAGTCAACTCGCGCACCTTGCGCTGTAACTGCTCATTCATCTCGGCGACCTGCCGGTCCAGCCGCTGATTCTCGCGCTCGCTGCGGACACGCGCCAGCACGCGCTCCACCGCCGAGAGCACCTCGGCGTCGCGGGCGGGCCACAAGATGTAATCCGCCGCGCCCAGGCGGAACGCCTGAATGATGTCCTGCTCCTGCCCTTTGTTGGCAATCACCAGCAGGGGCGTATCCACGCCTTGCGAAACCAGCGCCACCAGCAGGTCTTTGGTGCTCAAGCCGGGCAGGTTAAGGTCTGCAATGATCAAATCGGGGGGAGAGTGAAGCGCCTTTTTGATGGCGGAAGACGCATCGGCGACAACATCCACCTGATAGCCCACAAATTGAAGCGTCTGGCGGGCAATCAGGTCGCTGATTTTTGGGTCGTCTTCGACGAGCAGGATGCGATCCCCGGTGGTTGGCATGATGACTCTCTATCTGAAAGTGCGCTACAACTGCATTGTAACACCCTTGCCTGAAATCGTGATTAGGCGGGCGTTACAACATCGTTCAAAAAGAAATCTACAGGGAAAAGACGGGGCGCGCCAGACCGGTCTGAATGCCGCGGTGATTGTAGATGGGCGTTACGGGTCCAAACCGACCGAGAGCCTGTTCCTGCTTCGAGGACAGGGCGCCCAACTGACGCAGAATCTCCAGCGTCACAGCCGGGCGGACGCGAGTGCTCCACTCATAGTGGGAATCCATCCGCGCGGCGTCTCCATCCGAAACCTTGAAGGCAATGCCCACGCCGGGCGAGTCCTTGCCCAGCGTGCCAGGCATGAGACCGATAATCTGGTAGCCCTCTGCGCCGCGCTTGCAGACCATACGCCCCTCCCCTGTCCGCATCAACTCGCAGTCGAATTCGCCGGCGGCGCTGACCATTTCGGGGTGGGCGGTCATGGCGGAGGTGATTTTGCGGCAGGCTTCGGCGCGCTCAGGCGGCAGGGCGTGCGGGTCGCATAGACGCGCCATGCCCAGGGCGGCGTTGTAGAGCGGCATGGCAAAGTTTGGGGCGGAACAGCCGTCCGTGCCGAGGTGAATTTTTTCGGACGGAATCAGGCACAAGTCGGAGAGGGAGGCGAGGATGTCCTGTTGAATCGGGTGGCGGATGTCGAGATAGGTGTCGAGGGGCAGTCCGCGCATTTTGGCGTGGGCAAGCATGGCGGTGTGTTTGCCGGAGCAGTTGTTGTGGATGGGCGCGGGAGGCTGGTTGTGGAGGATGAGCGCTTTGAAGGCATCCACATCGCCGGGCAGGTGCGCGCCGCACTGCAGGTGACTTTCGTCAACGCCGATTTTGCGCTGCATCTCGCGCACGGTTTGCACATGCAGGTCGCTCCCCTCGTGGGAGGCGCAGGCGATGGCAAGTTCGCGCTGGGTGAGGTGGAAATGCTCCACGCCGCCGCGTTCGACGAATGGAATTGCCTGAAAAGGCTTGGCACTGGAACGCAAAAAGGCGACCAGGTAAGGGTCGCCGAGGGAGGCAAGCAGGCTGCCGCCCGCATCCACCACGGCGATACAGCCATAGTGAACGGATTCGGTGATTTCGCCGCGGGTGGTTTCAAAGAGGGGTTGAGGATTCATTATTCGTCCACCGCGTTGAATGAGGAGGAGGGGTAGTGGCGGGCAAAGTAATTGCGCAAGCCGAAGCGCAGGCGGTGCAGGTATTGCCGCTGGCGCGCGGCGGGCGCTTTGAATTCCTTCAGGAGCGATTCGGCAAGTTTGTCGGTGAGCGCCGGGGTGACGGAGCGTTTTTCGCTCAGTTTTTCGATTTTTGCCTGAATCTTCTGGAGCAATTCGGCTTGAGCGCGGACTGCTTGCGCCGTGACCACGCCGCCGCGCCCGCTGACGATGGCGTAGCCCTTGAACTCGGCGCTTTGCAAATGGTCGAGCGATTCGAGCCAGGCGGGCAGGTCGGCATGGGCGAGGAAGGGCGGCTGCCCTTTGATGACGGTGTCGCCAACGAAGACGACTTTTTCTTCGGGCAGGATGACCCAGATGGCGCCGCTGGTGGGACCGGGGCGGCTCTCGAGGATGACCGGCGAGTCGTTCCAGTACAGGGACATTTGGCTCACAAAGGAGATTTCGGGCGGCGCCCAGCGCACGCTCCCCAGTCCGGGGATGGATTCCCAGTTGGCGCCGGTCTCGTCGCCCTGGGCTTTGAAGGTGTTGGGGCGGTTCTGGAAGGCGCGCGCGGTTTGCTCGTGCGCGATGACGATGCAATCCATCATGCGGACGCCCAGCGTGCGGTCGGGGTGAGAGTCGAGGTTGATGAGGACGCGCTCGTGACCGTTGCCCATGCCCATCAACGCGGCGCGCCAGGCGCGCCCGTCTTCGGGGGCGGGCGGCGCGTCAATTTGAATCAAGCCGCGCGGCTGGACGATGACGCCCAGCGTCACGCCGGGGAAGCGGTCTTCGATGTAGACGTTCTTTGCAATGGCATCCATTGAATGCAATCTCCTGGAAAACGGCATGTCTGCCGAAGGTGTGTTACTCGGCAATCGAGCGCTTTTGTTCTTCTGTTGCCACCGGGAAGGTAAAGTGGAAGGTGGAGCCTTTGCCGGTGTCGCTTTCCACCCAGATGCGCCCGCCATGTCCCTGCACGGCGAGGCGGCAGAAGGCAAGCCCGATGCCCAACCCGCCGACCTTGCCCTTGCCGCGGATGCGCGTGAACTTGTCGAAGATGTGATCCTGTTCGGAGGGCGGAATGCCGGAGCCCTGGTCCTTGACCCAGAAATGCACCCAGTCGCCCTCGGCGCGCGCGCCCACCTCCACCACGCTTTCGGTGGGTGAATACTTGCTGGAGTTTTCGATCAGGTTGATCAGCACGCGTCGCGCCATGTCTTCGTCCACCCAAATGGCGGGCAGCGAGTCGGGCAGGTTTTCCCGCAGGGTCTGCTTGCGTCCCCGCACGGCAGGCTCCACATCCTGCAGGGTTTTGCGCACCAGCGCCAGCGCATCCACCACCGACTGGTCGGCGACGGGCTGCCCCGATTCGAGGCGGCTGACATCGAGCAGGGAACTGACCAGGCGTTGGATTCGGTCGGTGGAGTTTTCGGCAATTTTCAGAATGGAAAGAACCGTGGCGCGTTCCTGCTCCGGCAACATGGCGGCGATCACATCCAAACTGGAGACGATGTTGGCGAGCGGCGAACGCAGGTCGTGGTAAATCATCGAGGTCAGGTCTTCGCGCAGGCTGTCCAATTCCTTGCGTTCGGTGATGTCGCGCAAAATCCACTGAATCGAGTCGGTTGAGTCGAACTCCACGCGGCGGGCATGCACCTCGATGGGCAGGTGCGCCTCGTCGTTCTTGTGCAGGGTGGATTCGTACGAAATCATGCGGTCGCCGCGCAAAAATTCGAACTCCATGCCGGTCTTGCTCCAATTGACCTCATGCAACTGGTCAACGCTCATGGTTTGCAATTCTTCGCGCGTGTACCCGCTGAGCAGGCTGGACTGGCGGTTGGCTTCGAGGATGCGCCCCTCCCAATCGGTGATGATGATGGGGTCAATGCTCTCTTCGAACAAATCGCGGTAACGCTGATGAGCGGCTTGCAAACGCTCGAACAATTGCGCGTTCTGGATGGAAGTCCCCGCCAGACCGCCGATGCCGGTCATCACCAGCAGGGCGTCTGGGTCGAAGACTCCCGAAAGCGGATTGATCGCCTCGAGGATGCCGATGACGCGTCCCTGGGTTTGGATTGGCGCAATGACCATCGCCCGCATCTCGACGCCCTCCAGCCTTTCTGCCTCGCCGAAATTCTTTTCCTGTCTGACATCGGGTACCACCACCCCATGTCCCTCGCGGGTGACCGTGCCGGTGACGCCCATGCCAAGCGGAATGCTCTTTCCGCGAATGATTTCTTCGTTTTTCCCCGCCGCCGCGCAGAAGATAATCTTATCGTCCTCCACCATGCCCAGCGCCACCGTCTCCACTTGAAGCGCCTGCAGGGTCTGGATGAGGATGCGCTGATACACATCGTCCATGCGCAGGGAGGCGTTCATGGCGGCGGCGCCCTCCGCCAGGGCGGTCATCACCCGCGCCTGCCGCTGGCTCTCGGTGTACAGGCGGGCGTTCAGCACGGCAATGCCTGCCTGATCGGCGATGGCTTGCATCAAGTCGAGTTGTTCGCTGGAAAAGGCGTTGGGCTTGGTGTGAACGAGCGTCAGCACTCCCACCAGTTTTTCGCGCGCCAGCAGGGGAACGCAGAGCGCCGACTTGGAACCAATGCGGTCGGTGTCATCCGGGCGCATCAGCCAGCGTTCATCTTTGGCGGTGTCGGGAACGTACACGCCCCTGCGGTTCTGGATGACCCAGCCTGCCAGTCCGCGTTCCATGGTTTCGCGCATCTGCTGGGTGGTGTGTTCGTGAATTTTGGAGCCGTACACGATGGTGGCGTCCACCGCCTTGCCGGAATCATCCAGCACCACAACGCTGCAACGCTCGCCGCCCACATTTTGCAGAGCGCCGTACAGCACACGTTGAAGCACGGTGCGCAGGTCCAGGGCGGTGGCAAGCTCACGGCTGACGTTATAGAGCAGTTCCAGTAATGCGCGTGTCCGATCGGGATTTTCAGAAAGCGCCATAGGTCAATGTAATAATCAAAGTATAGCACATCCCGTCCCGCCCGCAGTCAAGGTACAATTGGGCGCATGACTCTCGATATTCCCCGCATACAAGCCTTGTGCTTCGATGTGGACGGCACGCTGAGCGACACGGATGACCTGTACGTCCACAAAGTGACCCGCTTCTTCCCGCGTTTTCTGTTCAAAGACCCGCAACACGCCGCCCGCCGCTTTGTGATGTGGGTGGAGGCGCCGGGCAACGCCCTGCTCGGTCTCACCGACACCATCGGGCTGGACGATGAAATCGTTGCGCTCATTGACTGGATGTCGCGTCACCGCCGCCCCTCCTCAAAGACGCTCTGGCTCATTCCCGGCGTGGATGAGATGCTGCGCCAGTTCAAGGGGCGGTATCCCATGTCAGTGGTCAGCGCGCGGGATGAAAAAGGGACGATGCGCTTTCTCGAACAGTTCGACCTCGTGAAATATTTCGACGCGGTCATCACCGGTCAATCCGCCGCGCACACAAAACCCTACCCCGACCCCATCCTGCTCGCCGCAAAAAAGATGGGCGTCGAGCCGCAGGAATGCCTGATGATTGGCGATACCACCGTGGATATGCGGGCGGGCAAATCTGCCGGAGCGCAGACGGTGGGCGTGCTGTGCGGCTTTGGCGAGGAACTCGAATTGAGGCGCAAAGGCGCAGACCTGATTCTCAACAGCACCCCCGACCTGGCAGGCGTGCTGTTGAGAAAATAAAAACGGACGGCGGTTCGCCGTCCGTTTGATTCTGCACTCAAGACTACCTGACCGGCGCCGATCGCAGCCTGCGCGCCAGCAAAATGACGATCACCAGCGCCAACGCCACGAGGAACATGGCAGGCAAGCCCACCTCGTCAATGAAGCCGGTGTTGGGCAGGGCGGTGGAAGTGGGGATGACCGTCTGTGTGGAGACGGCGATCTGTGTGAACGCCGCGCCGACGGTGGCAGTGGCAGGGTTGGGCGTTTCGCTGGGGGTGGCGGTCGCTTCGGCGATGACCGGGGTGTTGGTGGGAGGCACGGTTGGCGTCACCGCCGCCTGGGTCTGCGCCTGAACGACGGCGGTTTGCGTCAGCGCCGCCTCGATGGTCACTTCCTGCAGGGCGGCTTGCGTTTGCGCCGCCGCTTCATTTGCCCGGTTGGAGTTGGCGGTGATGAACACGTATCCAACCACGCAGAGAAGCGCCGCCAGAATAAGGACGCCCAACCCTCCCGCCACAAACAGGAAGGTGCGGTTGCTGGATTCCTCAGGGGCTTCCTCTTCGTCATCAAAGGCATCGTCAATCGGATCGTAGTCGTTCACTGTCATGGAGCATTCTCCTCTTCGTTGCGTTGCGCCGATTATCCCACAACTTCGAGATTAACCAAAGGCACAAGCAAAGTATCGCCGTTTTCCAGTCTCACTTCTGCCGCGGGGGCGCGCAGCCCGCTGGGAAGTTTGCTCAACCCAGACGGCAGGTCGCTGATCGAGCCGATCATGCCTGCGTGAGGCGAACGCCGCATCCGCACCTTCTGCCCCACGGCAAAGGGGACAAAGTCTTCCGGTTCGTCCGGTTCGTTCACCACCTCTTTGGGGATGATTACTTCCGGGCGTCCGCCGCCATACCGATCGGGAAATTCTGCATTGACCGTCACGGCATTGCGGTCGTGCGTGCGGAGCAGTTCGAAGGCGGCAGAATTCATCGGCATCGCGCCAAAGCCATCCAGCACAAGGATGGGGAAACGCATTTGCACGGCGGCGGGCAAAAGGGAAAAGTGCAGGCTGGAGATGATCAACCCGCGCACCGGCAGTTCGGCGGCGGCGCGCAGGGTGGCGGCATCGCCCACGTGCCCGCCCAAAATCACCGAACCACGCAGGCTTACATCCAGACGATCCGGCGTGAGCAGGTCGTCCGCCCGTTCGATCAGGCTGGTCATCAAGCCGTGATCCACACGCCCGTTGCCCCAGGTTCCCTGAATCAACGCGCCCACCGTGCGGATGACAACGCCGCGTTCGGGAATCACCCGCGCCACCGTGCCGGGCAAACCCGCGCGCAGTTCGATGCGCGCATCCCCCACTTCCATCAACACCTGCCCGCTGCCAGCCACCACCACGCGCCCGGCGCGCGGGGCTTTGATCGAACGCGAGAGGAAACCGCCGTTCTCGGCAATCACCGCGCCCTGCTTGAGTTGGTCGCCTGCCTGCACCTTGAGCATCGCATCGGCGGCCTGCGCCGGCACGCCAAAGGCGCGCGCCACATCCAGCAGGATATGCTCGCGCGAAAAGGACGCTTCCGCCACCACATCCGTCGGGCTGACCCGCTGGTTGACCGAAGCGTTCACCTTCCCCGCCACCGGCAGGAGGCGTTCACGGACAATCGTCGTCACAGGCAAAATGTGAAGGACCGGCGCCAGCATTTAACCTCCCACCGTATATTGCCACTTTTTGATCAATTCGCGCCGGCGCACCGCATCGGACGGGAACTTGAGCGGACGCCCGCGCGCATCAATGACCACGCCCATCGCGCCGCCCGTCACGGTGACCGTTCCGCTTCTGCCCGGACCCAAGCCTGCATCCGCCTTTTGAAGCGGCTGCAAACTGAGACGTGCGCTCTGCCCGCTCGGCAGGGGCAGAACCTCCAGCCCGCCGAATTTCACATCCAGGCGCGCATCCGTTCCGTCGCCGTACGTCATCTTGACGCGCAAAATCGGCTCACCGTAACCGGCAGAAGCGGCCACCGAAACAATCGTCCCCAGCCCGATGAACGCCCCCGAATCCACCACCTGCACCGGCAGGAAGTGATTCCGCGACGCAGCAGCGCCCAAAAGCGGCAAAAGATTGTTTTGATCGAGCAGCATCGGCAAAATACCGACGGGTTGAATCGCATCCAACAACAGCAGCAGGCTTTGACCCAGCGAGAGCCCTTCGCCCACCGCCCCGCCTCCGGCAATAATCAAATCGAGCGGCGGCAAAATATCCCGCGAACCGCGTCCGCCGTCTGGAAAATCCCTGCGCGCCGCCCGCACCGCCAGATACAGCGCCTGGCGGGCAATCGCCTGCGCGATGGCATGATCATCGCTGGTGGCAGGGAGCGTGCCGGGATACAGCGACTTTTGATACAGGTACTCGCGAATCGTATTCGGGTCCACATCCAGCGGCAGCCAGCGCAGAATGCCTTCAATATCGGTGTGTTGAAGCAGACCGGAGAGATTCTCGCCCAGACCAAACTGCGGATACGTCCGCAAAACGAGTTCGCCGTTGAAGCCAGCCGCCACCGAAGCCGCTGATGCGCCAATGTTCACGCTCAACACCCCGCGCACCGACTCGTACTGACGGCTGAGAAAACGCACCATCCGCCCCTGGGCATAGGAAGTGGGCAGCATCGTCCCGCCCGTCCACTGATTCAACTCATCCACGCCCTTCAACTGCCGCTGACGCAGGCTCACCACCAGCGACGCCAGTTCACTGCTGGCAGGGTCCAAATGTTCCGTCTCGAGGGAGGGGCGCACATTGGGGCTGACCTTCAACGAGCCGGCATGCGCGCCGAGCAGTTCGTGAACGTCTCCAACCAGATGCTCATTCCCCGCATACAACACCATCGGGCGTTTTTCGGCGGGCATGAGGTAACACGCCAGCCCAATCGCCTCCAGCGTTTTCAGCATTGCGCGGGAGGCGCCGCCGTCTGTGCCGCCGGTCAAAATCACCAGGTCGGGGCGGGCGCGGATGACGGCATCCAACTGCTGGTCTGGCTTGCGGTGATCGGAGAGATCGAGCGCCTCCACCACGCGCGCATAGGTCGTCTCTGCCAGCCGGCGCGCGCTCTGCACCGACACATCCGAAAGCAAGCCCACGATCACCGTCCGCAGAACGGGACCCGTGGAGATGACCGCCACCACCGCATCCACGCCGGAGCCGTCGGCTTGGGCGGGGAGAATCAGATTGTTCCCCTGCCCCAGCAATTTGCCGCCGGTGACTTCCTGTAAAGCGGTAATCGCTTCGCGCACCCCAATGCCAATATCCTTGAACGGCACTTCGGCAGTGGAGGGCGCCTTTCCCGAAGCGATGAAACGATATTGCCCTTCCACCACATCGAACAAGACGGCGCGGGTCACCGCTGTGCCAACTTCGATGGCAAGGATGGATTCGTTTTGGACGAGTGATGTCGGCATACGCTAGAGACCCAGGAACGATTTGATGAAAATGATGATGGAGTTCAGACGTTCGATCAGAGCGGTCAGAGCCGCCGTGTACACCCCGGCAAACACCACGCCCAGGGTGATCGCAATGAAAATTCGCCCAAGCCATGCCAGCGCTTCCAGCGCAGCGCTGCGCCCCGCCGTTCCATCTGCCCGGCGTTTTGCGCTGAATTGGAAATATGCCAGCGCCGCAACCGTGCCAATCAGCATGACGCCGCCCTGCATCAGCCCTGCCAATGAGCGGGGGTTGACCGCTTCCACCGCCGCCTCAGCCTGGGGAATCAGCGTTCCGCTCAATGCCCCGCCGACGGCTGTCGCCGCCCCCACGCCGACCACCACCGCCATGGCAAAATTTCCCAGCCATGCGGCGCGAGGGAACAGTTTTGCCAGCAGGGTGAGGGCAAGGAGGATGGGAATCAATCCAATTGTCAGCAGGGCGGGGTCGCCCAGCGGAAGCGCCTGGATTCTGGCAAGCAGGATGTCATTGACGATCACCGCCGCGGCATACCCCGAGGCAACGCCGATGAACAGATACACGGCAATACGAAAAAGGGGATTATCGCCGATGAGATAACTGAACACCATCAGCGTGAGAACCAACCCGACAAACGCAGTGAGTACTTCGATGAGAGGCATGGGCTACTCTTGTTCCCCGCCGGCGCGTTGATCGCGGAAGCGCAGATATAAACTCCACGCGCCGCCGATGACAATTGCAAGAACCGCCATCGTCAACCCAAAGCCCAGGGCGTCCCAATACGCGCGCGCCAGCCCCGGACGGGAGACGTTCAGCGCTTCGTACGCCGCTGCATCGTACAGACCGTTGATCACCAAATCTGCCTGCCCGGAGGCGGCGTAAGGTTGAAGCATGGGCGCCGCCTGCGCGCTGGAAACGATGATCAACGGTTTGGCGGCAACTTCAGCGCCGGCGGCTTCCAGTTGTTCGATCCAGGTGCGGCTGGTTTCCGCATTATCAGTGAGGATGGCAACAGCGGCGTAACGGGAGAAGTTTTGCGGGCTGCCAATAAACCCAGCCACGCCAGCCGTTCCGCCGGGCAGAAAACCGAGGTTGAAATACTGCTCTGCCGCGCGGTATCCCAGCCCGGACGGGAAGGGTTTGCTCAGGTTCGTGTTGGACATCAGCCGTTCGACCAGCCCGACTCCGTTTGGCGAGACGGCGACAAACTCGAATGTGGCGTGTTTCGAGAGCGCCAGTTGGTCGAGCAGGGGACCCGCCGAGGCTTCCAGTTCGCCGGCGTAGGCGGGTTCATAGTCCACCACCACCAGCACCGGCGATGAGTCGGGAAGTGCGGCGATGAGGTCGGAGAGGCGGGAGGAGGGCAGAATGGGCATGGCGCGCAAGCCGAGCCAGAGAACGGCGCTCAACACGAGGATGAAGATGGCAGAGAGCGCCCAGCGCAGCGCACGCTGGAATGAAATCGCAGCCGCAGGTTTGGAGGGCTGGGCGGCGGTTTCGGAGGCAATCAGTTGTTCGAGCAGGGCGGCGGCGGCTTGCTGTTCGTCGCTCGCCTGCAGTTTCAGGGAAAAGGGTTTCGGGCGTAGGGATGAGCCGACAGGGGCAAGCGGGATGACGCCGCGAAAGCCCGCCAGCGGTCCTTCGCGTTCGGTCACCATGTCCACGCTTGCCGCAGTGCCGCTGAGGGCGGAATCCACCGGGCGCATGGCTTGCACCCAGGAGGGCAGTTCCACCGGGGCGAGGGCTTCTCCCTCTTCGGCGAAGGGAGGCGCAGAGGCCGGTTCAGGCGGCGGCGCTTCGGGCTTTTCCGGTTCGCCTGCCAGCCAGTCGGGCATTTCGACGTTGAAGAGGGCGTCCAGGTCTGGGATGGCAGAGTCGCCTGAGGGGAAGTCGAAGGCTGGGGTGGAGGCGGCAGGCTGCGGCGGAGTCGGAGGCGTCTCTTTTTGTTGGGGTTTTTCCGTCTGCGCAAGCCAGTCCAGCGATGGGGCGCCGGGCGGCGGCATGGTGGTCTCTTCCAGCGCTTGTTTGAGCCAGTCGGGGGTGGTATCGCTCAGGGCTTCGTCGCCGAGGAGTTCGTTGAGCGGCGCGGTCTGGAAGGGTTTGGGGGAGGCGGGCGGCTCTTTGGGCTGGAGTTCGCCCGTTTCGGCAAAGGCGCGAACGGAAGGCTCGGAGGGCTGGGAGGGTTCGGAAATGCCGAGGTCTTTCAGCCAGTCCAGGTCTTCTTCGGCAGGGGCAGGCGGGGCGGGAATGGGTTCGGTGGGAGGTTCGGCGGTGGCGCTGAGTCCCTTGAGCCAACTCAGGTCTTCTTCAGCGGAGGGCTGGGCGGGGGCGGGTTCTTCGGGGAGGGCAACGCCGCCCAGTTTGTCGAGCCAACTCAGGTCTTCTTCGGCGGAGGGCTGGGCGGGGGCGGGTTCTTCAAAGGCGGGCGCAGAGGCGGCGCCCAGTTTGTTCAGCCAGTCGAGGTCTTCCTCCGAAGCGGCGGGAAGGAAGGCGTCTTCGGGTTTTGGCGCGGCGGGTTCTTCGGCGCCTTTGGAGGCGGCTTCGAGTTCGCGGAGCCAGCTCAGGTCTTCGGGTTCTTCCGCCGCGGGTTTGGGTTCTTCGGCTGTAAATGCCGTCAGGTTTTTCATCCAATCGTCTTCGGCGGCGGTTTCGCCGAGGAAAGGCGGGGGGGGCTGTTCGGCTTCCTGCGAGAACCAGGAGGGCAATTCGTCAGCCGGCGCAGGTTCCGACGGCGCGGCTTCCGGCACGGCAGGCGGCGGAGGCGGGGGCGTCTCTTCCTTTTTGAGGGAGGGAGCGATGCCTGCCAGCCAATCGGGGAGTTCTTCCTCTTCGGACTCTGCCTGCGACATGAGCCCCGCCAAAAGGTCGGGCGGTTCTTGCGGGACCTTTTGCCTGCTCTGCGGACGAAGGGTTTCTTCTTCCGCCTCTGCGGTGCCCTGCTGACGGATTTCCTTCAGCCAGTCGGGCAGGATTTGTTCGAGTTCGCCGGTATCTTTTTTGGTGGGTTCTTCGCCGATGCGAAGCAGGGGATCGGGGGTAAGCGGCGTCTGGCAAAACTGACAGACATCCAGAAAGTCGGGGTTTTCTCTGCCGCAGTTGGGACAGCGAATGTCAGCCATTAGTTCCCCCCATACGGACGGTCAATGCCGAAGAGTACGCGCAAGCCCGTCAAGAGTGTGCCGAGCGCCACGCCGATTAACAGCCCGCGTGCGCCGGCGGTGGAGAGCAGGCGGGTGAGGTCGAGGAGGAGTTGGTCGAAGACGGGGATGGGTCCGAACGGTTTCGGCATGGCGGCGATGAGGAAGAGGAGCATGGCGGCGAGGAAGACGACGCTCATCAGGTCGGCGCGGCGGCGCAGGAGGCGGATGCTGGCAAAGACGAGGGTCACGGCGAGGATTGCGAGGAGGGAGGCTTCCACCGGCACGATGACGGCGTCCATGGCGGCGCGCAGGAAGATGTGATCTGTTCCGAAGACCAGTCCCAGCCCGAATGTAATCACCAGGGCAAAGACCATGAGTGCGCCGTACAGTCCGCCGGGCTGGCGGGTGCGCAGTTTTTCCATCTGCACGGAGACGAGGTTGAGGATGCCCACCAGTACCGCTGCGGCGGCGATGACCACCGCCCAGTCGGTGAGCATGAGGCGCAGTTGGTCGAGCAGGGGAAACGCCTGGCGGAGGAAATATCCCAGCAGGACGATGATGCCGGAGGCAATGGCAAGGGCGGCGGTGAGAACTCGCATCATCAGAAACTTACTCCCAAAACTTTCAAGACAGCCCCGCCGAGAACGGCGAGGATGACCAGCCAGCGCAGGATGTCCTGGGTTTGCAGGCTGGCTTCGTGCGAGGCGCCCGCGCCGAGGTAGGCGCCGGCGGCGAAGAGTTCTTCGCCGATGAGGGGTTCCGTCGCGGCGGCGTAGAACACAGATTGCGCGGCAAGGTTGTCGCTGGCGGCGATCAGGCTGGCGTTTGCGCTTTCGGCGGCGTCTGCCAGGAGGGCGGCTTCGGCGCCCAATTCGCCGATGACGACGTTGGCGGAAACGCCTTCGTCGCGGATGACGGGAAGCGTCCCTGCGGCAAAGGCGAATGGGGTGAGGCCGGTCAAACGTCCGGCGGTGAAGCGGAATTGGTCTTCCGCCCGCGCAGCGCGATAGCCGGATTGCAGGGTGTCTTGCGAGAGGATTGCCAGCGAGGCGTCGCCGGAGGTGACGATGGGAGGCTGGTCGCTGAGGGAGGCGCGTTCGGTGAGGCGTCGCAGCATGGCAAGCCCTGCCAGCGCCGAGCCGCCGCGCGCGGTGAAGAGGTTGCCGCGCCCGATGGAGATGTGCAGCCGCGTGCCGCCTTCCACCGAGAGACCGATGGCGCGGTTGAGGCGGTCGTATGCTTCGATTTTGCGAAAGACAGCGGGCGATTTGCGGCGCAGGAGCATGAGCGCCAGCAGGAGAACGGCGGCAAGCAGGAGGACGATGAGCGCGGTCATTTCACTGTCTCTCCGCGCAGAAAGCGCACAAATGCCTGGGTTTCGTGTTCATCTTCGAGCATGTGAGCGATGGCTTGGATGTGTTTCCCGCCCAGAAACGGTTGAGTGAGATGAAGCGCCTGCGCCCCCAGCAGAGATAGCGGCGAACCCGCCTCCAACAGCCACGAAGCAAGCCCGTCCAATTTGAAGCGGCGCAGAGCATCTGCCCAGGCTGACCAGTTTGCACGTGATTGCATGTTTGAAGTATAGCATATTTTAGAAGCGGCTCGACTCAACCATGAGTCATGGCAATTTCAATCCTGAGGCTGCTGCAAAAAGGTCTTTATCCACGAAGAACACGAAGTACACAAAGGAATTCCGAAAGAGGATATTCAAATCCTGAGTCCGCTGCAAAAAGGTCTTTATCCACGAAGGACACGAAGTACACAAAGGAATTCCGAAAGAGGATATTCAAATCCTGAGGC
>DAOUBY010000145.1:0-6642 GCA_034432325.1 Anaerolineales bacterium
CAGCGTCAGGCTGTTGATGGTCAGCGGGGCGATGCCTTCGTTGGTCAGGCGGATTTGCTCGTTGCCGCTCGCCACGCCGACAGCATACGGGCGGAACGCCACACTGCTGGGGTTGGCGGTGAGCGGACCGTTGAGTTTGCCCATCACCGTGAAAAGGGAGGTCTGTCCGATGGTCACGCTCGAACCGCCGGGGGCTGCGGGTCCTTCGATGCGGAAGAAGTTGGTATTGTAGGGGCTGCCTGTAATGCGGTGCGGCGTAACGGCATCGCCGATGTAACCGGCAGGGGCGGCCGGCGCAATGGCTGGATCCCACTGCACGAACGCGGCAAAGATCGGGCTTTGCAGGGCATCGGCAAAGTGGCACAGGTCGGGCGCGACGGGGAAACAGCCGATGTCCACCGTGCCGGCGGAGGGTTTGATGGAGCCGTTCTCGTCGGTGGTCAGGATGGTCTGCCCGTAGGGATGGGTGAAGGTGTAAGCGGTGTTGGGGCATAAGCCGCCGCGCACAACAATGCGGATGCGTCCGAAAACCATCTGATCGCCGTCAACGGGGACTTCGTTGGTGAAGGCGGCTTCCACAGCGGTACGCACGAAGGCGCGTCCAGGCGGGATGCTGCCGCAGCCGGGCGTGGCGATCTGGTCTGAATCGGCAACGGTGTAGAAAAATTCGGTGGGGAAGTTGGCAAATTCGAGGCGTCCCTGAAGCGGCTGGCTGGGGTCGTAGAATTCATCGGGCAGGACGACGCAGAACGGGTCGTTCGGGTCAATGCATTCGCCGATGCGCAGACCGTTCTCATCCTGATACCAGGTGGGATAGCCGGTGGCTTCGTCAATGACGGTGGAGACGGCGGCGATTCCGCCCGTGCCGACGGCTGTCAGCGCAATATCCACCGGTCCCGCGCTGACGTTGGCAACGAGCCGCAGAGCGGCGTTGATCGCGCCGTTGTGGACGGGGCTGACGGCGACCGTGATGTCGCAGCGTTTGCCGGGTTGAATGACGACGTTCGTGCATTTGTCGCTGGATTTGACGAACTGCGCGGCGCTGCCCGATTGGACGGTATCCACAAACGCGGCGCTCGAAATCCGCAGAGGGGCGGCGCCGGTGTTCGTCACGCGAATGCGCTGGGCAAGCGAGAGGGTGCGGATGCGCACACTGCCAAAGTTGAGCGAGAGGGGCGAGGCGCTGAGGATGGCTTCGTTGCCGGGGTTGGTGCCGGTGCCAGCCAGCGCAACAGTCAGCGGGGAGCGGAGGCGGTTGTGGGTGACGCTCAAAACGCCGCTCAGTTGACCGACATCGGTTGGGTCGAACTGAACCGCCACCGCGCAGGATTCGTCGCGGGCGAGGGTGCGTCCTACACACAGGTTCGGGTCGGCGGCAAAGAAGCGCGGGGAGGGAGCGGCGGAGATGGCAGAGATGGTGAGCGGCTCGACGCCAAGGTTGGTGAGCGTCACGTAGCGGGGCGCGCTGTAACCGGTATTGATGTTCTGCCCGCCGAAGTCAATCAGTGTGGCGCTGGGCAGGAGCGGTCCCGCTTCTTTGCCCATGACGGTGAACAAGTTTGTGCGCATGATTTCGCCGCTGGAGTCGGAAATGGCGAAGTAGTTGGCAAAACCGCTGCCGGCGCCGCCGGGTTCATAGGTGGCGCCAATGATTGGGTGCAGCGTGACCGCATCTCCCAGATAACCGGGAGGCGCGGCGGGGGCAACGGCAGGGTCCCAGCGCAGGAAACTCTGCGCCACCGGGCTGCGCAGGGCAAGCGAGAAGTCGCAGGTTTGTCCGGGGATGGGGGTACAGCCAATGTCTTGCGTGCCATCCACCACGCGGGTGCCGCCGAATTCGTTGGTGGTCAGCGTCATCGTGCCGAAGGGATGGGTGAAGGTGTAGGCGGTGTTCGGGCAAAGCCCGCTGGTGATGCGGACGCGCACTCTGCCAAAGACCATTTGCTCGTTGTCGGCGGGCAGGTCATTGGCAAAAGCGCCCTCGACGGCGATGCGCAAAAAGGCTTTGCCGGGACGGGTGCCGTTACAGCCGGGGGTGGAGAGTTTTTCGGAGTCGATGACTGAATAGAAGAACTCGTCCGGGAAGTTATCGGGCATGTCGAGGGGGAGTCCTGGATCGTACACGCCGGGATTGGGAAGAATGACGCAGTACGGGTCGTTGATATCCAGGCAGGGTTCGAGGCGGGCGCCGCTGGTATCCTGATACCAGTCGGGGAAGCCGAACTGGTTGAGGGTAGGCGAGACCGCGGCGCTGGTCGGCGCGGCAAGCGCGGGGGCGGTATTGAGCGGGAGCAGGCTGAGCAGCATCGCCAGGATGATGAATCCATTGCGGATGCCGTCCATGCGCGTACGGGAATGGTGAACGGAAAGAGACATTTTTCAACCCTTTCTAACATTACAGTGCAAAGTCCGACGCTGGAGAGCGTAGGCAGGCGTTTTCTAACGTCTGCCTACCTTGCGCTGTAATACTGATGGATCCAAATCTGATTTGCAGATTTGGGTCGAACGTGAAATGATCGAGCGCCATAAAAGAGAAAAAAGCGGTGCCGAACGCCGCAATTACAACTTCATCATAGCCTGTCGGGCTTTTGCAACAAACGGGCGGAGGTAGCGAGTCTGCCTCAACCTTGGTCTGCGGTTTTCCGACTTAAGTCGGAAGTTTTCGTTTCGACCTTTGTCGGTTGTAACAAAAGGGGGGATATTGCGTTATGATATACAAGAGGCAAGCATTTGGAGAAACTGTCTGTACGCATCGCCGGTCTGGCTGGGCGTTTGAGTTTGATTCAACGCTTCCACATCGTGGGGATTGGCATTGCCATTCTCGGCACGCTGATGATCGGCTGGTGGGTGGGGGAGGAAATCAAAACCAGCATCATCAACGAGTCCGCTGCGGCAACCGCCCTCTATCTGGACAGTTTCATCACCCCCCATCTTCAGGAATTGAGTCAATCCGCTTCGCTCCCGTCCCAGGATGCCGCCATATTAGATACCCTGCTCGACAAAACAGAGCTGGGGCGGCAGATTGTGGCGCTCAAAGTGTGGGATGAAAACGGGAAAATCCTCTACAGCAACAACCCGGCGCTGATCGGACGTACGTTTCCAGAGACGGAGGAACTCACTCTGGCATGGCAGGGACGCGTGATCGCGGCGATCAGCGATTTGAGGGAGGCAGAGAACGCCGAAGAGCGGCGTCTTTACGATCACCTGCTCGAAATTCACGTCCCGATTCGATTGAATGGCACGCATCAGGTACTTGCCATTGCCGAGTTTTATCAAAGACCGGACGCGATAGAGGCGGAAATCGCCCTGGCGCAAAGACAAAGCTGGCTGGCAGTGGGCGGCGGAATGGCGGCGATCTACCTGCTGCTTTCTTTGTTCTTCCGCTGGACCAACGGTCAGATTCGGCAAAGGGAAGTTGCGTTGACGAATCAGGTGGCGCAATTGAAGGAACTCATTGCGCAGAATGACGAACTGGATTTACGCATCCGCCGCGCCAGAGCCAACGCCGCCACGTTAAATGAAAGACTTCTTCTTCGCATCGGCGCCGAACTCGAAAGGCAGGCGACGAAGAAACTCGGCGCGTCACTGGCATTTTTGGATACCTTTGCCGAAAAGAACCAGCGCTGCCTCCTGGCAGACTCGCGCAGTCAATGCAATGAAAACCTGCCCATCATCCGCTCTTCGCTGGAAAGGGCTCTGCAGGAAATCGTTTCCATCGTCGGCGGATTGGGACTGCCTCATTTGGAAAGCATGCCGCTGAAGGAGGTCTTCGTCAGCGCGGTTCTGGGGCATGAGCAGCGCACGGGCAGCAGTGTAAGATTCTTGGCGGACGAACTTCCCAGCCATGCGGCTCTGCAGGCGAAAATCACCGCCTACCGTGTCGTTCAGGAGGGATTGAATAACGCCTACCGCCATGCCCGAGGGCTGGGGCAGGAGGTGCGCGTCTCGTACGAAGCGGAATGGCTGCGCATCGAAGTCTCAGACCGAGGTCCCGGCTTTGATTCGACGCTCCCGCTCCACAAAAGGGAGAGGCTCGGGCTGGCAGGGATGCGTGAACGTGTCGAAAGCCTGGGCGGCAGGTTCCTTATCGAGACCAATCGAGGAAGCGGGACAAAAATCACCGCATTTTTACCGCTGACGTCGCTGGTCGAGGAAGAAACCGCCCCTGCATTCCTCAGGCAGCGCGTCATTGTGTCTGAAAGCCCGGCAGCGGAGGGCGGGTAATGCAATTGCGCTGGGCGTTGCTTTCCCGAAGATTCAAACCGTCCGGTTTTGTATATTTCTTTCGGCGGCTTGTCTCTTCGATTCGGCAGTTGAGCCTGGTGCAGCGATTTACCCTCATCAGTTTCCTCATCATGCTGCTTGGTATGGCTGGCATCGGCCGCTGGATTGGTGTTCACATCCGCGCGGGGGTCATCAACGAAGCGACGGTGGCAACTGCGCTCTACATGGATAGTTTTATCGCCCCCAACCTTCAGGAACTTGGCGAGTCGCACGCCATTTCCCAGGAACATGTGGATGCATTGAACGAACTTTTCAGCGAAGACAATCTCGGGGAACGAACTGTCTCCATCAAAATTTGGAACAAAGATCAGCGCATCATTTACAGCAATATTCCGGCTTTGCTGGGGCAAAAGTTCTCCAATAACGAAGAATTGGACACTTCCTTTGCCGGCAATGTAACGGGCAACCTGAGCAACCTTCAGGATGCGGAAAATATCGAGGAACGGCGGCTTTCCACAGAACCGCTGCTGGAGGTGTACAGCCCGGTCCGCCTGAACGACACCAATGAAATTATTGCGGTAGCCGAGTTTTATCAACGAGTGGATACGCTCGAAGAGAAAATTGTTACCGCCCAAAGGACCGGCTGGCTGATTTTGGGAATCACCATGACGATCATGTACCTGCTGCTGGTCGGGTTTGTGCAGGGGGCGGGCAACCGCATTGAAGAGCAGGAAATGAAATTGAAGGAGCAGGTCAATCAGTTGACCGCTTTGCTGACGCGCAACAAGGAACTCAGTCAGCGGGTTCGTCTGGCGGCGGCGAATGCCGTTGCGCTAAACGAGAAAATCCTGCGCCGCACCAGCGCCGAACTTCACGATGGTCCCGTTCAGGAAATCAGCCTGGCGCTTCTGCGGCTCGATCGCGCCATTGCCCAGAGCGAGCATTGCCGCCTGGCAAACGGCAACAGCGCTTGCGGCGAAAGTCTGCCATTGCTACAGGCTGCCCTGCAGGAGGTTTTGAAGGAGTTGCGCTTGATTGCCAGCAGTTTGGGAATCCCGCAATTGGATGAGTTGTCTCTTTCCGATGTCGTTCTGCGCGCCGTGATTTTGCATGAACAACGCAGCGGGACAGCGGTGAAATTGAATATGCCTGCCTTTCCCGAATATGCGCCGCTGCCCGTCAAAATAGCGGTGTATCGTCTGATTCAGGAAGCCTTGAGCAATTCCCATCGTCATGGCGGAGGCGCAGGGCAGGAGGTCAACGTCTCGTATGACCGCCAGCAATTGGACATTGAAGTGACGGATCAGGGTTCCGGCTTCGACGTGGAAGCAGTGGCGGCGCAGGGCGAATCGCTCGGTCTGGCTGGAATCCGCGAACGGGTGGAAAGTTTGGGCGGTCTGTTCGTACTGCAAAGCCAGCCCGGCGCAGGCACAAGATTATTTGCCCGCTTTACTCTTGAAAACAGGGAGTGATCCAATGGAGAAAATCAGGGTCGTCATTGTGGATGATCATCCCATTTTTCGGGAGGGGGTGGTCGCCATTTTGGGCGCAGAAGCGGATGTGGAAATTGTCGGGCAGGGTGTGACATCCGACGATGCCATTGAACTCGCCCGCGAGCATCTGCCGGATGTCGTCATCTTGGATATCAGCATTCCCGGTGAAGGAGGCATCAGAGCCGCTGAAATCATCGCCGCATCCTTCCCGGTAATCAAAATCATCATGCTGACGGGTTCGGACGATGAAGATAATGTGATTGCGGCGCTCAAGGCAGGGGCGCATGCTTACATCTTGAAGGGCGTGGCGGCGCGCGAGTTAAACAAAATTCTGCACGCCGTCCACGCAGGCGAGGGATATGTCAGCCCTTCGCTTGCCGCCAATCTGCTTTCGGAAATGACCTCCTCGCACAAAGAAAAGCACGCTGCGCAGGATGGCTTCGACGAACTCACCGAGCGGGAACGCCAAATTTTGGAACTTATCGCCGTGGGGACAAGCAACAAGGAAATCGGACAAAAACTTTTTTTGACCGAAAAGACCATCAAACATTATGTCACGAACATTCTTCAAAAATTGCATGTCCGCAACCGCGTACAGGCGGCTTTGCTGGCGCAGGAAAAGACGCGCCCCAGGATGGGAACCCCAAAAATCGAACGGTAGAGTTGAAAAAAGGCAATCTACGCCACAACCGACGGCGTCATCGCGAACTTCCAAAGCGTGAGCGGCACGCTGACCATCACCGTCACAGGCACGTTTGCGGCTCTGCCGTTCAACCAATAACCGCGACACGCAGGAAGTCAAAGGCTCTCCATCTTCGGGACGGTTTTTTGATGAAAGCAAATCACACGGCGTTATAATCGCCCTCATGAGCGCACTGCACGCCGCCCAATTTTTACGCCCAGACGACCTGTTCAACCTGCTCTT
>DAOUBY010000146.1:0-3752 GCA_034432325.1 Anaerolineales bacterium
CATGCGCACCATGCCCGGTCTGCCCACCCGCCCCGTCTTCTATGACGTGGACCTCGACCTGGAAACCGGCAAGGTGGTGGGGCTGTTCTAACAACTTCCTCGCTTCAAAGACGAACGTCCCGAAGGGTCGAATCCTTCGGGACGTTTCTATAAGACCTTTGGGGTCTTACTTTTTGTATGCAGAACGCACAACGCGTCTTATAATCGTCCTCATGGACACACAAACGCTGACCATCTCAAACGCCCTCGACGCCCTGGGGCGCGGGACGTTCACGCCTCAGGACCTCGCCGAAGCCTGCTTCGCGCAAATCAACCGTCTCAACCCGACACTTAACGCCTACATCACCGTCATCCCCCCGCAGAACGCGCTCGAAGCGCAGCAGCCTCCGCTCACCACCGCCCCGCTCTATCGGGCGCTGCGCGGCATCCCCATCGCCGTCAAAGACTTGTTCGATGTGGAGGGCATGCGCACCACCGCCGGCTCGAAATTCTTTGCCGACCACATCGCCGAACGCGACGCCTTCGTGGTGGAAAAACTCCGTCAAGCCGGCGCGCTCATCAACGGCAAGACGAACACCCACGAAATCGCGCTCGGCATCACGGGGAACAATCCGCATTACGGCACGGCGCGCAACCCCTGGAACACGGAACGCATCCCCGGCGGCTCCTCCAGCGGGTCTGCCATTGCGGTGGCAACCGGCATGGCGCTGGGCGCCATCGGCACCGATACGGGCGGCTCGATTCGCATTCCGGCGTCGTTGTGCGGCGTGGTCGGCTTCAAACCCACTTACGGACGGGTGAGCCTGCGCGGCGTTTTCCCCCTCTCCTGGAACCTCGACCACGTCGGTCCGCTGACAAAAAGCGTGCGCGACGCGGCGATCATTCTGCAGGTCATCTCCACCTATGACCCGCTCGACCCCGCCTCGATCAAAATGCTGGCGGGCGATTTTCTCGGTCACCTGATGGACGACATGGAAGGACGGCGGGTTGCCATTGGCGCCGGCGACTTCATCGAAGCGTCCGACCCGCAAGTGCTGGAAGCCGTCCGCGAAGCCGCCAGGGTGTTCGAGCGGCTGGGCTGCAAGGTGGAAAAGGTCAACGTGGATTGGATGCGCGACGCCGCCCTCGCCAACAAGATCATGGTGCAGGCAGATGGCGCAGCGGTCCACCGTGACCGCTTGAAAGAACACCCCGAACGGTTTGGCGAAGACATCCGCCGCCGGCTGGAGGACGGGGCGAAAACGTCTTCGACAGAGTACGTTCTGGCGAGGCGCACCCAGGCTGAGGTCAGGAAAAGATGCGAATTGTTCTTCGAGGCGTATGACTTTTTACTCACTCCCACCACGCCCATCGCCGCGCCCACCATCGCCGGTCACGATGCGGTCGAGCAGGCGGGGCGGCTCACGCGGTTCACGTCTCCGTTCAATCTGACGGGTCTGCCGGCGCTATCTGTGCCGTGCGGGTTCACCAGCCAAGGTCTGCCGATTGGTTTGCAGATTGTGACGCGCGCCTGGGGCGACGCCAAAGCGCTGAACGCCGGTTATGCCTACGAACAGGCGACGGAGTGGCACAAGAAATTTCCCGCCGTGTAACTAACTCAGTTGAGAAACAATCTTCTCGTAAAACTCCAGCGACGAAGGGTTGATGAGCGCGTCCCGGTTTGTCACCGCCCGCCCGTTGATGATGTTCGTCACCGCGCTTTCCACTTTCTTCATGTTGAGGGTGTAGGGAATATCGGGAGTTTCGAGAATTAAAGCGGGGACGTGGCGCGGCGAGGCGTTCTCACGCAAAGTCTTGCGGATTTTTTCCTTCAACGCATCGGTGAGAGAAAACCCCGGCGCAAGTTTGACAAACAGGATGATGCGCTGGTCGCCCTGATAGTTTTGACCGATGGCGAGGCTGTCGGCAATTTCGGGGAGTTTTTCCATTTGGGCGTAAATTTCCGCCGTGCCTATCCGCACCCCTGAAGGCTTCAGCACCGCATCCGAACGCCCGTAGAAGGTCACGCCGCCCGTGTCGGAGTGGATGAGGATGTAATCGCCGTGCCGCCAGACGCCGGGATAGACATCGAAGTACGCGCTGTGATACTTCGAACCGTCGGCGTCGTTCCAAAAGTAGAGCGGCATCGAGGGCGAGGGCGCTTCGCAGACCAGTTCGCCCTGTTCGTCGTAAATGGGCTTTCCGTTTTCATCGTATGCCTTGATCTTCATCCCCAGCGCGGGGCTTTGCAGTTCGCCCGCATAGACCGGCAGGATGGGGCTTCCCGCCGCAAAGCAGCCGTTGATGTCGGTGCCGCCGGAGATGGAGTTGAAATGCAGGTCGGGTTTGATGTGGGCGTACACATACTCGAACCCTTCGGCGGAAAGCGCGGAGCCGGTCTGCGAGATTTCGCGCAGGGAGGAGAGGTCATAATCGCGGCGGGGCGAGACGCCCTCCTTCTTCAGAAAGTGCAGGTAACTGGCGCTGCACCCGAAGATGGTGATCTTCTCGTCCTGAATCAGTTTCCACATTGCGCCCGCATCGGGGTAATTGGGGTTGCCGTCGTAGAGAACAATCGTCGCGCCGACCGCCAGCGAACTGATGAGCCAGTTCCACATCATCCAACTGCAGGAGGTGATGTAGAAGATGCGGTCGCTGCGTTTGAGGTCGGTGTGCAGGAGGAGTTCCTTGAGGTGATTGATCAGCACTCCGCCCGCGCCCTGCACCAGGCACTTCGGCTTGCCCGTCGTCCCCGACGAGAACATGATGTACTGCGGATGGTCGAACGGCAATTGCTCGAATTGAATTTCGATGTTGCGCTCTTTGGAAAGAAAATCTTCGTAATGCACGGCGTTCGGGATTTGGGCAATGTCGGGTCTTGCGCGCGTGTACGAGACCACAAGCACCTTTTGCAGTGAGGGGATGCCGCGCGCCACTTCGGCGGCGTGACCCAGCGTGTCGAAGGTCTTGCCTTTGTAGAAGTAGCCGTCGGCGGTGATCATAACCTTTGGCTCGACCTGCCCCAGCCGTTCGATTGCCGCAGCGGGACCGATGTCGGTGGCGCAGGAGGACCACGTCGCGCCGAGGCTCGAAGCCGCCAGCATGGCGATGACCGTCTCGATCAGGTTGGGCATATAGCCGGCCACCCGGTCCCCCACGCCCACGCCCGCCTCCTTCAGCGAGTGACTTAACCTGGCAACTGAATCGTACAATTCGGCATAGGTCATCCGTTTGGTGATTTGGGTCTCACCTTTGAAGATGAAAGCAAGTTGGTCATCGCGATACCGAAGCAGGTTCTCGGCAAAATTCAGCCGCGCGCCGGGGAACCATTTTGTCCCAGGCATGACGGATAAATTCGTCACTACAGTGTCATAGCGCTTCGAGGCTTGGATGCCGGCAAAGTCCCAAACTTCCGCCCAGAAATCAGGCAGGTTGTTCACCGACCAGTTGTAGAGGTCCGCATACGAGGCGAGAGACAAGCCGCGCCGCTCGTTCACCGTTTGCATAAAGCGCGTGATGTTGGCGTTCCGCTTGCGTTCCTCCGAAGGCGTCCACAAAGGCTTTCGCATGACCTGCTCCTCCTTGATGTAGTATGCCGAAAATTGTGTACATTCATACCGCGAGATTAATCTCGCGCTGCTTTTACACAAAATTGACATGGCGTGATATTTGACACCGCTATTATACAATCCGCTGGTATCATTCGCCCCTATGAACACCTGGATTACCCTGCTCATCGTTATCGTCACTTATGCGGGCATTGCGCTCGGCGA
>DAOUBY010000147.1:0-4965 GCA_034432325.1 Anaerolineales bacterium
ACAGGATGTTTTTGCCCTGCTTTGCGCGCGGCTTATCCTGAAATCCTGTCTATCCTGTTTGTTTTTTAGCCTGAAGCCAGACTTTGAGAAAACCATACCGGCGTCCTTTGGCGGGATGTGCGCCCCCTGCCGCTTGTTGTACAATTCAACCATGCGATCTCTGACCCTGTTGGTTTGTCTTTCCATTTTGCTTTCGGGATGTTCCCCCCGCGCCGGCGGCGTATCTGCCTCTGGACTTCCCTCCCCGACGCCTTTTCAACCGGCAACGGAAAACGCCTCCGACTCCCTCTATGCCGACTCTGCGCCGACGCCCCTTTTCCTCCCGACGGTGAGTCTGCCAACCGTTCCCCCAACCGATACGCCCATCCCCACCATTCCGCCGACGCCAACCATCCCTCCCGTCATCAACCCGCTGACCGGTCTGCCGCAAGCCGATCCCAGCCGGCTGGAGCGGCGCCCCATGGCAATCAAGGTGGCGAATTACCCGCGCTACATCCGCCCGCAATCGGGGCTGACGCTCGCCGACCAGGTGTTCGAGTACTACATCGAGGGCGGTCTGACGCGCAACATCGCCATCTTCTACGGCAACGACTCGGAATGGGTGGGACCCGTCCGTTCGGGCAGGTTCTTCGATGAACACATCGCGCGCATGTATCAGGCGTATCTGGTCTTCAAATTTGCCGATAAGCGCGTGCTCGACTATTTGCGAACCACCGACATCGCAGACTTTCTCGTTGTGCCAACGGAGGGGTCATGCCCGCCTTTTCACTTCATGTCCACGCGCAAGATCGAAGCGTACAGCAACAACTACTTCAACACCACCTTGTGGGGCGAGTGCGTGCGCAAGAACGGACTGCCCGCCGATAAACCCTACCTGAGCGGCAACTTCAGTTTCGACGTTCCGCAGGCGGGCGGCGTGGAAGCCGTGCGCGTGTTCACCTATTACTCCAAATTTTCCTATAACCAGTGGCAATATGCGCCCGAACTCGGCGAATACCTCCGCTTTCAGGAGACGAGCGACACCCTCGACGGCAAGGAAGAGGCGTATGCCCCGCTCATGGATAACGTCACCGGGCTACAGGTCCATGCGGCGAACGTGGTGGTCTTGTTCGTCTATCACGAATTTGCCAACCCCTATCAGGAAGACGACGAGGTCTATCACATTGACCTGACCGGCAGCGGCGAAGCGTATGTCTTCCGTGACGGGGTGGGTTACCCTGCCCGTTGGAATCGTCTCTACAAAAATCAGCCCCTGCTTCTCACCACCCCAAACGGCGAGCCAATTCCCCTGCGCCCCGGCATCACCTTCTATGAAGTAATCGGCTCCAATTCCTACGCTTCCCAGGGCGACGGCGAATGGTTCTTTCATCACACCACGCCTTGAGATGGGATAAAATACCGCCATGACCCTCGACCCCGCCTTCGTCAGCAACCTGCTCCTCGTATTGACCGGCTTCGGCGGCGCATTCCTCGCCGCCTTGTGGATTTCGCTCATCATCTGGACCTACCGCGACATCCGCGCCCGCGCCCGCGACCCGCTGGTGCAGACTCTTGCCGCCCTGCTCGTGGCGGTGTTGAACCTGCCCGGCGTGCTCGTCTATCTCATTCTGCGCCCGCCGCGAACGCTCGAAGAAGACTACCAGAAAACGCTCGAAGAGGAAGCCCTGCTCCAGGCGCTGGAAGACCTGCCGCTTTGTCCGGGCTGCGAGCGCCGCGTGAAAGACGACTGGCAGGTTTGCCCGAACTGTCACACCAAACTCAAGAAGACCTGCGAATCCTGCGGCAAATTGATGGAACTGCCCTGGAACATCTGTCCCTACTGCGGCACTCCAGCCGCCGGTATGCGCCGCGACACCGCCGCCAGCGTGGACGATGCCTTGAGGGGGTTGAAACTGGAAGAAGAAACGCCGGCAGATGAAAAAACCGAGTAAATCGCCTTACGCGGTAGCGCGAGATTCATCTCGCACTTCCAAGCGACATGAATGTCGCGGCACGAATGAACTGCGTACCGTCAGGGAATAAATCGCCGCAGCGCATGACCATTCACATTCGCCGCGCCCTTCCCGCCGAGGCAGACGCTTTGACCCGCATCGCCATTTCCGCCAAACGGCATTGGGGCTATCCCGAACGCTGGCTGGAGATTTGGACGCCTCAATTGACGTTCAGCCCGCAATACTTCGAAGAAAACGAAAGTTGGGCGGCTGCTGAAGATGAAGCGCCGGTCGCTTTTTACACCTTGCAGGAACGGCAGGGAAACGCCTGGCTCGAAAACCTTTGGGTGCTGCCTGAATGGATGGGGCGCGGCATCGGCAAGCGATTGTTCCTTCATGCGCTTGACCTGGCGCGCCGGCGCGGATACACACTGCTGCAACTCGAGGCAGACCCAAACGCGGTCGGTTTTTACGAAAAGATGGGAATGCGCCGAGTGGGGGAACGCCGCTCCGAAATCGAGGGGCAACCGAGACTCCTGCCCATCATGGAAATGACACTATGACGCCTCTTGCTGAAACATCTTACTAATTGTACAATCCAGTTAGCCACTTAAAATGGCTAACTGGAGGCTGCCATGCCGATCAAATATCTCCCTGCCACTGAAGTCAAAAACCGCTTTGGACGAGTCTTGCGTGAGGTTGCGAAATCGGGCGGTCCCATTTACATCGAACGCGATGGAAAATCCGTTGCTGTCATTCTGAGCGTGCGCGAATATGAACGCACTCGCCGCGTAAAAGCATCGCCCCAAAAGGCTGAGTTGACGCGTAGTGTGTTCGGCATGTGGTCCAACCGCAATGACATTAATGACGATTGGCTGAAGGAAGGACGCTCCCGATGGGAAAGCGACTGGAAAAATGGCTAATCAGACGGAATTGCTGTTCGATACCAATGCGTTGATTGACATTTACCGCGGAAAGAGTTCCATCAAACCCTACTTCAATGCGATCCTTGATGAGACCATCCTGCCATATGTCTCTGTTTTGACAGAGGCGGAATTGTGGCGCGGCTTGCATGCGGATGAAACCGAAAAGCATGAACTGCTGCTGGAGCGCTTCATAACCCTGCCGCTTGATTCAGATGCGGCTCGTCTGGCTGGTTCATGGATGCAAAAATATTCCGCCGACGGGCTTGGCTGGGTGGATGCCCTGATTTCCGCCACCGGAAAAGCCGCCGGACTGACCGTCCTGACGCGCGATAAAGGACTTGCCTCTGTTCTATCAACCGAATTGACCTTCGAGATCTATTCGTAGGCGGACGTTACACTTGCCCTGGCGGGCAAGCGCCAGGCGAGAACATCTGTCTGCGCGAGGGTTCTTCAGCCAAGTTAACCTTTGAGCTCCATTCCCCATGACCTCCTACTGCGACTACTGCAACGCCCACCCCGAAGACACCTTCAACCGCGAATACCACGATACTCAATACGGCTTTCCCATCCACGACGACAACCTGCTCTTCGAGCGCCTCATTTTGGAGATCAATCAGGCGGGGCTTTCGTGGATCACCATCCTCAAAAAGGCGGAGAACTTCCGCAAAGCGTATCGCGGCTTCGACATAGACAGGGTGGCAAAGTTCACCGAAAAAGACCGCGCCCGCCTGCTTGCCGACGCCGGCATCATCCGCAACCGCCTGAAGGTCAATGCCGCCATCGAGAACGCCAAACGCATCAAAACCTTGCAAAAGGAGTTCGGCTCCTTCAAAGGCTGGCTGGACGCTCATCACCCGCGCACCAAAGACGAATGGACGAAACTCTTCCGCAAGACCTTCGTCTTCACCGGCGGCGAGATTGTCAACGAATTTCTCATGTCCACCGGCTATTTGCCCGGCGCGCACATCGAGGCTTGCCCGGTCTACAAAAAAGTTGCCTCGCTTCACCCTGCCTGGATGCGAAAGTAATATAATTCGCCACATGCCACAACTCATCGCCACCGCGGAACCCTTTCTTCTGCCGGGTGACCGCTCGAAACCTGCGTGCCTGCTCATTCACGGATTCACCGGCACACCCAAGGAAATGCGCTGGATGGGGGACTACCTCAACCAAAAGGGATACACCTGCCTGGGCATCCGCCTGGCCGGTCACGCCACCAACCCCGAAGACATGATCCGCTCCAACTGGACCGACTGGACTGCCTCCGTCGAAGACGGCTATTCCATCCTGCGGGGCTTCACCGACCGAATCTTCCTCCTCGGGCTTTCGATGGGCGGGGCGCTTTCTTTGCTCATGTCCACGCGCCTGACCGTGCAGGGCGTGGTCGCCATGTCCACGCCCTACAAACTGCCCGACGACCCGCGCCTGCGTCACATTGACTGGATCGCCAAATTCGCTCCCTACATGCCGAAAAGCGATGAAGAACCCGGCGCAGGGTGGTTCGACAAGGAAGCCTTCAAGGAGCATGTTTCGTATCCGCAGAACCCCGTCCGCTCGATTGGACAGTTGAATCGCTTGCTGGGTGAAATGCGCGCGGCGCTGCCGAAGGTCAACGTGCCGGCGCTGTTGATTCACTCGAAAGACGACAGGTACGTTTTGCCCGAAAACATGGAGCGAATCTTCGCCGCCCTGAACAATGCGTCAGACAAGACAAAACTTTTCGTGAGCCGATCAGGTCACGTCGTCACGCGCGACGCGGCTCGTCAGCAGGTGTTCGAGGCGGCGTTGGAATTCATGCAAAGGGTGGAGAGCCGCCTTGAATCGTAATCTCATCTTCATTGCCGCCGCCCTCCTGCTGTGGGGATTCGGCGAGGGGATGTTCATCAATTTTCAACCCATCTACCTCAAGTCGCTGGGGAGCGACGAACAGCAGATTGGGTTGATTCTGGGCGCGTTCGGCGCGGCGATGGCGGTCTCGCACATCCCTGCGGGGTGGCTGGCAGACCGCATCGGACGCAGACCCCTGCTCGTTGCGGCGTGGGTCATGGGGCTGGTTTCGACGGTGGTGATGGCGCTGGCGCGCGATCTGCCGCTGTTCGTGGCGGGGA
>DAOUBY010000148.1:0-11014 GCA_034432325.1 Anaerolineales bacterium
TCAGCCCATAACCAGCCATGAACAGACCGTAGAAGGCGAAGACCAGCAGGTATTCGATGAAGGGGATGCGAATCACCTCGTTGACGCGGGCGAAGTCGCCGCTCAGACCGTAGAACAGCCCCACGCCGAGGACGAAAATCCCTGCCAGCAGCCAGCGGGCGCGGCGGGAAAGTCCCAGTCCGTGCATTTGGGTCAGGATGATCATCGCCCCGAAGCCGAAGAAGAACATGGGCCACAATCCCTTGCCCTGGTAAATGGCGACCAGCGTGCCATGCACCAGCACCAGCGCTTCGAGCGAGAACTTCCACCACTTGTTCAGGTGGGCGCGGTTGAAGAGCAGCACCGACTGCGAGAGCAAGGCGAACATGTAGAGGAAGCCCGCCAGGTGACCGAAGGTGTTTTCCATGGGGTGATACCAGAAGGTGTAAATCAGCGCCCAGGAGAACAGGTAGCCGTGATAGCGGCGCACCACGTCCAGGAAAGCCTGACGGAAGTTGATCTTCCTGCCGAAGAACAAGCCGCGGCGCGGCGCTTCGAGAATCAGGATGAAGACCAGCATCAGGATGACCGATCCCTGCGAGGTCACTTCGGGAACGGAGATTGCCAGGCCGTCGTACCATAGTTGCGTTTGAATCCAGTGCAGGGCGAATCCGCCCAGGTTGACAGCGACCATCGCCCAGTTGAACCAGCGAAAGCCGCTCTCGTATTTGGGTTTGGCGCGCTGCGCCGCCCAGATGACCGCCCAGGCAGCGATTTGATGGATGGCATAACCCAGCCAGGAGGTGAGGTACGCCATGGCGGTTGGATTGCGCGTCTGCCAGGGGTAGAAGAAGGTGTAATATTTTTCGTTGACCACGTCGAAGCGCGCCTGCAAGCCGCCAGCCGTCAGCCAGACGATGGCGGTCAGGGCGAAGACGACGGTCCACAGGGAAAGGTAGAGTTGGGAATTTTTGGTTTGCATAGGGTTCCTCAATCAAGCGTGATTTCTATTTGTACACGGATGACGCTGATTTTACGGATTATCACGGAAACATCCTATGGAAAACCCGTCTAGTCCGTGTACTTGATCTCTTGCATAAGTCAGCCGGCGTTAGAGTGTATTGTGCGCTCTCTGGCGCACTTTTGCAAGAGGTCTACTTAAGAAGCAGTCTCTTACTCCAGGAAACGATACGCGTCCCGGTATTGCAATTCGAATTCGGGCGTTTGCCCCGTTTTGGTCAGGTTTTCCCAAGCCACACGCAGCAGCCCAAGCAGGGGCGTCCAGGGTTTGAGCAGCCGCACCTCGACGAATTCCTTGCGCTGGCGGGCGATGGCGCGCACCAGTTGATCGGCGGCGGCTTTGGGCGGCTGACCCAGGAAGCGCAGCACGAAGCCGTAGTTTTTCAACATCTCTTTGCCGCGCTCGCCGACCACCACCGGGCTGGTGAGCATATCGGTCAACATCATGCCGGGGCTGAACCCCAAAATTTGCACGCCGCTGCCTTTGAGTTCCACCGCCAGGGTGCGCGTGAAAGAAGTGACCCAGGCTTTGGACGCTCCGTACAGGCCGGTGGGCGAAGCGGGGCGGAGAAAACTGCCGTTGCCGTAAATGTTGACCAGCATCCCGCCGCGGCGTTCGAGAAAGTGGGGCATCACTGCCTGTGTGCAGCGCAGCACCCCCAAGTCGTTGACCAGGAACATCTCCAGGGCGTCCTGCGGATTCATGTCCAGCATCAAGCCCGCGGCGTTGGAGTAACCGGCGTTGTTGACCCAGATGTCCATGCGGCCGTGCTGCGCCAGAACCTCCCGCACCAGGCGGTAGATTTGCTCCTCCTGACGGACATCGAGCACGAATCCGCTCACGGGACCTTTGGGCTGGAGACCGTTCAAGGCGCGTTGCAGCGCCTCCTGGCTGCGCCCGGTGATGACGACCGTCGCCCCCGCTTCGAGCAGGGATTCGGCGATGGCATAGCCAAAGCCGCGCGAGGAGCCGGTGACGACTGCAATTTTGTCTTTCAAGGAATCCATGAGTGTCTCCGAAGGTAAAAAAATCAACGCCTTATCCGGCATTCTTTCCCAGCCAGAATTTGCGCCAGTCGCCGCCGCTGGCTTGCAGGGCGATGAAGGCGTAGAGCGCGCCCGCGAAGAATCCCAGCGTCATCATGGCAAGTGTCCACACGATGGCAACGGGCAGGGACTTCTCGCGGTAGATGATCCACATCGAGAAGAGTGTGAAGCCCGTGTACAGGTCCACGAGCGAGACGATGCCCCACGGCATGGACAGCAGTTGACTGCCTTCGCCGGAGAAATCGCCGCGGGTGAAGCCGTAGAGCAGAACGGCGGTCATGGCGAGGATGCCGAGCAGAGAGATGAGTTTTGCGGTTTTCATTTGATTGCCTCTTGCCTTTTCGTTGTCATTGTCAGGCTCCCCAGGTTCTGGCAGCGATGCAGAGAACTTTCAGGCAGGGTTCGGCATGGGAATTTGGACGTTCATCCACGTGATCTTGGGGATGGAGTGAGTGGCTTCGGGCTGGTCGTTGATGCGGATGGAGATGTCGCCCGCGCGGTTCAGCTCGAGATGCCCTGCGTTACCGCGGTTATCTTTGATGTTCAGGAAGCCGTAGGCGCGGATGCGGGTATTGCCAAACAGGGAAAGCGCCAGTTCGCTGGTGAGAATGCCTTCGAACTCGGCGGTGTAATTGACGGAGGTGAAGGTGAACTTCGAGGGGGCGGGCATGCCCAGCCCTCGCCAGCCAACAGTGGTGCCCGTGATTCGCTCCGAGCCGCGGAAGGAGCCGCCATTCGGCAGGGTGGCTTCGTAGGTGATGTGGTAGTGCGGCGAGGCGCTCTCGAGTTTGGCGCTTACCGCTGCGCCGGTGGTTGGGTCGGTTTCACTGACCTGATCGCCGACACGGTTGAAACGGGGCTGGTAGTACGCCCGTCCGAAGGAGGTGGATGATGTCGCTGCGTAAACCGCCGCGTATTCGAGCGCCTGTTCGGTCTTTCCCTCGGCAAGCGCTGCGGAGGCTTTTACCAGCCATTCTGTTTTGTGCATGCGGCGGACGATATAGCCGAGCAGGGTGATGCCTTCGGGCGGCAGTTCGTAACGGGCGGTTTCGATCAACATGGCTTGCTCCTTTGCTTTATCAGGCGGGCAGTGTCTTTAGGCGATCAGTTCGGGCATTGTCGGCGGCGGGACCTTCTCGGGAAACAACTGGTGCAAGACCGCCAGAACCTGGTAGGTCGTGTCGGCTTCGAAGGTGTAGAAGCCCTCGTACATGCGCGGCTCGCGGGGCAGGCGTTCCTCGGGGGTGATCTCTTCAGCGAGCAGGGTTGCGCTGATGCCGGGACCGTAGGCAATCACATACCAGTAATTCTCTAACGGCGTCCCGGAGGTATCCACATAGGCGGTGTTGGGAAGTTCAGGCAGTTGGGCATCTGGCACGCCATACAGCCATAACCTTCGGGAAGACTGCGCCACCAGCCTGTACCGTTCCATTTGGGGCGCCAGCCGCGAGAAGTACTGGAACGAGACATGCGTTTCGGACACGCCCGGGCTCGTGGTGATTAACCCCTCGATCATGTGGCTGATCTCGGTCATCCCGTCCACGGTGAAGATGTAGCGAAAGGTCAGCCGCTGCAGGTCGGAGGGGGAGGTGCGGTGCAGGAGCGCTTCCGTCCGCGGCTGGTAGAGCGGGAGCATCCGCCGGTAGAAATTGCCGAGAATATCTTTACGGTTCATTTTTTCCTACTTGTTGTTTTTACCTTTATGCCAGTAGTTTTTGGCTTTGTTCCTGGAACCATTCGAAGATCGGTTTCCCCTGCCCGTTGATGTTCTTCTCCACGGCTTGGGCGTAGGCTTCCAAGAACTGTGCGAGTTGTTCGGGGTGGGTGGCATGAGACTGGAGCAGCATTCTCAGCCAGTCAATTTCCGCCGAGACGTGTCCCATGTCGCCCAGTTGCAGGGCGGCGGCGATGTGGTCGCCGAGAAAGTGGATGCCCGTTTCGATGTCGGCGGGTGAGATGCTGAGCGGCTGGAGCGTTTCCTTGAGGGCGGCTTCGATCTTTGCCCGTTTGGCGATGAAGGATTGATACGCCGCAATATGAGCCTGCGAAGGGACTTTTGCCGCTTTGGGCAGGCTTTTGGCTTTGAGGATTTTTTCGATCTCGCCGAGGGCGGCGCCGATCTCATTGCCGAGGAAAAAGCCAGGGATGTATTCCATCAGGCTGGGGCGCAGGTTGAAGATGCGCCCGCCGTAGGCGACGGGAATATTCTGGCTGGCGAGGATTTGCGCCGCGCTTTGCAGGGTTGCGGCGCTGACGAGTTGCTGCGCCACCAGCAGGACGAGGTCGGCTTTGGTGTCTTTGACGGTCTCGGTGAAGCGCGGGGCGGGGACGTTGGCGCCCAGGTAGATGACCCTGTAACCGCGGCGGCGCAGGAGCAGGGCAATGAGCAGGGGCGTGAAGGTGTGCCATTCATCGGCGGGACAGCCCACGAGGATGGTTTCTCTGCGGGTGGGGGCAGGCGCGGCGCTGAGCAGGGCATCGAGGCGGCGCATGGCGAGACCCGAGGCGAAATGTTCCTGCTGCACGCTCAATTTGTTTTCGTACCAGAGTTCGCCGATTTCGGATAAACCCTTCTGGATGAGGTCCATGCACACGGCTTCGATGGGGAAGAGCGCGAACGCCTGATTGAGGATTTGTTCGGCGGTGAGTTCGTCGAATTCCTTGCAGGCTTGAATCCAGGCTGCGCGCAGGGAGGCGAGCGTCGAATCGGGGGAGGGGGGAGGAACCGCCAAAGGGGAGGCGGAAGCCGAAGAGGCGAGTCCAGCCAGAGGGTCGGAGCCAGAGGCGATTTTTTCGTTCCACAAATCCACGGCGCGGGAGATGGAAAGTCCCTCCGCCTGACGCGCCATCAGCCATTTGATGGTTTCGATGTCGTAGTCGGAATACAGGCGGTGACCGCCTGGCGTGCGCTGGGGGTTGGGAAGCCCGTAACGGCGCTCCCAGGCGCGCAGGGTGTCGGCGGCGATGCCCGTCTTGTTGAGGACAACCTTGATGTTGTAAGTCGGGGTCTGGCTGATGCTCATTCTCGCTCCTGTGTGGAAACATGCTGTATGTTGCGCTTCGGGTGGAGGGCGCTCTTCAATGCCTGGTGACGTTAGCCTGTCCTGGGGGACAGTCCAGGGAGAACGTCTGCTGCGCGGGGAGGTGAAGACGTTGGAGAACGTCTGCTGCGCAATTTATACGGCATGTTTTACCTTGTAATTCACATTTTGCACAGGTATTGTTCCACTTTCTTTGAGAATGCGCTCGGTGGTCAGGCGGGCGGAGAGCAGGACAATGGGCAGCCCCGTTCCAGGGTGGGTGGACGCGCCCGCAAAGTACAGGTTCTTGTATCTGGCGTGACGGTTGTGCGGGCGGAGGTAGCCCACCTGCCAGAAGTTGTGACTCAGCCCGAACGCCGCGCCTTTCTCGAGGTTGAAGCGCTCTTTCCAGACCTTGGGCTGGTAGACGATCTCGAACTTGATGTGTTCCTTCAGGTCGGTGACGCCCATCTCTTTGGCGAGGCGGGCAAAGACGGTCTCGCGGGCGCGCTGGACGAGGGCATCCCAATCCTGCTCGGTGCGGGCGTCGAGGTGACCGACGGGGACGAGGACGTAGAGGGTGTCCTGTCCGGCGGGCGCGGCGGCGGGATCGGTGCGGGCGGGCGCGTGGACGTAGAACGACGGCACTTCGGGCAGAGTGTGATCCTCGAAAATCTGGTCGAAGGAGGCTTTGTAATCGCCGCCGAGGAAGACGTTGTGATGCGCGATCTGCGGATACTGCTGATCCACGCCCCAGTAGAACATGATGGTGGAGCAGGTGTAGAGCTTCCTGTCCAGTTTTTCCGCTTCGGCGCGGTCGGGCAGGAGTTCCTTGTAGATGTAGGGCAGGTCGGCGTTGCCGATGAAGAGGTCGGCGGTCAGCGCTCTGCCGTCGGCTGTCTCGACGCTTTCCACTTTGTGCTTTCCAACATTGATCTTCCTGACGGGCGAGTTATAGACAAACTTCACGCCCAGTTTTTCGGCAACCTTCACCAACGCCTGAATGGCGGCATACATCCCGCCGATGGGATACCAGACTCCCTCGGCAAGTTCGGTGTACTGAAGCAGGGAGTAAGTGGCGGGTGCATCGTAGGGGCTGAGACCCAGATACATGTTCTGGAAGGTAAAGGCGGCTTTCAGCCGTTCGTCCTGGAAGAAGCGCCCCACGTTGGCGTAGTGTTTTTGGAGCGCCTTGAGCTGCACGATGAGCGGCAGGTTCTTCAGGCTGAAGTACTCGAAGATGCTGTAGAAGTTGCGCCCGACGAACTTCTCCAGTGAAAGTTTGTAATGCCTGCTGCCCTCGGCGATGTAATGCAGGAAGCCCGTAAAGGCGGTTGGCTCCACCTTTTCCAGTTGGGCTTGCATCTCGCCGAGATTGGATGTCAACGCCAGCTGCAAGCCGTCCTCGAAGTGGACCTTGTAGGTTGGGTCAATGCGGCGCAGGTCGAGGTGGTCGCTCATCCGTTCGCCGAGGGCGGCGAAAGTCTCCTCCCAGACTTCGGGCATGAGGAACAGGGTCGGTCCGATGTCGAAGCGGTGACCGTCGCGGACGATCTGGTTGCAGCGTCCGCCTGGGGTGGATTCCTTTTCGAGTACGGTCACGTCATATCCGTTTTTGGCGAGGCGGGCGGCGGCGGCGATCCCGCCGATTCCCGCGCCGATTACGATGGCAGTTGGTTTGTTCATGAGTTCTTCCTTTGTTCCCCTCTCCCTTTTAGGAGAGGGGCTGGGGGTGAGGGTTACTTCGGATATTATACGCAATGTACAGAATTTGTCAATGTTTAGTCGAAACTATAACTTTACAAAACCTTGACAAACTTGATAAAACGGATACAATATCGCAAGTCGTTCACCGTTCGAGCCCACACCTATCAAACCAGGAGACCACCATGCAAGCACAAGCCAATTGGGAAAATCAACTCCTCGCCCTGGCGGGGAACATCCAGCACCCGCACAAACGCCCCTTCTTTTCGTACTGGGCTGGCGACGCTTCGCTCCGCACGGCATATAAAGAAGCCGAGCGGATCACGGCGGAACACTCCAAATCTTTTTACCTGGCTTCGGCGCTCCTCCCCGAGGAAAAACGCTCCGCTGTCCGCGCCCTGTACGCTTTCTGCCGCACGGTGGACGACATCGTGGACGAATCTGCCGACGAGGAGCGCGAGTCGCAACTCGATTACTGGCGCGGGATGGTGGAACACGGCTCTTTCCTCGACGATGACCTGGTCGCCGCCGCATGGGCGGATACCCTCGCCCGCTACCACATCCCCCGCCACTACGCCCTGCAACTGATTGACGGCGTCAACCGCGACCTGACCCAATCCCGCTATCAGACCTTCGACGAACTCGCCACCTACTGCTACGGCGTCGCCTCCACGGTGGGGCTGATGAGCATGTACATCGTCGGCTTCAAAAGCGCTGACGCCGTTCCCTACGCCATCAAACTCGGCGTCGCCCTGCAAATGACCAACATCCTGCGCGACATCGGCGAAGACTTTCGCAACGGACGGTTGTACCTGCCCCGCGAGGAACTGGTCTTCTACGGCATCCGCGAGCAGGACATCGCCGAGGGGCGCATCACCGACAACTGGCGTCAGTTCATGAAGTTTCAAATCGAGCGCACGCGCCAAATCTACGCAGAGTCGTGGGCGGGCGTGAAGATGCTCGAACGCGAAGGACAACTTGCCATCGGCGCCGCCTCTGTGTTCTATCAGGGCATCCTCGACGACATCGAAAAACACGATTACGATGTCTTCACCCGCCGCGCCAACCTGTCTGCTGTGGGCAAGATCAGCCGCATCCCTGCCTTATGGTTGAAGTTGAGAGCGATGTAATCAGTGTTGCAACGTCCTTTTGAGCGGGCATGGAATTCATCCATGTCCGCTTTTTGTTGCGAATATAATCGGCTCATACGCGCTCTCAAGATCCTCCCCCTTTTATTTCTTGCCGCATGCGCCTCTCTTGCGCCTGCGCCTGTTGAGGTTCAATCCATGCCCCCCATCCGTTACCTCGCCCTGGGCGATTCCTACACCATCGGCGAAAGCGTCGCCGAACATGAACGCTGGTCCGACCAACTTGCCGCATTGTTAGAGTCGTCCCCCCAATTTACGAAGTCAATTAGGAGGACTGAGGGGGGCAGGGTCGCAGTCACCATCATCGCCCGCACAGGCTGGACGGTGGACGAACTCTGGCAAGGGATTCAGGCAAGTCAGATCGAACCGCCCTACGACCTGGTCTCCCTCCTCATCGGCGTCAACGACCAATACCGCGGCTACCCCCTGGACGGCTACCGCGAAGACTTCCGCTTCATGCTCGGCAAGGCAGTCGAATACGCAGGCGGCGACCCGCAGCGCGTCATTGTGCTGTCCATTCCCGATTGGGGCGTCACCCCGTTTGCTTCGGGGCGTGACCAGCAGAAAATCGCGCAGGAAATAGACGCCTTCAATGCGGTCAACCGTGAAGAGACCGAAAGAGCAGGGGCGCGCTACATTGATATTACGCCGATCTCACGGGAGGCAGTCAAAGACTTGTCTCTTATGGCAGCGGACGGTTTGCATCCCTCGGGTAAAATGTATCGCATGTGGGCGGAGAACGTCTTACCTGTTGCGCTGGAAATCTTATCGTCAAAAAAAGGAGAATGACATGCCCGACATTGATTACGACAAAACGCAGGAATACCTTGCCTCCCTCGTTCCGCCGCGCGAACCCGAACTGCAGCGAATGGAAAAATATGCTGAAGAACACGGCTTTCCCATCATCGGTCCCGCCTGCGGATATTACTGTTACCAACTGGCGCGCATGATCGGGGCAAAATCGGTCTTCGAACTCGGCTCAGGCTACGGCTATTCCACTGCCTGGTTTGCGAAAGCGGTGCGCGAAAATGGGGGAGGGGTCGTGCATCATACCGTTTGGGATGAAAAACTCTCGAAAATGGCACGGGAGCATCTCTCCAAACTTGGCTTCGACGGTTTGATCGAATATCACACAGCGGAGGCGGTGGAGACCCTTCGCCGCACGCCAGGCACGTTCGACATCATCTTCAACGACATTGACAAGGAGGCATATCCAACCTCGCTCCCCTTGATCAAGGAGAAACTGCGTCCTGGCGGGCTGCTCATCATTGACAATATGCTCTGGAGCGGGCGCATCTTTGACGCGGACAATCGGGATAAATCCACCGAAGCCATCCGCCGCTTCACGCGTGACATTACAACGGATCCCGATTGGATCGTTTCCCTCGCCCCCATGCGGGACGGGATGATCGTCGCCTATAAGGCGGCATAATCTTGCGCAACAACGAGGACACTTCATGAAATACAACTTCGACCGCACCCCCAACCGCCGCGACCCCAACGTCCTCAACAAGTGGACATGGTATCCCAACGATGTGATCCCCATGTGGGTGGCGGATATGGATTTCCCCGCACCCAAACCCATCCTCGATGAACTTCGCCGGGTCCTTGCCCAGGGCGTGCTCGGCTATGAATTACCGTCGCTCAAGTTGAAGGAAACAGTTGCCGAACGGATGGAGCGCTTGTACGGCTGGAAGGTCGAGCCTGATGCAGTGACCGCGGTCACCGGCATTGTCAGCGGGTTCAGTGTGGCGGCGCGCGCCTTTTGCACCCCGAAGAAAGGCGTGCTCCTCCAAACGCCCGTCTACAACGAGTTTCACGCCATCAAAGACAATGTCGGGATTCCACAACTGAACGCCCCATTTGTAAAGCGCGTGAACGGCAGCATCCTGACCTACGAAATTGACTGGGACATTTTCGAGCGGCAGGCAAAGAAAGCGGGCATGTTTCTCTTGTGCAATCCGCACAATCCATTGGGCATCATCTTCTCGCGCAAAGACCTGCGGCGGATGGCGGAAATCTGCATCGCAAACAATGTCCTCATCGTTTCCGATGAAATCCATTCGGAATTATTGCTGGACGGAAATACGTTCACCCCAATGGCGAAATTGTCGTCGGAAATCGCCAGCCACACCATCACGCTGATTGCCCCCTCCAAAACGTTCAACGTGCCGGGACTGTTTTGCGGTTTTGCCATCATCCCAAACAGGGAATTGCGGGAGCGTTACAATCGTGAGGTGGAGCGTCTGCGTCTGCATGTGAGCAGCATGGGATTGTTTGCCGCGCGCGTCGCATTCTCCGGTCAATGTGACGACTGGCTGGCTGAATTACGCTCCTACCTCACCGCCAACCGTGATTTTCTGATCGAGTACGTTACCAGCCACATGCCTGAGGTCCGAACCACCATTCCCCAGGCGACTTACCTGGGCTGGCTGGATTTCACCCAGACGCCCGTCAAGGAATCGCCTTACGATTTCTTCTTGAACGAAGCCAAAGTCGCCCTCAGTGATGGGAAAATATTCGGCAAGGAGGGAAAAGGTCATGTGCGCATCAATTTCGGCACCTCGCGCAAACTCCTTCAGCAGGGACTCGACCGCATGCGCCGGGCGCTGCGTGCAATGAAATAGACCTCCTTGCGAAAGTGCGCCAGAGAACGCACAATACACTCTGGCGCAGGAGGCGTTCTCTAACACCGGCTGACTTATGCAAGAGATCAAACAAAAAAGACGGATGGGGAACCCGTTACGGGAACGCCCATCCGTCAAATGGATCGTACTATTCAGATGGCGGAAAGGAGCGGGGGATGTGCGCGCCTTCTTTTCGTTGGGGGAACGTCTGGTGCTAAAGCCGTGCTCCTGCTTTCGACCAGGTTAAGGCTTCCCGGTCCTTCCGTGGGCAAAGATTTCAGGTGGAGTCTCTATGGGTACCTCCTTTCTCTTGCGATCATCATACAACAGAGCAGCAGCCGTTGCATTAAAATAAACTTACAACCTTGATATATTTGTCACAAATTCAGTACTTCACGAAAGCGCGTATTTGGCGGTCTCTACCGCCGAATTTGCGCTAGAGAGCGCAAGTTACGCAGGGTTTTCGTGA
>DAOUBY010000149.1:0-3224 GCA_034432325.1 Anaerolineales bacterium
ATGGAGATGTCGTCAACGCCGATGCCGAAGAACGGTTCAGCCAGCAGCCACTGCGGACCGCTGTAACCGCCGAAGAGCAAGCCGCGCTGGAAGGAATACGCCACATCCGAGGCGGTCAGGTCGGCGCCGTCATGGAATTTCACGCCGGAGCGAATCTTGAAGGTGTAAACGGTGCCATCCGGGGAAACTTCCCACGATTCCGCCAGCTGCGGCACGAATTTGTCGGTGGCTTCGCCGTCGAAGAAGACAAGGGTTTCGTAGACGTTCTGGATGATCTCGCCGCCGGCGGTCTCATACGCCAGGGCAGGATCGAGGGTTTCGGGACCGCCGAAGGTCGCCACGACCAGCGTGGTGGGATCCTAGGATTTGAACGCCGGAGCGGCAGGCTGGGCGCCGGGTTCGGTCGGTTGGGCGGGCTGCGCCGGTTGGGCAGGTTGGGCAGGTTCTGCAGGCGCCTGGGTGGCAGTCGCTGCGCCGCCGCACGCCGAGAGGAGCATGCTGGAAACGATCAGCAGGCTCAGAAGGTAAAACAGTTTACGCATAGTTCTTCTCCTCACGTAATTTAGGGATTTGACTTGACAATACGAACAGATGGACACAAAGGTCTATGGCAGGGTTGGCGATCACCTCCTTTCTCATAAAAATTTTTCGGCAAAGAAACAGGCAACAAAGTGACCTGGTTTCAACTCGCGGAATTCGGGGCGCGCTTCGGCGCAGCGGGGTTGGGCAATGGGACAGCGCGTGCGGAAGCGGCAGCCCGACGGGGGGTTGGCGGGGGAAGGCACGTCGCCTTCGAGGATGGTGCGTTTGCGTTTGGCGTCCGCCACCGGGTCGGGGATGGGAACCGCGGAGAGCAGCGCCTGGGTGTAGGGGTGAAGCGGGTTGGCGTACAGTTCGTCGCGGTCTGCCAGTTCGACAAACACGCCGAGGTACATCACCGCCACGCGTTTGCTGATGTGCCGCACCATCGAAAGGTCGTGGGCGATGAAGAGGTAGGTCAGGTTGAATTTTTCCTGCAGCTCTTCGAGCAGGTTGACGACCTGCGCCTGGATGGAGACATCGAGCGCCGAGATGGGCTCATCGCAGATGATGAAGGAGGGCTGCAACGCCAGGGCGCGCGCCACGCCAATGCGCTGACGCTGCCCGCCGGAAAATTCATGGGGGTAGCGGCTGGCAAAGGCGGGGTTGAGGTTGACCAGTTCGAGCAGGTGCGCGACGCGGTCGTTGATCTCTGCGCCGGTGGCGACGTTGTGCACCATGAGGGGTTCGCCGACCAGTTGACCGACGGTCATGCGCGGGTTGAGGCTGGCGTAGGGGTCCTGGAAGATCATCTGCATTTTGCGGCGCATCTGGCGCAGTTCTTCGCCTTTGAGTTTGACCAGGTCTTTGCCTTCGAAATGGACGTTTCCGCTGGTGGGCTTGTACAGTTGCAGGATGGTGCGTCCGGCTGTGGATTTGCCGCATCCCGATTCGCCGACCAGACCGAGCGTCTCGCCGCGATAGACATCGAAAGTGATCCCATCCACCGCGCGAACCGCTCCCACCTGGCGCTGGAAGACGCCGCGGTAGATTGGGAAGTGCATTTTCAAATCTTCGACTCGAAGAAGGACTTCGTTGTTGGTGTTCATGAACGGGGCCTCCCAGTTTTGGTGTCCACCCAGCAGGCGACGCGGTGTTCAGGAGCGATGGGTTCGAGGGCAGGATTCTCCTTCCAGCATCGTTCCATAGCCCATTTGCAGCGCGGGGCAAAGGGACAGGCATTCGGCTTTTGATAAAGGACGGGGGGCAGTCCCTCGATGGAATACAGTTTGGTGCGCTGTTTTGCGTCCAAACGCGGCAGGCTTCCCAGAAGACCAATGGTGTAGGGATGGGTCGGGTCGGTGTATAGGTCGTTGACCAGGGCTTCTTCGATGATGAAGCCGCCGTACATGACGATGACGCGCTGCGCCAGCCCCGCCACCACGCCGAGGTCGTGCGTAATCCAGATGACCGCCATGCCCAATTCCTGGCGCAGGCGTTTGACCAGGTCCATGATTTGCGCCTGGATGGTCACGTCCAATGCTGTGGTCGGCTCGTCGGCGATCAGGATTTGCGGACTGCACGAGAGCGCCATGGCAATCATCACGCGCTGACGCATGCCGCCGGAGTATTGATGAGGATAATCCTTCAAACGTTCTTTGGCGTTGGGGATTCCCACCATGGCCAGCAGTTCGGCGGCGCGTTCGCTGGCTTGTTTTTTGGTCATGCCGAGGTGGAGCATGAGCGGTTCTTCGAGCTGGCGGCCAATCGTCAGCACGGGGTTGAGCGAGGTCATCGGATCCTGAAAGATCATGCTGATCTGCGCCCCGCGCACCTGGCGGATTTCCTCGTTGGACATTTTGAGCAAATCGCGCCCGCCAAATATGGCAGACCCGGCGATGACTTTGCCCGGCGGGTTGGGAATCAACCCCAACACCGAGAGCATGGTGACGCTTTTGCCGCATCCGCTTTCGCCGACGACGCCCAGCGTCTCGCCTTCTTTCAATTGAAAAGAAACGCCATTGACGGCGTGGATCGTTCCGTCCGGCGTTCTAAAAACAGTCTCTAGCCCTTGTACGTCGAGAATGGTATCGGGCATTATTGAATTCCTTTTGTGGAAGTGGAGTAGAGGAGCAAAAGGTTCATGGAACCAGGCGCTAATTATACCTAATTCACAAAGTCAGTCAATCAGAGCATACCACCGCCCAAAGTAGAAGGTGGGGAATTTCTCGAAAAACCCTTCTGCGGTGTGCTTTCTGGCAATACTTGAGTAGGAGGGAATTCAATACCATAAAAAACGCGCCGTGCGCTGGTCAGGGGAGAAATTCCCCTCCATTTATCGCACGGCGCGTTTTCAACAGCAGAAATTTATTGATGGAACCGCTCGTCGTCGTCCTTTGCGCTTTTGATGCGATACTGTGCAATGCCGATAATGCCCAGGAATAATCCCGAAACCGAGGCGGCAAAGGAAAGAAAATTCAAAAGCAAAGTGGACGGCACAGCCTGTGTCACCATGAGAAACGGCATGATACAGCCGAACAGCAGCAGGATGACCGCAATGGTCAGCAGTCTCTCAGGGTGGTCGAGCATTATCGGTACAACCAGCAGGAAACCAGGTGACCGGGTTCCGGTTCGAACTCCGGCGGATCTTCCTTTTCGCACAATCCCGCAATTGCCTTCGGACAGCGCGGATGGAAGCGACACCC
>DAOUBY010000150.1:0-5548 GCA_034432325.1 Anaerolineales bacterium
TTCGCGCCACTCGATGCGGAGTTGGCTTTTACACAGACAGGACTTACGCAAAACCTTGCATAGAGCGCGCTCTCTAATGCGCAGACTGGATCATCAACGTTGGAGAACGTTGATTACGCGTAAGTCCTGTCTCTAACACTTCTCTTATCTCCCGCCCCTTGACGAAAACCTCATTCAGGCATAAATTTAAGCCCGCTTAACTAAAAAGAAGGCTTAACTATGCCCAAAACGCTCCAAATTTCCCAATCCCTGCGCGAATGGATGGACGCGGTCATGCACCGCTCCATGCGTGAGTGGACGCGCTTTGCCAAAACCACCGGGTTGTCCATGTCGCAGTTCAGCGTGCTGATGCAGTTACATCACCGAGGTCCCTGCGGCATGTCTGAGATCAGCGAGCGCTTCGATGTGACCCCCGCGGCGGCGAGCCAGCTGGTGGAAAAACTCGTCCAGGCGGGCTACCTCGAGCGCACTGAAGACCCGTCCGACCGCCGCGCCAAACTGCTGAAACTTTCCTCTAGCGGCGCGGCGCTCATCGAGCAGGGAATCCGCGAGCGCTACCGCTGGCTGGACGACCTGGTGCAGAATCTCTCCCCCGAAGAGCAGGTCAAGGTTGGCGAGGCGCTCGAAATTCTCACCCGCGCCGCCCAGCGCGTGGAGGCGTAATGCGGAATTGATTCCGCATGATTGGGCGATATGAGAGTGTTTTATAAATCGGGATTTACCGCAGATGAACACGGATGAACACTGATTCTGAAGAAAAACGGGATGAAATTCCCTTGTAAATCCAATTCATCTGTGTTCATCTGTAGTTAAAACATGAATTTCAAAACACTCTCGATATGAATATCGCGCCACATTTCCCCCAGGAGTCCCTATGTCCCGAATTCTCAAATACCTCAAACCCTTCACCCTCTTACTGGTGCTGGCAGTCGCTTTACTGTTTGCCCAGGCAAACGCCGACCTGGCGCTGCCCGACTACATGTCGCGCATCGTCAACGTCGGCATTCAGCAGAGCGGAGTCGAAAGCCCGGTGCCCGGCGCCATGCGTCAGGTCACGATGGAGCGGCTCGGCATCTTCCTGACCGCCGAGGAGAAGGACGCCGTCCTGGCGCAGTACACATTGATCGATTCCTCCTCGCCCGACTACGCCGACTATCTCAAGCAGTATCCCGCCCTGGCAGATTCACCCATCTACGTCTTGCAGACGACCGACGCGGCGGCGCGCTCGCAACTGGAAACGATTCTGACCAAGCCCCTGCTGGTGGTCTTCGGCATCGAGCAAGCGCTTCAAAACCCCGACCAGGCGGCTGCCATGTTCGGAAGCGGCGGATTCGACCTCTCGAAACTGCCCCCCGGCATGGACATCTTCGGCGCGCTGAAAATGATGCCCGCCGCCCAGCGCGACCAGCTGCTGAGCTCGGTTGACACCCGTTTCGCCGCCCTGGGCGGAGAAAAAGCCCTGCGGCAGGGCGCCGCCCGCGCCGTGGTCGCAGAATACGAAGCGCTCGGCGTGGACATTCAGAAGGTGCAGAACAGTTACCTCTTCAAGGTCGGCGGGCAGATGCTGCTCATCGCCCTCATCTCGGCGGTGGCGACCATTCTGGTCGGTCTGCTCGGCTCGCGCATCGCCGCGGGGCTGGCGCGCGACCTGCGCCGCTTCCTGTTCGAGAAGGTGATGCGCTTCTCCGGCGCGGAGTTCGAACACTTCTCCACCGCCTCGCTCATCACCCGCGCCACCAACGACATCACCCAGATTCAAACCGTGATGGGCATCATGGTGCGCATGGTCTTCTACGCCCCCATCATCGGCATCGGCGGCATCATCCGCGCCGTGGACAAAAGCCCCTCCATGTGGTGGACGATTGCCCTGGCGGTGGGCATCCTGCTGACGATGATCATCACCGTCTTCTCGATTGCCCTGCCCAAGTTCCGCATCATCCAGTCGCTGGTGGATAAACTCAACCTGGTGGCGCGCGAAAACCTGAGCGGCATGATGGTGGTGCGCTCCTTCGACCGCGAAAAACACGAGGAAGCCCGCTTCGACCGCGCCAACCGCGACCTGACGAACACCAACCTGTTCGTCAACCGCCTGTTCGTCATCATGATGCCCTTCATGATGCTCATCATGAACGGCGCCACCATGCTCATCCTGTGGGTCGGCTCCAATCAGGTGGCGCAGGCGCAAATGGAAGTGGGCGACATGATGGCGTTCATGCAATACGCCATGCAGATCGTCTTCGCCTTCCTGATGCTCTCCATGCTCTTCATCATGTTCCCGCGCGCCGATGTCTCCGCCAACCGCGTCGCCGACGTGCTGGAAATGCCCATCACTGTGCTCGATCCCGCCCAGCCGAAGCGCTTCCCCGAACCCTTCCAGCCGACCATCGAATTTCGGGATGTCTCCTTCCGCTACCCCGGCGCAGACGACGACGTGCTGCACAACCTGACCTTCCGCATCGAAGCGGGACAAACGGTCGGCATCATGGGGACGACGGGTTCGGGCAAATCCACCGTGGTCAATCTCATCCCGCGCTTCTTCGACGTGACCAGCGGCTCGATCCTGGTCAGCGGCGTGGACATCCGCGAAGTGCCGCTCAAAGACCTGCGCGACAAGATCGGCTACATCCCGCAGCGCAGCAACCTGTTCACCGGCACCATCGAAAGCAACCTGCGCTACGCCGATGAAAACGCCGATGAAGAGACTCTCCAACTGGCGCTCAACATCGCCCAAGCCGCCGACTTCGTGCTGGATCGGGCTGACGGCTTGCATGCGGAGGTCTCGCAGGGCGGCATAAACTTCTCTGGCGGGCAGAAACAGCGGCTGAGCATCGCCCGCGCCCTGGTCAAGCGCGCCCCGATCTACATCTTCGACGACAGTTTCTCCGCCCTCGATTACCGCACCGACGCCCGTCTGCGTCAGGCATTGCTCAAGCAGCTGCGGCACAGCACCGTGCTGATCGTCTCGCAGCGCATCGCCACCATCAAAAACGCCGACCAGATTTTAGTGCTGGACGAAGGACGGCTGATCGGTCAAGGCACACATGAGGAATTGATGAAAACCAACGAAATCTACCGCGAGATTGCCCTCTCGCAATTGAAACAGGAGGCGCTGGCATGAACGGCTCCAACGGCAAAGAACCCAAACCCCAATCCACGGCGCTCCCGCGCGGACCGATGGGCGGGCGCGGTCCCATGGGCGGCGGTCCCGGCGGACACATGATGGGCGGACCCGTCCAAAAGGCGCGTGACTTCAAAGGCACGCTGCGCAAACTGATCTCTTACCTCGCCCCGTACCAGACGAAAATTCTGGCGGTCTTCGTGCTGGCAATCGGCTCCACCGCCTTCGCCATCGTGGGACCGAAGATCCTCGGCAACGCCACCACCGAACTGTTCAACGGCATTCTGGCGAAGATCGCCGGCACGGGCGACGTGCCCTTCGATGTCATCGGGCGCATCCTGCTGACCGCGCTCGGGCTGTACGCCCTCTCCGCCGGCTTGAGTTACGCCCAGGGCTGGCTGATGACCGATGTCGCCATCGAGGTCACCTACAAACTCCGCCGCGAGATGATGGAGAAAATCAACCGCATGCCGTTCCGCTACTTCGACGGCACGCCGCACGGCGAGGTGCTCTCCCTGCTGACCAACGACGTGGACACCATCAACCAGACCCTCAACCAGAGCCTGACACAGATCATCACCTCGCTGGTGACGGTGGTGGGCATTCTGGTCATGATGCTGACCATCTCCTGGCAGATGACGCTCGTGGCGTTGACGATTGTGCCTGCCTCGATGCTGGTGGTGATGCTCATCATTCGCCAGTCGCAGCGCTTCTTCAAGGAACAGCAGGACTATCTCGGTCACGTCAACGGACATGTGGAGGAGATGTTCGGCGGGCATCTCATCGTCAAAGCCTTCAACGGCGAAGAGAAGAGCATTGCTAAATTCAACGAATACAACACCACCCTCTACGGCTCGGCATGGAAATCGCAGTTCTTCTCCAGCATCATGATGCCGGTCATGCGCCTGGTGAGCAACCTGGGCTATGTGGCGGTCGTCCTCCTCGGCGGCTGGCTGACCATCCGCAAGGTGATTGCCGTCGGCGATATTCAGGCGTTCATCCAGTACATCAACTCGTTCACTCAGCCCATCACCCAACTGGCGAACATCTCCAACGTGCTGCAAAGCACGGTGGCGGCGGCGGAGCGCGTCTTCGAGTTCCTCGAAAAAGAGGAGGAGACTCCCGAAACCGCCTCGCCGGTCAAACTGGAGCGCGTGCGCGGACATGTCGAGTTCCGCGATGTGCAGTTCGGCTACACCCCCGGCACGCCGGTCATCAAAGGGTTCTCGGCGGAGATTCAGCCCGGGCAGAAGGTGGCAATTGTCGGTCCGACCGGAGCCGGCAAGACGACCATCGTCAAACTGCTGATGCGCTTCTACGACGTGGACGGCGGCTCCATCCGCATTGACGGTCACGATCTGCGCGAGTTCACCCGCGCCGACGTGCGCGCCATGTTCGGCATGGTGCTGCAGGATACCTGGCTGTTCAACGGCACGATTCTGGACAACATCCGCTACGGGCGCGAGGACGCGGCGGAGGAGGAAGTCATCGCCGCGGCGCAAGCCGCCCACGTGGATCACTTCATCCACACCCTGCCCGACGGCTACCACTTCGTGCTGAACGAGGAAGTGACCAACATCTCGCAGGGACAAAAGCAATTGCTGACCATCGCCCGCGCCTTCCTGGCGGATTCGCCCATGCTCATCCTCGACGAAGCCACCAGTTCGGTGGACACGCACACCGAGCTCCTCATCCAGAAAGCCATGGACAAACTCATGCGCGGACGCACCTCCTTCATCATCGCCCACCGCCTGTCCACCATCCAAAACGCCGACCTGATCCTGGTCATGCGCGATGGCAACATCGTCGAGCAAGGCACGCACGAAGAACTGCTGGCAAAAGGCGGTTTCTACGCCGAGTTGTACAACAGCCAGTTCGAGAAGGCGGAAGTGGAGGAGATGGTTGGAGTGTAGTCTTGTTTTTGGCAATCCTGCGCTCGGCAGCCTGCAGGCTGCCGAGCATTCTTTTTGGTGGCGGAGGCGGCGTACCGCAACAATTTCAGTACATCTTCGAGATTCCCGCCGATCCTTTCGCAGTCGCTTTCGCCCGTACGGCAAGATGAATCTCGCGCCACTTTTATACAAAAATCGAAATCCTACAGGACTTACGCGTAACCAACGTTCTCTAACGTTGATTGCCCAGCCTGCGCGTTAGAGAACGCGCTCTATGCAAGGTTTTGCGTAAGTCCTGTCCCCTCTCCGCAACTGCCTGAGGGCGGTATGGCTTTCTCAAGTTGCCTTTATGACCGCCTGCTCTGGTTTTTTTGCATCGAATTACGCGAATGACACAAAAATTAGGTTCATTCGTGTCCATTCGATGCCGCTTTTGCTGACTTTGAGAAAACCATCCGCGGACTCATATGGCTTTCTCATTATCGCTTGCGCCGCTTTGTTTAACAGGATAGACAGGATAAACAGGATGTTTTCGCCC
>DAOUBY010000151.1:0-25124 GCA_034432325.1 Anaerolineales bacterium
GAATACACCAAACCGGGCTTCATCATCACCCTCATTTCCCTTCTACTGGGCGTGGCGTGGATTCAAATCTTCATCTGGTGATGGAGCGACATGAATGTCGCTCCATCACGACTATTTTTGCAGACAGCCGATCAACTGATTGACCGCCCCTTGCGGTTCGCCTGGGGTGACCGCCAGCACAGGAACTTTCGCCACAACATACACCTCGCGCAAAGACCCCGTCAGCCAGCGGCGCGGCAGGATGCCGACTGCCCCCGCCTCGTTCATCAACGCATCCGACATTTGCTGCGGGTCCACCGCCACCTTCGCAGACGGGGAAACGCTTCTTCCCTGCATCACGAACCGATCGAACACCCGGAACAAGTCCTCGTCTGACGCATATACCCACACCTGCACAGAAGGGTCGCCCAGCCCGGCAAAGAGGGTTTGCGCTTCTTCAACGGTCAACGTTTGGACGGGGCTTTGGGGATGGGCGGCAATCAGGATTTCCTCTTCGCCAATTTGAAACGCAACCCCGGCGAGGAACTGCGGCTCGCCGAGGCGCAGGGAAAGATCGGCGGAGGCGGGGTCGGCGGCGCGGGAGAGGACGAGAGAGTCGCCGGCGCAGGCGTAGAGGAGGTCAAGCCAGGGGGCGGCGGCAGAGGTCGAATGGACAGAGACAACCTGCGGCGGAGTCTGAGGCGTTTCTCTCGCGCAGGAGGCAAGCAGGAGCAGGATGAATCCAGAGAGGAGAATCCGCTTCATTCAGGCAAGGTAAACAAAGAGAGTGATCGCCCCAAGCGCCGCACAATACGCGGCGAAGACGTACAGCGAGCGTCTGCCCAGGTAGGCGATGAGCCATTTGATGGCAAACCAGCCGACCACTGCGGCAGTGAGGAAGCCGGCCGCGAGCAGGGGCAGAAAGTCTCCCAGGTTTGGCATGGCGAGCACGTCGAGCATCTGGTAGGCGCCGGCGGCGAGCATGACCGGCACGGACATGAGGAAGGCAAAGCGCGCCGCAGACGGACGGTCGAAGCCGCGGAACATGCCGCCGCTGATGGTTGTTCCGCTGCGCGAGGCGCCGGGGAAGACGGCAAGGATTTGCATGACGCCGATGAAGAGGGCATCCAGCCAGGTGATGGTTTGGAGGGTGCGGTTCTTTTTCGTCAGCCATTCGGCGAGGGTGAGTAAAACCGCCGCCGTGAACAAACGAATGGACGCTTCGAGCATGGGCTGTTTGAAGAGTGTTTCCACGGCGTCTTTCAGGAGGTAGCCGGCGAGCAGCGCAGGGATGGTGGCAAGGATGATGTACCAACCGAGCAGAGTTTCAGGTTTCAGGTTCCAGGTTGTACGGGGCGCGGTCAACATGGAACGCGCGGCTTGAAGCGTGGAACTCATAATGGCGAGCAGGTCTTTCCAGTAAAACGCGAAGAGGGAGACGAGCGTCCCCAGTTGAACGATGACGAGGAAGGAGAACATGGCGTCATCGGCGGGGAGACCGAGCAGGGTCTGCCCGATGAGCAGATGGGCGGTGGAGGAGACGGGGATGAATTCGGTCAGTCCCTGGAGGATGCCGAGAAGGAAGGCTTGAAGGATGGTCATGGCAACTCGCTGAAATAGGATATGGTGTATTTTGTTTCGAACCGCCGTGCCGCAGAGAGTTTACGATGATTTCTCCGCCGTCTTTGCGCCTTCGCGGTCAACAATCCCGCTGGTCGCAACATAGCGGCTCACCTTACGCGGTGGCGTGAGATTCTCGCCCTGCCTGCGCCAGTGCCGCAGGCACAGGTGAGCCTGCCGAAGGGTATCTCTCAGTTTGAGGCGGCATAAATGTCGTGCCACAAATGAACTGCGTAACGTCAGACAGTGATTTACTTTCTCCGCAGGACGAGCAGGGTGAGGTCGTCGGCGGGGGGCAGATCCTGCACAAAGTCGAGCAGGGATTTTTCCACGATGTCTATCAGTTCATGGGCGGAGGAACAGTGGTTGGCTTTGAGCGCCTCTTCGAGACGGGCTTCGCCGTAGAAGTCGCCGTCGGCGTTGTATGCTTCGGTCAGACCGTCGGTGTAGAAGAGGACGCTGTCGCCGGGCATCAGGGAGATGACGCGCTGTTCGTAGCGCATGCCCTCCGCCGCGCCGAGGGCAACGCCGGTGCGGGTGAGGCTTTCGAGAGAACCGCCGCTTCGCACCCAGACGGGGGGATTGTGCCCGGCATTGACGTAGGTCAGTTCGCCTTTGTTCATATCCAGCACGGCGTAAACGGCGGTGACGAACATGCCTTGTTTTGTGTCGGGGACGAGCAGGTCGTTGACGCGGCGCAGGGCTTCGGCGGGCGAGTCGGTTTCGAGGACGGCGGCGCGCACCAGGGTGCGGGTGAGCGCCATGAAGAGGGCGGCGGGCATGCCCTTGTCGGAGACATCGGCGATGAAGAGTCCGAGGCGTTTGTCCGGCAGGTTGAACACGTCGTAGAAGTCGCCGCCCACCTGACGCGCAGTCTTCCAGCGCGCGGCGAGTTCCCAATCGGCAAATTCGGGCAGGGATTCGGGGAGGAAGGTTTGTTGAATCTGGCGCGCCAGTTGCGCTTCGGTCTCGAGGCGTTCGCGGATGACCATCTCTTTTTGGAGCATATCGTTTTGAATGGCGAGCGCCATCTGCTGGGCAATGCCGGTGATGATTTCGAGGCGGCGGCTGCGGAAGCGCAACCCGCCCGAGGCTTCTTCGACGAGCATGACGCCGTAGAGCACGCCCTTGACGGCGATTGGCACGGCAAAGAGAAACGCGCCGGGGTGGGCAAGGTCGGCTTCGCGGTTCGGGTCGAGGGAGAGCCAGGCTTCGAGCCCGGTCTGCTCGTTCAACTGGCAGGCGCGCAGTTCGAGTTCGCTGCGGCAGACATCCAGCAGCGGAAATTCGCCGGGGGCAAAGTTGCGGCTCCAGAACTCGGCGCTGTCCACCTCGTTCAAGCCGTATGCTTCGGCGGGGATGAAGGTTTCCTCGACTGAATCCCACAGGTAGAGGGCGGCGCGTTCGATGCCGACGAGGATCGGCATGATGCGGATGATCGTGCCGAGAATTTCATCCAAATCGTTCAGGCTGACAACCGCCTGCGCCACCTGCAACAACGCGGCGGAGGCGTATGCCTGTTCCTGAGCCGTGTCGTACAGGCGGGCGTTTTCGATGGCAACGGCGGCATAGCCGGCAAAGGTCATTGCCATGGTCTGCGCTTCGTGACCGTACCTGCCGGGGGTGTGATGCGCCAGCGTAATCACGCCGAGAGGCTGATTGCCAATGCGGAGCGGCACCGCCAGCGCCGAATAGTTCGCATCGAAGCCGGCGGCAAGACCGGTCACCCAAAGCGGATCGGTCGGTTTGCGGATGAGGGGCGTCTCGGAATACAGGGCGGTGAGCAGACCTTCGTAGGCGTCGGCGTTGTCGTAGAGGGTTTGTTCGAGCAGGTCTTCGTTGCAGTTGCGGCACGCCGCCAGGTACAACTCGTCGTTGTCGAACAACCAGATGGCGGAAATATCCACCGGCAGGTTGCGGTCGAGTTCGTCGAGAACCGCTTCCAGCACGTCATCCACGCCGACGTTGGCGGAAATCAAACCTGCCACTTCGCGCAGGCTCTCGCCCACCTGCCGCCGCCACTGTTCGGAACGGTAGAGGTCGGCGTTGTGGATGGCGGTGGCGATGTTATCCGCCACGGTTTCGAAGATGAGGCGGTCGTCTTCGGTGAAGGCGTTGACGCGGTCGGACTGAATATCCAGCACGCCAACGACTTCGTTGTCGTACAACAGCGGCACGCACAGTTCGGAGCGGGTGTTGGCTGGCGGAAACGGCGAGGGGCGGTAGCGGGGGTCTTTTTTCACGTCGCCCGCCAGGATGGTCTCCCCTTCGCGCGCCACCCAGGGGATGATGCCCTGCGCGTCGTCGAGGGAGAGGGTATAGCCGATCGAGTCGTCCGCCCGCTCTCCGCTTCCTGCCACAAAGGCAATCAGGCGGCGGTTTTGATGAACGGTAAACAGATTGACATGGGGGTAGCCGAAACGGTCATGGATGAGCGAGGCGACATTTCGCATCAGCGTGCGCAGGTCGAGCGAGGAACTGACGCTTCGGGCGACTTCGGCAATGAGGGTCAGTTGATTGGCGCGGCGGCGCAGGTCGCTGTAGAGGCGCGCCCCTTCCACGGCGCGGGCGATGGTATCTGCCAGCGCTTCGAGGATGAGCAGGTCGTTCGGATGGAAGGCGTTGACGCGGTCGCTTTGAACATCGAGTACGCCCAGCACGCGCCCTTCGATTTTCAGAGGGATGACAACTTCGGAGCGCGTTTCGGGGAGGGCGTCAATGAAGCGGTAGCGCGTGTCTTGTTGCACGTCGGGGACGAGGATGCGCTCCCCCTCCGCCGCCGCCTGCCCGATCAGCCCCTGACCGATTTTTACTTCCAAAGCGACTTTCTTGCGCCGGCCGCGGCGCAACCCTTTGGGCATGGCGCTGGCGCGAAAACGCAGGGAGGAGGAATTTTCGCGCAGGGTGAAGATGGCGACGTAGTAGTAGTGAAAGGTCTGCTGAATGAGCGCGGTGACGCGCTCGGCAAGTTCGGTGACGCTGAGGGCATTGGCGATTTGGGCGCTCACTTTGCGCACAAGGTTCAACTGGTTGAGGCGGAAGCGTTCCACCGCAAGGCGGTGCGAGGCAACCAGCCCCATCGAGACCACGCCGGCAATCCCTTCCAGGAGGTCGAGTTCCGCTTTTTTGAAGGCAGGTCCGTGAGGGCGGTGGATTTGAATCGCTCCCAGCGGAAGCCCATGCTCGTGGAGGGGGAACACGGCTGAGGCGGCGCGTGAACCGTTGGGTTTCTTGCTGTCGGGTTGTTTGAGGAGGGGCTTTCTCGTGCGCAGCGCGCGTTCCATCAATTTGGAGGGATGCGAGGGAGTGAGGTCTTCTTCCTGGCTGGCGGCATCGGGCAGGCGCAGAAGATTTTCCTGAAGCCAAACGGTGACTTCGCCCTTGATGAGTTTTGCCACCACAGCGTGGATTTGAGCGCGCTGCGCGGCAAGCGAGGAGGAGCCGATAATCTGCTCTCCCAGCGCGGCGAGATCGCCCCAATCCATGGGCTGTGGAGAACGAGATGCGGGGGACATGCGGTTCACCCCTTCCGTTTGATCATGGTCAGCGTGTTGCGGTTCTTTTGGGGCTCTGCCTTGTAATGGACCTCGTCCATGAGTTTACGCATCAGGTAGATGCCCAACCCCCCGATTTTTCGTTCGGAGAGGTCTGCTGTGAGGTCGGGCGCAGGGACTTCGGATGGATCGAACGGTGCGCCATGATCAACAAGGATGATGGTCATCACGCCATTTTTGACTTCGCAGGAAATTTCGAGGGTGCCGTCGCTGATGCCCTGGTAGGCATGTTCGATGATGTTCGATGCGGCTTCGTCGGAGGCGAGTTGGATGTTATAAACTTCGCGTTCGTTGAAGCCGCCGGCGCGCGCCACTTCGCCGACAAATTCGCGGATTTCGTCGAGGAATTCAAACCTGGCGGCAAATCGGGCAGTTTTCATGAAATAGTGGGAATGCCGCGCCAGTGTTCCCAAACTGACGACGGCATTCGAGCATGTAAATGAGACTGGCTCCGCAAAGGGTTAGAAATGCCCCACTGCGGTCAGCGTATCGTCGAAGGTTTTGAATAACTCGGTGAATCCCGCCAGTTCGAGCGCTTCGCGGATGCGCTCCGGGACGTTTGCCAACACCACTTCGCCGCGGTTGTATTTTCTGCAGTTGCGCTGAGCCGCCAGCAGAGCGCGGAAACCGGCGCTGGACATGTATTCCAGGTCTTTCATGTCAATGACCAGTTTGTATTTTCCGCCTTCATTTGCGGTTTCGAGAACCTGCGCCAGTTGAGGAGCGGTGGCGCTGTCCACACGACCCTTGACCGTGATGAGATCGCAGTGTTTGAATTCCTGAACGGTAATCTCCATGGGGCATCCTCCGAGTGTGATTTGGCGTGAATGTCAGCGGAGGGATTATAACATGAGATACCGGCGATAAAATTCGGGCGTTTTTTGCTTTGCGCGCGCATTGCTTTTCCGCGCCATACAACCGATGCTATACTTGGACGCAAGTCACTCGCTGGCATGAAGCAATTCCTGCAACTCCCCGATTTCGGCTCCGACGAACTCAACGCCTCTGCCCGTCTGATTTGTTCGCTTGCCGTCAGCATGGCATTGCTGGGCGCGCTGTTTGTGACGGCGGTATGGTTTGCCGCACCCGAATTGTTCCTGCGGGCGCTGCGCATCATGAGCATTCTTGCGCTGGCTGGCGCCGGAAGCATTGCATTGGTGCGCCGCAGGCGGATTGGGGCGGCGGGTTTTCTGCTGGTCTTTCTTCTATGGGCGGCAATCACAGGCGGGGCTGTCACCGCCGGCGGGGTCACCGCGCCGATTTTTATCGGCTACGTCATCGTCATCATGATCGGCGGCTTGCTGTGGAAAGATGTCATGCGGCTGATCGTCACCGTGTCTTGCATCCTCACGGGCGCTTCCATTGCGCTCGCCCAGCAAAGCAATCTTCTGCCGCCGCCGCTGGAATATCCTCCCGGCGCGCGCTTTGCAGTCTATCTCTTCTTTTTCATCATCGCCGCCATCCTGCAGAGGGCGAATGCGCTGAACGCCAGCGAACTGCTCAAAAAGTCCCAAAAAAACGAAGCCCGCTACCGCTCCCTGCTCGAAAGCATTCCCGCCACCACCTACATCAACGGCTTGGATCCGCAATCGCCGATTGAATACGTCAGCCCGCAAATCGAAAATCTGCTCGGTTACGCGCGCGTCAACTTCACGCTCGATCCCTTGTTCTGGACGAAAATCCTGCACCCCGAAGACGCCGAACAAGTGCTGGAAAAAAGCCGCCAGTCTGCCCAAACGCTCGAACCGTTCACAATGGAATATCGCGTGATTGCAAAAGACGGGCGCACGGTCTGGCTGAAGGATGAGTCGGTGCTGATCCGCGACGAAAACGGCGCCCCCTCTCACTGGCTGGGCGTATGGACAGACATCACCACCATCAAACAGGCGGAAGCCGAACAAGCCGAACTCGTCAAAAGCATGACCCGCCGCACCGTTCAACTGCAGACGGCGGCAGATGTGGCGCGCGCCGCGACATCCATTCTCGACATCGAAGAACTGCTCTCACAGGCGGCGGAACTCATCCGCGCACACTTCGATTACTACTACGTGGGCGTGTTTCTCACCGACGAAAGCGGCGAGTGGGCGGTGCTGCGCACGGCGACCGGCGAAATGGGCAGGCAGATGCGGCAAATGGGACACCGCCTCAAAGTGGATGAGACCTCCATGATCGGCTGGTGCATCACCCACCGCCAGGCTCGCATCGCTCTGGACGTGGGAGCGGATGCCGTCCGATTTGCCAATCCCTTCCTTCCGCTGACGCGCTCCGAAATTGCCCTGCCGCTCATCGCACACGGCAGCGTCATCGGCGCCATGACCATTCAATCCGAAAAGCCATCCGCCTTTTCGCGCGTGGACGTGACCGCCCTGCAGGCAATGGCAGACCTGGTCGCCAACGCCATCGAAAACGCACGGCTTTTCACCGAACGGGCGCTTCTCAACAAGGAACTGGAAGCGCAAAACGAGGAACTCGAACGCTTCACCTACACCGTTTCGCACGACCTGCGCTCCCCGCTGGTCACCATTCGCGGCTTTCTGGGCTACCTGAAGCACGACATCGAGAGCGGCAACATGGAGCGCTTCAAACAGGATGTCGCCCGTATCGCCAGCGCAGTGGATAAAATGCAGACGCTCCTCAACGAACTGCTGGAACTCTCGCGCATCGGACGCATCGTCAACCCGCCGCAGGAGGTGCCGTTCGACGCCATCGTTTGGGAGGCGTTGTCCCTGCTGTCCGGTCCGCTGGATGCGGCGCAGATTCGGCTGAAGGTGGCGGCGGAATTCCCCGTTGTCCGCGTGGACCGCACCCGCATCGTGGAAGTCATCCAAAACCTGGTGAACAATGCCGCCAAATTCATGGGGGATCAGGCAGAGCCGTTCATTGAAATCGGCGTGCACGGCACAGACACAGACGGAAAGCCCGTCTTTTACGTGCGCGATAACGGCATCGGCATCGAGCCGCAATATCACGAGCGCATCTTCGGCTTGTTCAACCGCCTCGACCCCACCATCGAAGGGACGGGCATCGGGCTGACGCTGGTCAAACGCATCATCGAAACGCACGGCGGGCGCATTTGGGTCGAATCGGAGCGCGGCAAAGGCGCCGCCTTCTTCTTCACACTCCCCGCGGCATAAAGGCTGCGTCAATTCGGGATAACCGCCGAGACGCGGAGAACGCAGAGAGCGCACATGGAAAAATCTCCGCGAGCTTTGCTCCGCGGCGCATTGCTCAATTCAGCCCTGATCCCGAACCACCAGGATTTACGCGCAATCAACGTTCTCTAACATTGATTATCCAGTCTGCGCGTTGGAGAACGCGCTCGACGCAGGGTTTGGGGTAAGTCCTGCTCACGTTAAAACTGTAACCTTATGGTCACGCCGGCAGTCATAAAAGCAGTTAGAATTGCCATCACACCCTCAAGGAGAACATCATGATTGGAGAGCCAATCCTCGTCATGCTCGTCGAAGACAACATAGATCATGCCGAACTGGTCATCCGCACAATGGAGGAACACCGCATTGCCAATCGGGTACGTCATTTTCTCGACGGGCAGTCGGCGCTGGATTATCTCTTCCGGCGCGGGGAGTTTGCCGACCATCAAAAAAGCCCCCGCCCTCACGTCATCCTCCTCGACTTGCGCCTGCCGCGTGTGGACGGCATTGACGTATTGAAAGCCATCAAGGAAACCGACGAATTGAAATCCATCCCCGTCGTGGTGCTGACCACCTCCGAGGCGGAGAAGGACGTGGCGCGGGCGTACTACAATCACGCCAACAGTTACCTGGTCAAGCCGGTGGGGTTCGAGGAATTCAAAAAAATGATGGACGACCTCGGCTTCTACTGGCTGGGCTGGAACACCAATCCCCGCATCCCGGAGTGAAATTCCGCCCGCAATGGGCGGCTTGCCAAAAGCAAAATCAAACGGCGCCCCGTTTCGGAGCGCCGTTTTCGTTTCATGCTACTGTCGTTCCACACTCACCAGCACCGCCCGTATTACCACGCGCTTCTTGTACGTGTTGGTCTTCGCGTCGTATTCCTGGCAGGTCACCAGCGTAAGCCACGCCTTTTCCTCATGCTTGAAAATGGAGGTATCGCTCGTCTCCACGATCGTGTTGGCGCGGACTTCGTAGATGTACTTTGAGCCGTAAACGTGGATGATGATCTTGTCGCCGTATTTCAACTTGTTCAAATTGACGAACGGACCGGGCAGACCGTTCGCGCCATACACGTGACCGGTCAGCACGCTGTTTCCGCTCCAGGAGGGGAAAGCGCTTCCTTCCAACCACCCAGCCTGGTTGCCCAACCAGGACACATCCCACCCCGAATTTTTCAACGGCACGCCCACCACCGGGATATTCAGCCCCAGCGCAGGAATCTCAATGGTCATATTGCCAACCGGGGCGTAGGTCACAGCCGGCGTATCCAGCGGCGTCACTACATTGGGCGCAAAGCCGGTGGCTGGCAAAGGCGGGACGCGCAGTGAGGCAGTGGAACTCGCGCGATAGTTATTGACGGTCTGGCTGGGCGGATCGTAACGACGCTCGGTGGAATACTGATTATAGGGAGACTGCGGCGTCAGCGGCGGGTTGGGATCCACCGGAATGCTGGACCACTCCAAATAGGCGGTATTCACCACCGGGCTCGGACCGACGAAGGTCGCCTGGAAGGTTACTGTGGCGGTTTCCCCAACGGGGAAGACGCGCCAAAGCACATTGATTTGTGAGCCGGTCACGGTCACAGTGGCGGCAGGCAGCCCGGCAGAAGCGTTCACAGTGACCGAGCCGGGCACAAGCGCCAGCCCTGCAGGCAGGTTATCTGTCAGCAAAACATCATAGGCCGGCGCAGCGCTTCCAGAGGCATGCCCAATTGCAATCGAATAGGTCACCACGCTGCCGATGGGGGCTGCCTGCGGATTCACCGTCTTCTCGATGCTGAGTTGCGGCTCCGTGATGTTCACGCCGCTCGCCGAACCTGCCAGCGTTCCGCCTTCCCAGCGCCATTCCACCGCATTGTTCAGCCCTTTCACGCCGTCAACGTTGTCGCCAATATCGAGGACGACAACCTGATAGTTCACAATCAGAGGCTGTATGGAGCCGCTGGTGTTTTGCACCGAACCAAAGTCAAAGGTGATGCGCCGCCCGGCGTTCGGGCTGGCAGGGTCGGTATCCGTGACCGGTTCAGCCTGAACGGTCAACGCGCCGGGCGTGGAGCATGGGTCTTGTCCCAGCGTCAGCCCCGCCGCCGAAATGGGCGTGATGGGATCGCACCCCACGAAGGCAAGACCCCGGTCGAGCACATCCACCGCGACAAGGTTGTTGATGGTTCCAACCGGCACATCAATGCGAATGCTGTAGGTCAGAATTTCGCCGATCAACACGTTGGGGGTTGTAGAACCCGCCTGGTTGGTGCCGGTGAGCGTTTTTACGTTGGTGTTGGCAAGCGTGTCGGTATCGCTGTCTTCCGATTCGACCGGCGTCCCGCCCGTATTTGTACCATCATCCTGAACATGGACAGTGTTGGTAAACGAGGTGATGCTTCCCAGGCTGGCGGTATCTGCAACTTTGAGTTCAACGGTAAAGGAAGCGGAGTCGCCGGCTGCAAGGCTGAAGGGAGACCAGGTGATCTGCCCGCCGGAGAACGTACCGCCGCCGCTCGCCGTCACGAAGGACATGCCCGGCGGAACGGTATCGGTCAGTTGGATGCCGGTCAGGTCAGCCGCGCCGGTGTTGGTCACGGTGACGGTGTATGTGACCGTGGCATCCGGCGCGACAATTTCGACGCCGTCATCTTTTGTCACGAGCAGGGAAGCCAGCCCGTCGGTATCCTCGTCCGTGTTGTCGGCCGGGGTCATATCCGTCAGCCCGGCGGGCGGCGTGACCGTCACTGAGTTGACCAAATCGCCCGCCGCGGTTGGGGAAACCTGCGCTGTGACGTTGTAGGTCACCGAGGCGAGTTGAGGCAAATCGAGGGTGTCGGTGAACGTGGCAGGGTTGCCGGCGTCGCCGGTGCAGTTGTAGGCGGCGGGTGTGCCGGCGGCGCAGGTCCACGTCCAGGAAACAATCTGGGCGGGACGCGCATCGCTGATTGTCATCCCATTGGCGTCGGCGGGACCGTTGTTGGTGATGGTGACGACGTAATTCAGCGTGCCGCCTGCGATGTAGAAATTCTGGTTGTCGGTCTTGGTGACGGTCAGGTCAATTTGCGGATTGCCATACACGCCAAAATCCACGCGGGATTCAAGGGTGACGCCCGTGGCGTTGCTGGCAGACTCTTCGAAGCCGGGCGTCAGGGTCACAGGCAGGGTCTCGATATAGCCGCCCAAGCCAAGCAGACCGTTCGTTTCGGAGCCGTTATCGTCGGAGTTGGTGGCGTTCACATCGGCATCGGGCGCAGGTTCATAGCCGTTGGCTGGACCCGTGCTGGAGCGGTAATCCCGCAGGATTCCGCCGGGGTTGAAATTGGAGGCGGGCAGGCGCACGATGTAATCGCCGGCGGGCAAACCGCTAAAGGTGTAGAGACCGCCGCCGCTGGTTGTGGTGACGCCCAGCGAGGCGCTGTTATCTCCCGAGCGGAGTTCGACTGTGACGCCGTCGAAGCCTGTTTCGGCGCCATCGAGCAAGCCGCTGTTATCGAGGTCGCTCCAGACCAGGTTGCCCAGCGTGACGGTGTAGAAGCCAAAGTCAACGGTCATGTTGGCTTGCGTATCGGGCTGACCCTGATTCCCGCCGTTCAAATCCGTCTCGCCGGCGGGTTCGGCATTTGTTGCGGGTCCAAGCGTAACCACAGAGGAGACGACCGAACCGTTGAAAGCGCCGCTGGTCTGAAGCGTGCCGTTGTCATCCGAATCGGCGTCGGTGTTGGCGGCAGCGGCAGGGGGTTCGATTACAGTCCCGTCCGCCGCACGGAAAGTGCCAGATGACCAGTATCCGGCAAGCGGTCCCGCGCCGGTAAAGTTGCCGGCAGGCAGGACAACGATGTAATCGCCGGGGAGAAGGTTATTGAACAGGTAATAGCCGCCGCCTGCGGTCAACATACCGCCGGGCGCGTCATCGGCGGTGTTCAGGATGCCGTCCGGTCCGACGTTGATTTCGGTCACGCCATCGGAGGCAAAGAGTTGAACCCTGACGCCGTCCACGCCAAGTTCGCCCGGGTTGATAAGGCTGTCGTTGTTGGTGTCGAACCAGACGCGGTTGCCCAGCGAGAAGACCGGGATGAAGCCAAAGTCAACGGTGAGGTTGCTGTTGTTGTCGGATTCTTCCCAGCGCCCGCGCGAGAAGGGACCGTCCCAGCCGGTGGGGTTGAAGGCAAGGTTGGCAGGGGATCCGGGGTCGGGCTGCCCGCTCAATTCGGTTTCGCCGTTCGGCTCTGTGCCATACGCCAGGGTGATGGTGCCGCTTCGTACCCCGTTGACGGTGGGAGCCGCGCCGGTGTTGAGACCGTTGTCGTCGCGGTCGGTGTTGGGCGTGTAGGGGTTGCCCGGCACGCCGCTGTTTTCTGTGCCGGTGGGCGTGCTGGTGTTGTACCCAGCCAGAGGACCTGCGCCGGTGAAGTTCGACGATGGGATGACGACAACGTAGGAGCCTGCCGCCAGGTCGTCGAAGAGGTAGTAACCGTTGGCGTCGGTGACATCGAACGCCACCAGTCCAGGGTCTGGATTTCCATCGAGGTTTGCGTCGCGATAGAGTTCGACGCGGACATTGGGGATGGGCAGTTCGCCGCCGTCCATGATGCCGTTGTTGTAGATGCCGCCGCCTGCGCCGTCATCCCGCCAGACGCGGTTGCCGAGGCTCATGGGGATGAAGAAGCCGAAGTCTATGGTCAGGTCGCTGTTGTTGTTGGTTTCGCCGAAGCGTCCGCGCGAGTTGGGACCGTCGCCTGCGGTGGGGTTGTAGCCGGGGGCGGCGCTGGTGTCTCCGCTGACGGTTCCGGCGGCTTCGTCGGTTGTGGGCGCGTTGACAGGGGTCGCCGTCAGGTTGATGCGGGTCGAAAGGATGCCGTGCGGCGAAGCCACAGGGTCGGCGCGGTAGAGGCGGTCAACGCCGTTATCGAGCTGGTTGGTGTTGTTGACGGCGTTGTCCACATAGCCGGTGCTGCTGTTGTATCCTTCCAGCAAACCGCCGGGGGCAAAGTTGGCGCGATCCACGCCGACGATGTAAATGCCGGGGGGCAGGTTGTCGAACAGGTAATAGCCGTTGGCGTCGGTGAGGTCGAAGGCGATCCAGTCGTCGGTGCGGTCGCCAATGACGCCCAGGTCGTCCGGCTGGTTGTCGGCGTTGGCGTCGAGGTATAAACTGACGCGCACGCCGGCGGGGACGGGAGGTTCTCCGGCGTCAATCTGACCGTTGTTGTTGGCGTCAATCCACAAGCGGTTGCCGAGGCTGCGCGGCGGGCGGACGAAGCCGAAGTCGAAGGTCAGGTTGCTGTCGCTGTCAGCTTGTCCGTAGTTGCCGCGATTTTGCGGACCGTAGGTTCCGCTGTTGTTGATGTCAATTTCATTCGCCGGGGTGAGCGGTTCGCCGTTGTAGGCAAGGTCAATGCGCGGACTGGTGACGCCGTTGACGGCTGGCGCGCCGCTGTCAATGCCGTTATCGTCCATGTCTTCGAAATCGTCGGCGGGCGGGGTGGTCTGGTTGGCGTCGGCGCTGCTGAGGTAATTTTGGAGGGGTCCGCCTGCGGCGAAGTTCGAAGCGGGTATGTGAATGTAGTAGTCGTTCGAGGGTTGGAGACGGTCGAACAGGTAATAGCCTGCGGAGTCGGTTGTGGTGAAGTAGAGGAAGGTATCTGGCGTGCCGCCCGTGACCTGCAAGCCGGGCGTTCCGTTGGTGTCGCGCCAGAGTTCCACGCGAACATTGCCAACGCCCGCTTCGGTTCCGTCCTGCACTCCGTTGTTGTAGCCTGTTCGGAACGGAGCGGTTCCCGCGCCTTCGTCAATCCAGACGCGGTTGCCCAAACTCATGGGCGGGATGAAGCCGAAGTCAATGGCGACGTTGCTGGTGGTGTCGGTTTCGCCAAACCGCCCGATGGAGGCGGGTCCATCCCAGCCGGTGGGGTTGTATGCCTGGTTGGCGGGGGCGCCCGGGTCGGGTTCGCCGCTCAGGTAGGTTTCGCCTGCGGGTTCGGGAACGCCGCGGGCAAGGATGACGACGCCGCTGAATACGCCGTTGACTTCGGGGAAGTTGGTGTTGATGCCGTTGTCGTCGTTGTCAATATCGGCGGTGGCGGTTCCGCCGTTGACGCCGACGGTTTCAGCGCCGGTAGGCTGACTGCTGTACCATCCAGCCAGGGGTTGACCGGCGGCAAAGTTTCCCGGCGCGATTTCGACAAAATAGGGGCCGGGGTCGAGGTTGTCGAAGAGGTAAAAACCGTTTGCGTCCGTGATGTCGAAGCGAATCAGTTCAGCCGCTTCGGGAATGCCGTTGGCGTTGCCGTCGCGATACAGGCGCACAGTCACGCCGGGCACCGGGGGTTCGGTGGGCTGACGGATGCCGTCGTTGCGCTGGGCGTAGTTGAAGACGCCCGGCGCGACCTGCCCGTTGTCGTACCAGACGTGATTGCCGATGCTGAAGGGGATGTCGGTTCCGCCGAAGAAGCCGAAGTCAATGGTCAGGTCGCTGTTGTTGTCGCGTTCGCCGTTGACGCCGCGCCGTTGTCCGGGCAGACCGTCGCGGTCGTTGCTCGACAAATCGGCTTCGGAGGCGGGTTCGGTGGATGGCTGGAGGAGGAAACTGGCGCTGAAGACTTCCTGCCCCGGCACGGGGGGGTCAATGCCGTCATCGGCGCTGTCGGTGGTGTTGGGAGGCGGGTTGGTGTAGAGAATATCGGCTGGCGTGCCGCTGCTGCTGCGCAGGTTTTCGAGGGGCGCGCCGGGGGCAAAGTTGGCGGCGGGGATGCCGATGATGTAGCGGTTGTTGTTGATGTCCGCCGTGTCGTAGGGGATGTTGCTGAAGAGGTAGTAGCCGCCGGTGTCGGTGAGGGTGGAGGCGATGGCGGCGCCGTCGGGGATGCCGTCATTGTTGACATCGCGGTACAGGTTCACGGTCACGCCGGGGATGCCGGGGTTGGTGTCGTCGGGCGGGTTGATCGTGCCGCTGTTGTCCGCGTCACGCCAGACGCGGTTGCCAACGCTCATGCGCTCCGGGACGGTAATGCCCACTTTGCGCGGTTCGGAGGCGAGCAGGTCTTGGATGACGACGGCCGGCGTGGGGTCTGAATCGTATGAGCCGACATGGGAGAAGGAATTCCAGGCAATCTCGTGCGAGAGCGCGTCGTTCGCGTCGAAGCCGGCGGGCGGCGCATCGAGGGGGATGGACATGGGGACGCCAAAGCGCACTTCGGAGGAGGTGGAGGCGGGGAGAATCAGCGCGCCGGGATTGAGGCGGATGCGGTAGGAACGTGCCGCCGCAGACCAGGTCGTCGTCCAGGTGTCGTTGCAGCCGGCAGGGACGGGTGTGCCGGTGGGCTGGTCGAACACTTCGGGGCGGCAGGGATTGGTGGTGTTGTTGTATTCGATGGTGAAGTCGGCGCTGGTCAGGCCGGGTCCGCTGATGAATTCCACAGGTCCGCGCAGAACCGGGCGGAATTCGGAGTTGCGCGGCGCAGAGGAAAGGACGCCGCCGGAGCCGGTATCGCCCACGTAGGGGAGGATGTCGTAAAGCACATAACTGAGCATCGGCACGTTGCCGTCGTTGAAGATGCGCAGGTTGTATTCGAAATCGTCGAGGGTGGCGCTGGAAGAGGGAGGAGCAAATTGACCGGGGTTGAGCGATCCTTCGGGGAATGCCTGGGATACGCACGGGTAGCGGGTAAACGGGTTGCTCCCGCCGCCCGGCAAGCCAACCGTGCCGCCGTTCGGGCAGGAGGCGTCGGGCAGGAAGGTGGAGGCAAGCACGACCTGGCTGTTGGCAGGGTCGTTGCTGCGAATCCATTTTTCGCCGCGCAGCGCCGCCGAGCGTTCGACGACATAGGTATCGGGGGCGCGGCAGGCGGGGTCGGTGGGGTCGCCGTCGCCGTCCACATCGCCGTTGTCGGCGTCATTTTCCTGCGTTCCGGTTTCACAGAATGCGTCTGCCGAATCGGTTACGACGTAAAGGTCGTTGATGTAGGTGTTGGGAGCCTGTCCGCGCGGAATGTAGGCGAAGAATTCGACGGTCAGGAAGCGGCTTCCGAGAGAGAGTGGCGTGACGGTAAGCGCCGGGCTGGGGTTGTTCCATTCCCAGGTCAACACCTGACCCGTGCGTGTGAAGGTGGGTTGTTGCGCCGGGGGCAGGTCCACGCCATCGAGGCGCGCCGTTCCGTTGCGCACGAAGACAAAATCTGTGGCGGGCGGAAGCGTATCCTGAATGGTGGGGTTGATGAGCGGCGCGGAGGAGCGTTCGGTGATTTCGACGGTGATGGTGTAGCGCAGGGTGTCGCCCGGCAGGATGGCGGTATCGGGGGTGAAGGTGGTGATGTTCGGGTCGTCGAGGTCGTCCCACGCGCCGCCGGGGGTTTCGTTCTTGGAAACCCGCAGGCTGACCAGCGATCCCTGTACGGTCATCGTCTCGATATCACAGGGATCGGTGACGGGGTTGCCCGAACTGTTTGTGCGGGTGACCTGCAGGCAGTTGTCGTAAGTTGTGCCGGGCGCTGCCGCCGGCATGGGCGCATTGGAGGGCGGGTCGGCGAAGGTGGGAGTGCCGCGCGGCGTGACGCGGATTTCGGGGCTGGTGGTGAACGACCAGGTATAAGGCAGACCCGCCTGGGTGAAGTTGAAAGGCGCAGTCCCGTCGGGGTCATATTCGAAGCGCCAGCGTACGTTGGTAATGTTGGCAACGGGAGCCGTGTAAACCGCGTTCGTGTTGTAAGTCACCGGTTGACCGGGGAAGGCTGTGTAACTTGCACCATTGTTGGTGGAATATTCCACGTAGGCTTGCACATGTTCGAACGCCGCAGACCATTGCCCGCTGGTGACGCTGGTCACCTGCAATTCGGGGGGCAGGTTGTCCACCAGAATCAGGTTATTGGAGGGGAAGTTCGTTCCGTTTGTATCGAGGTTGAGGATAAAGCGCCCGGTACCGGTGATGCCAATTGGGTCGCCTGCATCGCCTTTGCTGTAGTTTGGAGTCTCGAAGATGGGATCAATGGGATGGAGGATGGGGTCGGTGCCGAGACCTACGGGACCAATCGTTGCACCGCTCGAATCGGTGTACACGCCATTGACGCTGGCTGTGTTGGTCACATTGTCGCCCACGTTGAAAGGCGGGCTGTCGTAGCGGATGGTGACGTAGCGCGTCAGACAATTCGGCGGGTAGAGGGGACCCGCAAAAGGGGACCAGGTGACAACCCCGCCCGATTCCGTCCCGCCGTTGCTTGCAGAGACGAAGGTGGCGCCGGCTGGCAGGGTGTCGGTGAAGACGATGTCGCGCAGTGGAACGTTGCCCTCGCCGGGAGGCGGCGTGGTGGGACAAAGTTGAAGTTGATAGGTGACATCGGTGTTGACGGTTGGGTTGATGGTGGGGCTGTATAAGGATTTCGTCAATGCCCAGTGGGGATTCGCCGTGCCAATCGTAATCGGCGGGGCGCTGGCTGGATTGGTGTCCTCCCAGTTGCCGGGTCCGGTGGGAGCGATGCGCCCGGTGACCGTATTGTTGATGGTGGCGGGAAGCGGGCGCAAATCATAATCCACCTGAACCGCAATGACGGCGTCGTACTGTGAACCGTCCAGCAGGTTGTTGTCGTCTTTTGTAATGGTGATGGTGCGCGTTGCGGCGTTGTAAGAGATGCTGAACCCCGCCGGCACTGAGGAGGCTGGAGGCGGCTGGTAGGTCAAGCCGGGTTGAAGCACATCGGTGATTTCCATCGGCCCGCAAGGCGTGGTCAGGTTGCTGCATGCAAAATGAATGCGGTAGCGGATCACGTCGCCGACCTGGGCGGTGGTGACTCCGCCCTCGACGGTTTTGGTCAGCGTCAGGTCTGTCCCTGCCGCTCGAACGTTGACCGCGCGCAACGGCGGCATTAACATCACGAGCAGCAGGATGATGGCAAACCAGCGCAGCAAACCGCTCGACAACTTATTCTTTTGAAGGATAGCCCACATGTTCAACTCCCATTACAACAATTGCTCTCTTGCATAAGTCAGCCGGCGTTAGAGAACGCCTTCTGCGCCAGAGCGTATTGTGCGCTCTGTGGCGCACTTTCGCAAGAAGTCTAATGAAAAAAAATCAGACTTTATTTGCAATATCTCTTTTGCATCGAACGTTCACGAATTGCTCCAATAAAATTCGCCGCATCGCCTCATTCCGACGCAGAGTCGGTGATCACAATACTCCCTCATGCATCTGCCGGAACCAAGTACCAAAGTACTATGGAAATTGTACAATTCAAGCAGGGCAATGGCAATATCGAAACCTGTTATTTTTGTCAGGTGTAACTTTCTCCTTTGCCAAGTTGACACGCCTCCCCGCATCGGGTATCCTTACGCCCGTCCGGGCGGGTCCGGCGCGGCAGAGCCTGTCGAACCCCGCCAGGGTCGAAAGACAGCAACGGTAAGGCGGTGTCTCTGGGTGCCGCCGGTCACCTGCCCGGATATTTCTCCCCCATGAAAGCATTCCGCTGGTTTCTCATTCTGCTTGCCTTTCTGATTGGCGCCGGGGCGGGGCTTGCCTATGGCTGGTTGATCGCGCCGGTGGAATTCTTCGACCTGCCTCCCGATACGCTTCGCGCCGACTACAAAAGCGACTACGTCCTGATGACCGCCGAGGCATACCGCCTCGAACAAGACCCCGGAACTGCCGCCCGCCGATTAGCCATTTTCGGCGCCCAGCCTCCCTACTCCATCGCTGCCGAAGCGCTGGACTACGCCCGCGCCAACGGCTTCTCCGACGCCGATGTTGTCCTCCTGCAGGAACTCGTCACTGCCATGCAAGCATGGAGCGGGATCAGTCAATGAGCCGCCCTGCCTACTTTACCGCACTCCTCCTCGCGCTTCTTCTCGGACTTGGGGCTGGGCTTGCCTACGCCTGGGTCATCTCCCCGCGAGGGGCAGCCGACTCCAATCCCGCCCTCCTGCGCGCCGACTTCAAAGACCAGTATCGTTCTGCCATTGCCGCCGCCTACGCCGCCAGCGGCAACCTGCCGCGCGCAAAGGCGAGGCTGTCGCTGCTCGGCGACGATGACCCCGCCGGCGCGCTGGGCGCCCAGGCGCAGCAGAGCATCGCCCGCGGAAATTTTGCCGAAGCCGATCAACTTGCCGCACTCGCCCTCGCCATCCAAAGCGGCGCGAACGCTTCACTGCCGCCCGCCCCCACTGAGACATCCGAACCTGTCTCCATCGAACCATCCGCATCGCCTGAATTTGCGTTTGTGCTTACCGAAACGCCGCAGCCCATCGAAACCCTTCCCCTCGAGACCCTGCCGCCTCTGCTCACCTCCACGCCGCGCCCCACACGCACTCCGCTTCCCACGCAGGGAGCGCCCTTCCGCCTCGTCGGGCAGGAAACCGTCTGCGACCCAACTCTGCCGGAGGGTTTGCTTCAGGTCATCGTTTTCAACGCCAGCCGCCGGCAACTGCCCGGCATCAAAATCATCGTCACTTGGGAGGCGGGCGGGGAGGAATTCTTTACCGGCTTCAAACCGGAACTGGGCAACGGTTACGCCGACTTCCTGATGTCGCCCGGCGTTTCGTATGCCATTCAACTTGCGGCGGGAAGCGAAATCGCCAGCGGTCTTACCGCTCCTGCCTGCCGCACCTCCAGCGGGGAAGCCTACCTCGGCGGGTACAAGCTCACCTTTCAACAACCGTAAACTCTCATGCGTAATTCGCGCGCAGAGGTTACACTCGTCCTCCCGCTCCGCTTCAGCGACTATTGCAAATTCAGTAGATCACGAAAACCCTGCGTAACTTGCGCTCTCTAGCGCAAATTCGGCGGTAGACCGCCAAATACGCGCTTTCGTGAAGTACTGAAATTGACAAATTAATCGAACAATAGCACGCCGCGAGACATCGTCCTGCGGGGATTTATCTTGCTTTTGCGCGGGCGCTCCAAATATAGGCGTAGGGCGCGTTCTCTCACGCGCCCGTTGGCGTTAGCCTGTCCTGGCAGACAGTCCAAGGAGAACGCCAACCATGCACGGTTACGGTATTTATTCGAAAGTTTATATGCCCCTAAAAAAATATCCCTCTCCCGGCGGAGAGGGGTAAGGGAGTGTTTTATAAATCGGGATTCACCGCAGATGAACACGGATTCTTTGAGTTTAGAACTCAGTTTGACGTGCGTTCAAAGACAAAATCTTTGGCTCACTGGGCGCTAAAAAACCGCACACGAATTTACCCTGCAGGCACAATGTCACAGATCGGACGGATTTACGCGGAGTTCTAAAAAATCCGTGTGATTCCGTAAACTCCGCGTAATCCGCGTCCAAATGGCTTTGACTTCAAACGAGCTATAAACTCCAGTGATTCTGAAATCCAATTTATCGGTATTCATCTATGGTTGGAACATGAATTTCAAAACGCTCTCCAAGAGAGAAGAGCGCCCCCCTATGGCATGGGGTTGCTGTTCGCCCAATCGTTGCCGAGGCGTACCTCCACATCTACGGTGGAGGCGGGATCGGGCTGAATGCGTATTTGTATGCTGGAAGTAATGCCAAACACCATCTGCAGATATTTCATCGTGTACAGTTTCGGCGAATACAAAACGATGACGGTGCGGTCATAGGCGCGGTCAGCGGGACCCACCTCGGTCACCGGCACGCCCAGCGACAACAGATAGTTCCCCGTGTTGTATTCCAGGTTGGGGGTGAACGAGCCGTTCAACACCCGCACGCGCGCGCCGTCCGCCTGCATCAGCGCGGCCGGGTCGCCCTGCGCCAGCGGGCTGATTGCGCCGCCGAAGATTTGGTCGCGCAGTTCGCGGATTTTATCGGGGAAGGGTTTGAGAATGCTGGCATTCTCGCCGCCCAGGACAACGTTATTCAACGAGCCCATGGTGTAGTCAATCACGCCGCGTTTGATGTTTTCCACGGGTATCTGCGTCATGAGCGTTCCCAATTTCAATGCGTCATCGAAAGAGAGATTGGTCCGCAAGCCAGACTGGGCTTCGCGGTAAACATCCGGCGCAATCGCCACCATCTTGGGGAAGTTGGCAGGGTCGAACACCTGATCGCGCAGCGCCATGATGACCAGTTGCTGGCGGTTGGCGCGGTCCACATCGCCGCCTTCGGTCTTGCGGTTGCGGGCGTACCCCAGCACCAGATAGCCGGGCAGCACCTGACATCCCGCCTTGATTTTGACTTTGTTCGTCTTGCCGATGATGCTGACCTGAATCGGCTCTGGAATGCAGATGTACAAACCGCCCATCGCGTCAATGGCTTCCTCGAACGCCTTGAAATCCACCTGGGCGAAATATTGAATCGGCACGCCGAGCAAATTCTCGACGGTTTTCATCGCCAGCGCCGGTCCGCCGCCGGGCAGTTTGTTGCCTTCGCCGGAGGAATAGGCGGTGTTGATGCGGCTGTAACCGAAGCCCGGGATGTTGACCCACAGGTCGCGCGGAATGGAAATCATGCCGGCTGATTTGGTCAGCGGGTCAATCGTGAAGAGAATCATCGTATCGGAGCGCGGCGCGCCCAAGCCCTGCACCCAGTCGCGTTCGTCCAGACCGAGGAAGAGGATGTTGACCCGGCTGGCGCCGTCCCACGGTTCGGGCAGGTTGGCGCTGGGGATGTTCACCGGCGGGGGCGGCAGGTTCTCCACCGCGCTGGTGGCTACAGGCGTTCCCTCTTCGTTCAGGGTCGGTCCGTTCAGAGTGGTGGTGGATGCGCCGCAGGAGGCTGGCGTCGCGCCGGGCAGGCGGGTGGCAGTCCAACAAGTCACAATGCCGCGCGTAAAGAAGAAGGCGGCAGCCGCCAGCCCAACGGCAGCAATCCAGAAGATAATCGCTCCCACAGAGGGGCGTTTAATGGTTTTCAGAAAGTTCATTTTTTCTATTCCGGTTTCAGGTAAATCATGTTCAATCCCAGGCGCTCCAAGCCTTCCTGCGCCCAGTATTGCAGAAGCGAGGACTCCTCCTCCATTACCTTCATCATCACAGGGATGGCGCGGTGATCTTTGATTTCTGCCAGCGCGCGCAAGGCAAGGATGCGCGCCGATTGCGCTCCCGTTTTGACGACTTCGATGAGAGAGGGGACTGCCGCGCTTCCAATTTTGACCAGGGCGGCGGCGGCGAGAGTGCCAACCATGCCGTCCGCGTCGCTCAACGCCCGGATGAGAGGCTGGATGGCGTTTTCATCGGCTTTGCCCGCCAGCCCCAGCGCTGCGCACTGACGAACTTCCGGGGCGGGATCCTCCGTCAGAAACGGGATCAGCCATTCGGTCGGGCAGCGAGGCGACTGCGCCAGCGTGCGCACCGCCCACCAGCGGATGTCTGCATCGGGGGAGCGGGTCAAATCCAGCAGGGAGGGGAAGGCGCTCTCGCCCAGTTGGGTGAGGGCGGCGGCGGCGTTTTCGGCGCGCGTTTCGTCCCCGCTGGTGAGGTCGCTCAGGAGTTCCTGAAGGGTGGTCACGTTATTTTGCGGGGGGCGGCACAGGCAGGTTTGCCGCGGCGGTGTTGATCCACTTGTCGCCCTCGTCAATGAGCATGACGGGGATGTCGTCCACGATGGGGTATTTGCGCCCGCAGTCGTTGCAGATGAACCACGCCTCGCGGTGCAGGGTGAGTTCGCCGCCGGTCGTGCGGACGCAGTTGGGACAACGCAGAATTTCGATGAGGGTTTCGCTTACCATTGACACTCCATTTTTAAGCGGGGGGATTTTACCATGTCCGGCGGGCGTCATGGACGTTAGAGAACGTCCAGTGTGCATTCAAAAGTTGTCATCCATACCGACGCTAGAGAGCGTCTCTTACGCTCTCGCCTGACATCTTTTGCGTGGACACGAACGTCCATGACGCGCTTCGACAGGCGTATCAGCCGGCGGGGTTTCGGCACAGCCCCTTTTCTTCCGCCAGTTTTTCGGGGTTTTTCGAGTCGGGTCCATACTGGCAGATTGCGCGCCAGGGTTCGTAGTGGGTGGTGATGCGATCCTGGAAGAGGACGACGCCGTTCTGGTACACGGTGCGGGTAACGGTGACATCTGCGCCGTTTGCCGCCCAGTCCACCTGTTTCATTTCGTTCTTTTTGAGTTCGGGGTTTTCTTCGTAGAGCGGCGGAGGCGCAGAGACGACGTTGGTCGGTCCGCTGGTGTCCCAGGTCACGGAGCGGCCGTCTTTGGTGGAGTAGAACTTCCAGGTGAGGGTGCGCGCGTTGACGTTGACGTAGGTCTCCATCAAAATCCAGTAGGGCGAGTCGTTCTTGAATTTGAAATCCACGAGCGGGAAATAGACGGTGGCGTCCAGCCCCGCCAGACGCGGGTCGGTTGCGCCGCTGGCGGTCATCTCGTAGTAGGAGACGCGGTAGGCGTGCGAGTAGCGCTCCACGATGGGGAAGCCGGCGAAGAAGGCGGTGCGGAAGAGGGTGGTGCTGACCTGGCACACGCCGCCGCCCACGCCTTTGATGGTCCGCCCGCCGTAGATGATGAGCGCCTCGGCAAAGCCGCTCTCGAGGCTGACATCGCCCATCGTTTCGCCCATTGAGAAGACCTCGCCGGGCGCCACCAGCACGCCATGAAAACGCCCAGCCGCCGCCTGAATGTTTTGAATGCGCTCGGGGCTGGAGCCGTAAAAGTAGGAGGTCTCTGCCCAGAGCAATTCGGTGATGCCCAGTTCTGCGCCGCTGGCTGTTGAGGGGACCTTCGGCTGGTCTTCCACCACAACCAGCGGAACGGTATGCTCGCCGCGCAGAAGCGCCTCATTGATGGCGCGGACGCTGGCGTCCACATCCACCACCAGCCCGGTCTGCGATTCTTCGATCACTTCCAACTGACGCGTGTCGTCGTTGAAGATGAAGCGGGCGTTTTTGGAGGGACGATCCACGCGGCTTTTGACGACCTGAAGCATTTCGCTCAAGCCGGCGGTGTTGAGCGCCACCTGCACGCCGCCGTCGGTTTTTTGCACGCCGAGCAGGTTGGCAAGCACCTGCACATCGTAGACAAACGGTCCGGGGTTGGACAGCCCGGCATTGGGAACAACGAGCGTCAGCGGCTGGCTGAGGATCATGCGCGCCGTTTCCGCCTGCGCGCTTACGTCAATGACCTGCGGTTGAATCTCCTGAATGACGAGCGGCACTTCGCCGTCGCTGAAGGTTTGCAGTTGCGCGCCAAGATAGATGAGCGTGGCGTCAATTTTCAACTCACGCCCCACCTGCCCGGGCGTGGCAACCACATTCGTGCCTTCGAGGCTCAAGCCGCCCTCGCGCACGGGCTGATCCACCTGCAGGGCGATTTGCCGCAGGTATTGATAAGCAACCCGCTGATCGAAGATGATGACCGGCTGGACATAGACGCCGCCGCCGCGCGCCCGAATCTGATCGGACAACGCCTGAAACACTCCCCCGCTTCGTCCCAGACGATAAGCGGTCATCGCGCTGGACGACGGATCGAAGACCATGCCCAATTCTGCGGGACTCGCCACCCAGGCTTTTTCTCCATCGCGGAAGAGAATCTTCCCGCTGACAGGGTAGGACAGAGTCTGCTGAAGTTTGATCGCGGCGTCGGACGGGGTCAGACCAGAGAGGTCCACGCCGGCGACCGAAACGCCGGGGAAGATGCGCCCGGCGTAGAGGAGCTGGTATCCCAGCGTCCAGGCGATGACGGCGACGATGAACAACGTCACGCCGCCGACGACCGCAGCGATGATTTGAGGCAGGAGCGGCACTCGTTGATAAGGTTGAGAGATCGAAGTCATTGTGAAAATTATACCTTCCAGAAAAGCCTGCGAATTACAGAGTACTGCGTAAATATTTGAACTGACTGCACTGAAAAAAACCTTTTCTTACCACGAAGAACACAAAGACCACGAAGTTTTTTTAAATCATCTTGCATCGAATTTCAAGATTCTG